>NZ_JARWAM010000003.1:0-367162 GCF_031451695.1 Franzmannia qiaohouensis
TTTGGTCGGTAAAGCAGGGAGGGTACCGGCGCTGGCCCTCCTGCTTCTACCGGGTGGTCCAAAGTGCTGCGGTTATTCTATGAATCTAGGGATACAACTCTCACTAGATCATCAACCACACTCACAACTGTATGCTCTAGCTCACAATACACATCCTCATCAATACCATCTTTAGCTGAGCCGTGAGCAACATCATTTCTCCTACGGAGTAGGTGCTGAATAGTTCCAGTCCATGGATCAACTAGTGATGGCTCCAAACCCAGCCTAAACAAAATCTTTCTTAGCACCACAGGCTTAAGGTTAGACTCAGTATCAACTATTGAGTCAACATCAATTGAGACAGCACGTTGATAAAAGTCATGAAGTGAAACAAGAAACTCTTTATCACGTGCAAATCGATGGACCTTAGCATCATCCGGAAGGTCTTTCTTAAACACCCTACATTTTGAACTAGGATCTCTCAAAGCCTGAAAAACATCTGCCAGAGAAGCAGCTGATATTGCTTCATTAGCTTGCTCTACAAGCAGGCCAGAAGCATTAATAGAATTAACATAAGTAAACAAAATCGCTTTTGACACACCTTCAAAATGCGAATAGAGCATTACAACCAATGATTTTCTATATATTTTCCTGTCAGTCTCGCTATCGATATAGCTCAGACGATTCTTAAGAAACCTAAGCTCTGATTCACGCCACTCTCTTTCTACCTCTATCTGGGCTCGTATATCTTCAAGGTCTAACATAAGCACTCAGCGACCTTCCTTTCAACAAACTCGACCCTTTGATTTAGGGCAGCCGAATAGTTTTTCCCACCTCCTGTCGTCAACCTCTTAAACTCAGGGTCGCTTTTTATGGATCTCAGCCCTTCGAAGACCACTTCCCTCTCATCTTGATCTAGCGCACTTATTTCACCAAGATACTTCTGCAGACCTAAAGAAAACGCCTCGAAGTGTAATGATGAAAAGTATCCCATCGGATTCCCGCGACTATTATATCCAGAGAACGCGCCATTCCCAAACGCTTCATTAAGAAAGTCGAAGGTTGTTTCAAAGGCAGCTTTCTCAACCCTATAATCAAATGAAACTGACTTACTTGAGTCAGCAACAGACTCCATGTAAGACGTCAGAAACTCGCCAACCTCCTTTGAGTACCCTTCACGATTATTTTTTAATGCAAAAAACCTTAAAACATATTCTTCAAGGTACATTTGCTCTCGCTTTTCATCCGTTAGTTGTTCCATGCACTCTAGGTAACTTGGCAGTTTAGCCATATCCTTGAGAAAATCATTAAAAGTATTATCCAGAAGCCTGATAGTACAATTCCTAATCTCTTGAGGACTAAGTATCTCCCCCCCAGTATTGAGGCGCTTAAACATATGGTAACGGAACTGGTTTTCCGTTTCTCTACGAAGAACCTCCATTCTAATAAAATGCCGCTTTAGCTTTATCTGTATCGCTTGTGGAAGGCTTTCGTACGTGGAGCCATTCAAGTCAGGAAGCACATCACAACCAGTTAAAACCAGCCCCCCGCCCTCATCATCTGACTTATTTGGGTGAATACCCCTAAAATGAAAGTAAGAAGAGATCCTCTGCAAACCATCAATCAGCTCGTAAATCCCATCCTCAACCTCTATCAAATAAATAGGCGGTATAGGAAGCTCTAGGATAAGTGACTCTATAAATTGCGACTGCTTGCTTTCTGGCCAACGAAATAGCCTTTGGTATTCCGGAGATATGACAAGCTCGCCACTTCGGTACATATCAAAAAGTTCGTTGAATGAAACATCAAGAGCCCTTGTCCTGACACGCGTAACCGCAGAGTCCACGGCCGTTATAAGCTGCGCGGGAGTGGCTTTATCATCAGTCATATTGCCTCCATTATCACCACTGCTTCAGAATGTTTTGTTTTTTCCCTATACTTAGAAGACCGCGAGTTGATCTGGGACAAAAAGCGGCTAACATCATAACTCACTGCGATCTCAGAGTTTAAAGAAAGCGATTGGGCCATTTCGACATAAAGCTCTGGCAAGTTCACATAAACGTCCTTATAGTAGGAGCTTTGCACAACAAGCGCAGCAACACCCCCGGGTTTCAAGACTCTTCTCAATTCTTTTATCGAAAGCATTGAGTCAGAAAAATACTGAGCGTACGTCTTAAAGTAATAGCTTTCAGAAGACTTACTTGGGTGTCTTTTAATGCTCTCCAAAATGCTAGCAACACCATCTGGAAAAGATGCTAAGCTGGGAGAAACGCAACCCTTTCTTGCAAGCGGGGTCCCCATGCTTTTACGTCGCAACATGTCATAATCACTCTTATCACCATGAACTCCAAGAGCTGCCAGTTCAAAAGAGGTACTAACCACGTAATCAATCCTAGTACAATAAGGCGGCGAGGTAACAACCAGATCAATAGTGGAATCCTCTAAAGGTAGTAGCCTAGAATCGCCAAGGCTCACCTTTGAGCCTATAGAAGGCCTTTCTTCAACCTCTATAAGATTTTCACCCATTTCCCTGAGATTGGCGATCCACTTGACACATAGGTCTTCTGGCCTATATTTAGGAGGACGCTCTCGCTTCTTCATCCAAGTCGGATTAGATGTTTTTTGGACGCCAGAAAGCTCACGAGCAGAGCGCAGAAGAGCCAACATAAGAAACGAAGCTAACGGAGGCAGGGCAACTTCTGAAGGTTTAAGAGCCTTACCATCACGATCAGCCAGATTCTCTAGAACCCCACGCTCAATCGCACGATATGTGCGTATTACTGCAGGGCACAACCACCCCCTGAGGGGGTCATTGTTTTTCACTCTACCTTCTTCCAAAAAGCTGCCTTTTGCTAGCCGAGATGCTAGACCGATCACATATAGCGCATCGCTAGCTCGAGCAAGCTTTGCAGAGGCCACTAATGTAGCAACAGGGTTTATATCAAACCCTATTGCAGAATATCCCAAAGAGTCGGCCACCTTCGTTGTGGTACCACACCCATTCCATGGATCAAGGATTTTAGAGCCCACTGGAAGCTCAGCTGCTAAAATTGCAGACTTTGCAAAACCCTCAGTGAAACCTGCATAGTATGAGTACCAAGATTCAACCCCGACTTCCTTGCCTGGTCGCCTTTTTGCGTTAAATTCATGACTGGAAAACCCTCCAACCATTTTAGAAGATAAAGAGAGCGCACTACCTGCCTTTGTCAATTCCCGCATACCCATTGAGCTTTACTCATTAAATAATATTACAAATGCGCCCGACACGAACGCAAAGCCCCTACATTACACTTTCGCTCCAAAAATAACAAGCATAGATAAAGCATTATGTCAACAGATGATTAGCCAATACCTCTTGCACGATCAAGTCGTTCCGATATCGAAATTACCGCCTCGAGTTCCGAGCAGCCCTGCTCGCGCATCACCCGCATGCGCTCGGCCTTCTCCTCGCCCTCGGTGCCGGCCAGGGCCAGGTAGAGGCTGGGGGGCACCACCCGGAACAGTGCTTCCAGGCGCCCTGACAGCACCACCCCCTCGGTGTATTTCTTGGAGACCTTGGTGGCGGAAGCCATCAGCTTGCGCTGGGTGGCGGTGAGCTCCTTGAAGCGGCTGACCTGCTCGATCTCGTCCGGGGGCATGTAGAGGCACAGCCAGAACTCGATCATGTTGAGCAGCTTGCGGGCCGCGTCCGGGAAGTCCTCGAGGTTCTGGGTGGCCATCCAGATCCAGTGGGAGAGCTTGCGGCCCATCTTGCCCACCTTAACCAGATAGGGGCTGAGCAGCGGGTTGAAGGTGAGCAGGTGGCACTCGTCGATGACCTGGACGATGGGCCGCCCGCTGTACTGGTCGCGCTCGGCCAGGTTGGTGATCATGTTGGTCACGCTGATTACCGCCAGGGCGAGCTGGGCCTCGTAGCCCTCTCGGGCGAAGTGGGCCAGATCGATGATGGTCACGTCGCACTCGGGCCAGGCGGTACCGGGGCGGTTGAACACCTCGCCGTCGAAGCCGTCGCAGAACAGCCCCATGGCCTCGCCCATGTCATAGGCGCGGCGCTGCCGCTCCTCGGGAATCTCCGTATCGCATGAGATCGCATAGAGCGCCTCGCGCACGTCCTGGGTCATGCAGTCGCGGCCCTCTTCCCGGCAGCGCTCCGCCGCTCGGTAGATGGCGTCGCGCACCATGCGCCGGTCGGCGCGGCGAAACTCCCGCTCCTCCTTGGGGTCGCCGCCGGTGATCATCAGCCGGGCGGTGATCTCCATCTCGCCCAGCAGGTCGCGCTCCTCATCGGGCTGCTCCTCGTCCTCCTCCAGAGGCGCCTCCTCAAAGGGGTTGGCGTCCTCGGTATCCCGGGCCAGACGCCGCTCCTCCACCTCGTTTTCCAGCAGCCGCGTGGCCGCCGCGAACGGCGGCAGCCGGGCCCCGCAGCCCGGCGAGAGTTTGACCTGGTTGACGCTCATCCCCTTGCGCTCGAAATACTGGCCCAGCAGCCCGAAGCTGTTGCCCACCTCGATGATGAAAAGCCGCGGGCGATGCATGGCCATGACCTGGCTCAGCACGCCGTTCAGGGTGGCCGACTTGCCGGCCCCAGTAGGGCCGAACACCAGCATGTGGGCGTTGGCCGAGCGGTCCTCGAGGTTCAGCGGGTCGAAGCTGAAGGTCTCGCCACCGCGGTTGAAGAAGGTCATGCCGGGGTGGCCGGTCCCGCGGCCGCGCCCGAACACTGGCGCCAGGTTGGCCAGGTGGTGGACGTAATTGAACTGGGTATACCAGCGGTTCTTGCGATCCTGCTCCGGGTCGAAGTTCATCGGCAGCCAGCGCAGGTAGGTGTTCAGGCCGGCGACCTCGTCTTCCGGGTCCACCGGCGAGAGGTTCACCTGCAGCAGCTGAGTCGCCAGCTCCAGGCTGCGCTGCTGAAGATCCTGCTCGTCCTCGCCCATCAGGGTGAATGCCAGAGTGCTCTGGTAGAGCTTGTGGTTCTGTCCCAGGTAGCGACGGGCGGTGTCGCAGTCTTCGCGTACCTGGCGAGCCAGCACGCTGTCGCCCACCGCCTTGCTGTGTAGGCGGTTGATATGGTCCTCCAGGGGTTCCTGAGGCGTCGCCACGATGGTCAGCACCGCCTCGGTGCCCTCGGGCAGCTTGTCCATCAGGGCGTTGCTCGCCTGGCCATCGGAGCGGCGCACCTCGCCGGTGAGATGGCCCACCACCGGGGCCCGGCGCATCTCCTCCACCACCACGCAGCACTGGGGCAGCCCATCGAACCACCAGAGCCCGGTCTCCACATCGCCTCGGGGCGAGTTGAAGAGCATTCCCTCGGCCAGGTCGTAGTTCCAGGCCACGTCACCGGCGTACTCGGGGTAGTCGCACAGGACGTAGAAGCGCGCCGGGTCATCGGGGGCCAGCCGCGGCCGCGGGTTGAAGCGCGGCAGCAGCCAGCGGTGAAAGGCGCGCCCATCGTAGCGCTCCAGGCGCAGGCCCGCGCCGTGCAGCGCGGCGGCCAGCCGGTCGTAGACCTGATTGGCGGCCTGTTCGGGGGAAAGCCCCCGCTGACGCTCTCCCGCCTGGCGCTTCTTGCCGAGCCAGCTGTAGAGCACCAGGCGCGTGCGGCGGGTCTGGCCCCGCCAGCGGGTCTGGGTCACCCCGTCATCCTGGAACAGCCCGCCCGGCTTGGAGATCGCCTTGAGGTGGGCGCCCATGCTCGCCAGCCAGTCCTGGGTGAACTCGGTCTCCCGGGCCCGGGGGCGCACATAGTCGCGCATGCGCTCCAGGTCGGGGCGGGCGTCGACCTCATCCTTGACGAAGAGCTGCACCACCCAAGGATGCTGCTCATACTCCGGCAGGCTGTCCTGAAAGGCGGCCTCGATCTGGTCGCGAATCGCCTCCAGAGACTCCGGGGCGCGGCCCTCGGTGGCGATGGGGAAGACCTCGGCCACCACCCCCACTGAGACGCCGTCTTCCAGCAGAAAGCAGCCCGACTCGGGCAGGTACTCCACCCAGGGCAGGTAGTTGCTGAACGAGGGCGCCCGGCGGAAGTGCGCGCGCAGCTCGGCCACGGAAGGCGCCTTGCCCCGGGGCAGGGCCAGCGGCCGGCCGTGAACGTCGCTGCTGAGCGCGGCCAGCGCCTCCGGCTCGGCCGCTGGCGTATCGTACTGCTCGGCCTCATCCCGGCCTGAAAGCACGGTTTCCTGCGTCTGGCCGGGCTCGCTGTCGCCGGCCGGGGCGCTGCCAAACAGCCGGTTCATCAGGTCGTCGAACTTGGACATCAGCGCGCCCTCCCCTCGTCACCCTGGCTCTCAAGCGTTGCGCTTGGGCGGGCGCTCTCGCCGGGCATGGCGTACTGGGTGCGCTGGTAGAGGGGAAACACCGTGGAGTAGCCGGGTACCGGCACCTGCTCGGCCCCCGCTAGATGGGGAAAGACGTACATCACCAGATCCGGGTTGGGCAGGCGACGAAACTGGCTGTAGATCTCGTTGCTGGCGTCGCGGCTGTAGCGCAGCTGCTCGCTGACCAGCTCCGGGCTCTCCAGGGGCCGGCGCAGCTCGCTGCGCACGTCCAGCAGGCGGCGTTCGCCGGTGCTGTGGCCGGCCTGGTTCTGCCAGATCTCCATCATGGTGGTATCGCCCACCGGCATCAGCTCCTCCTGGGAGGTGGCGCAGCCCGCCACCAGCAGGGTGGCCATCAGCGCTGCCAGCGGCCTCGCGGCGCATTTTGCAGCACTTCTCGCAGCGCTATTTCCGGCGCTATATGCGACGCTATTTTCTGCACTACGGCAGATCGAGGACATCCGCGCCCGTGCGGTCATATCGCACCCTCCTTCCTTGTGTCTCGTAGTCGATGGGCAGCTCACGCTCGATATGGATGGCCACCGGCTGGCCGGGCGGCACGTACACGGCATCGAAGGTCTGGCCGAAGCGCTCCTGCACCCACTGGCGCACGTCGGAAACGCCGCCGGCCAGGGCCTGGCTGGCCGCATAGCGGCCGGAGCTGCCGGTGAGGCCGCTGACCACGCCGCCGCTGTCCACGCTGGTGGTGACCTCGCCCATGGCGACGGCATTGGCGCTCTGCTCGGCGGCGCCGAGGATGAAGCTAGTCAGCAGGAACTGCTGGGCATTGGTCTTACGCTCCCCGGGGATGCAGGGCAGGCCCCGCGGGTCGGAGAGCCAGCCGATGGTGGTGCGTCCGGAGCCGTCACCGGAATTGACGTCCTCAGGGGCCGGCAGGGTACGCACGGTGCCGTCCTCGAAGATGAAGGTCATCGAGTTGACCTGGCCGCGCACGCAGGAGAGCGTCCAATCCCCTGTCGCCGTACCGCTGACGATGGCGCTCTCCACCTCCGGCAGGGTGACGCCGTTGGCGGTGAGGTTCTCGCGGCCGATCACCACCTTGAACGGGTAGGGGTCGTTGACGGTGCCATCGATGGGCACCCGGCCCAGCAGCGCCGTCATGGCCACCGAGCCCATCAGGGTGGAGTTCTCCGGCAGCGTATAGACGGGCTCTACGCTGGCTTCATCGGGGCGGCCGGTCACCCGGCTCTCCACCGCACTGGAAGCGCGCTGGGCCGCTTCGCCCAGCTCACCGGCGGCATCACCGAAGCGGGTCGGGAAGGTGGTCTCGCCGCGCCCACGCTCATCCTCTTGGGCGTCCAGGGGCTCGACCCAGGTCAGCGCCTGCGCCGAGCCGGGGCCCGAGTAGGCCGTCCCATTCGGTCCACCGCCACCTTCCAGCCCTAAGCCAATGGGCAGGTCGTCGTCGCGCTGCCCATCCACCTGGCGGCGCAGCTGGTCCAGCTGACGCTGCAGGGTGCCAAGCATGGAGCTGTCCGGCTGGGACTGGCCGATCTCCTGACGCAGCCGTTCGCGCTCCCGGCGCAGCGCCTCGTCGATGGCGCCGTCCACGTCCTGGTTGCGGGTCATCAGCCGCTCGTTCTGGTCGCGCAGCGCCTGGGTTTCCGCCTGGGCCTGCTCCAGATCGCGACGCATGGCCTGCACGTGGCCAACCAACGTGGCCACGGTATCCCGCGGGGTATCCCCCTCGATGCCGAGCGCCTGCAGCTCGTCGTCGCTCAGGGTCAGCGTCGGATCTGCCTCCGCGGTCTCGGCGTCCGTGCCGGCATCGCCGCCGCCGCTCAGGCCGCGCACCACGATCAGCAGCACGATTACCAGCAGAGCCGGGACCAGCACCTTCAGCAGGGTGTTGCTGCGCAGGGTCATGAGGTGCCCTCCTCGGCCTGATTCATCTCCTCCAGCGGTATCAGTGCCCTGTCCAGACCGCCGCGCCGGGTGACCAGAAAGACCGTGGTGGTGTCCTCCACGGAGCCCCGCGGGGCCAGGTAGGGGTGCATGAAGGTCGCGGAGTAGAACTCCCCCTGCAGCCAGCGCGGGTCGAGCTCGAAGGCGCGTCGCCGGTCGTTGTTCTCGAGCTTCACCGCGGTGACCGTCCAGCCATCGAGCCGCCAGGCGCCCAGGGGCGTGGCGGTCACCGGCAGCGACGGCAGCAGGGTGCCAAGCGACTCGGGCAGCCGCATGGGCACGCGAGAGACGCCGCGCAGGGGCTCGATGGTCCGCTGCGGCGCATAGAGGGACTGGGCGGCATGCCGAGTGAGCAGCACGGGCACCGGCGTGGCGGTGGCCCGTTGGGCCTCACCGTCTGACGCCTGAGCAGAAGGCCAGGACGCCTCTGACGCCTGCGCCCCGCTGCTACCCGAGGACGAACCCGTCGAAGCACTTGCCCTGGCCGGCGACGCCTCGCGGCTGTCCACTACCAGGATCTCCTCGCTGCTGGCTCCCTCCCGGGCGGAGAGGTCCAGCAGCAGCACATCTCCGCTCTCCACGTCCTGCACCCGCACGCGCTGGGTCTCGAAGGCCTCGAAGGCCTTCAGGTAGAGCACGCCCCCGGCGCTCTGGACGCGCAGCACCTCGGGGTTGGCCAGGGCCGGCGGCAGCCCCACCCGCACGTTGCGGTCCAGGGTGACGATGCGCTCCTCATCCACCGGCAGCGGTATCTCCAGGGGGCGGCGCTCCCAGGGCATGACCTCCACCGCCAGGGCATCGCCGGCCAGCGCCGCGCTCGCCAGGCAGGCCAGTATCACGCACTTCATAGCAGGTCTCCTTCCTCCTCACGGCCGGGCACCGCCAGGCGCTGCGGAGTGCCCTCGAAGCAGTCCACCTGCAGGCCCCAGGGGTTGCGCTGGGGGTCCACGTCGGCGCGCACGATGCGTAGCGGATAGCGAATGAACAGATCACGCACAGGCGTGCCGGCGTACTGCTCGTCGATGGCCATATCCAGGGTCACCACCCAGGCATCGCGGCTCAGCACCTCGACGGCACTGGCGCGATAGCCGCGCCCGGGGATCTCGTAGATGCCGCGCACGCGCCCGGAGAGCTCCTGACGGCGGTTGCGGGTCTCGTAGTCGTTGTCCAGGTAGCGCTGGCAGGAGGGGGTGAGAAAGGGCGAGTAGGCCTGCAGGTTGCGTTGATAGTCGCTCTGGCCGTCGGAGGGCCAGCGGTTGATCTGCTGCCAGACGTAGAACCCGAAGGCGTAGACGCTCGAGGGGTCGACCTCCCACCAGGCGCGGGTGCTGCCGGAGCGCAGGTCGGGCGGATTGTGGATGGTCAGGTTCTCAGGGGCCGACTTCCAGCCCCACCACAGGCCGGCGCTCAGCAGGGCCAGCACCGCGATGACCAGGCGCAGGGTGGTGATATGGGCATCCCGGGCGCTCAGGGCGTGACGAAAGCGACTCATGGCCGTCCTCCCGGCTGGTAGCGCATCCGCCGCCGCGAGTAGGGGCCGGAGCGGGTGATCAGGGTATCGCCGCCCCACAGTCGGATGCCCTGCCGGGCCAGGCGAAACTGCAGGCTGCGATAGAGCCAGGAGGCGGGACGGCCGCGACGCAGCCGCCGCATGACGGCCCCACCGAAGTAGAGCGCCATGCCGGCACAGGCGAAGGCCACGGTGGGCACCATGGCGATGGCCCCCAGCAGCCAGGCGCCGATCGCGCCCGGCAGCAGGCCCACGGCCAGGCCGCCCAGGGCCATCATCCCAACCTCATGCCCGGTCATGCCCCGGAACACCACCGGCGCGGCGTTGAGGCGGGTCGGCAGAAAGTCGAGACGGTTGGCCATCAGAGGATCTCCGACGCCTTGGTGGCCAACCAGATGATGGCGATGATCAGCACCACCCCCACCACAACCACCACGCCGAACTTCGACCATTCGCCGCGCACCCGGGCCTCGTTGAAGGTGGCGATGGCAGCGATGGCCACGATCAGGAAGGCCACCGTGGCCAGGATCAGGCCGCCCAAGGCGCCGAAGTCGAACAGGTAGTTCTGCAGGGTGGTGAGCAGGCCATCCCCCTCCCCTCGCGACGGTGCCTCCATGGAGGGCAGCCCCTGCGCCATGGCCTGGGCCGGCAAGAGCCCCGCCGCAGCAAGCGCGGCAAAGCCCCGGGGCTGGGCATGAGCACGAGCACGAGCACGAGCACGAGCACGAGAGAAGAATGAACGCACGGCAGTCATAACGAGCTCCTTTTTGAATGACGAATTGCTGAATGACGAAGGTGCGAGGCCTGCGGCCTCAGAGGAAAATCCAGAACATCACCACGACCAGGAAGACGGCGCGCAGGGCGGCGAAGCCGAAGTCGTCGCCGCTGACGCGCCCCTTGGCGTAGCCTCGGTAGGAGGAGATGGCGCTCCAGCACGCCCAGAGCAGCACCACGGTGCAGCCCACCCCGGCAATCAGGACGCCCAGGGGTGGCGCCTCGAAGCCGGCACCGGCGGCGAAGGCCTCCATCAGTACCGCTCCCGCAGGTAGTCGCCGGCGAGCGGCGCCGGCTGCCGGGGCGGCAAGCGGGGAGGTTCGAGCACGTCATCGATGCCCTCGGCCACCGCCTCGAGGTCACGGCGCAGGCGCGGCACGTCCAGAAAGACGCGGGTGGTGTGGGGGTCGAACTCCCCGACGCGGCCCTCGAGCCGGTCCACAATGCGCTGGATCTGGGCCAGCTGGTCCTGGATCAGGGCCAGATCCTGGCGGGCGATCTCATCGCGCAGGCCGTCGCGCTCGGCGGCATGTGCAATACCGAAATGGGCGGTCAGCAGCGTCAGGAGCAGGGGCGTCAGGGCCCGTGGCAGGCGGCGAAGCGTCATGGCAAGACAGTCCATCCGTTGGCTGGCATTGCCGTCATCCTGTCGCCCGCCGGGGTGCAGCGCAGCAGGAAACCATAAGCGCCGCACACGACGTTTATCTCTGCCCGCTCAACACCCTGGACACGCAAGCACCGGAGCCCGTGCAGGCTCCGGACGATAGCCGCGAGGCCGCGGAAGGCCAGCGACGTGAGGCCTCAGAGGTACTTCTTGAAGCTCCCCGTGGCGATGCTGACCAGCAGGCCGAAGAGTGCCGCGCAGGGCAGCAGGAAGGCGTTGGGGTGAATGGCGAAGGGCACACTCAGGTAGAGCAGCCAGCCCACCACGAAGACCGGCGTGATGGCCCGCTTGGCATGGTGGTAGATGAAGGCGGACTCGCGCCCCGCGCCGAAGCGGCGCAGGTCACGGCGCACCAGACCGTCGACGAAGCCGACCAGGGCCGCCAGGGCGAAGAGCGGCGAGGTCAGCAGCAGGATGACCACCCGGGTCAGGGTCATCAGCGTGACGTAGAGCGCCGCCTGCACGTAGACGTGCAGGGTGCCGAGCCAGCCGCCGTGATGAGCGCTGGTCTCGAGCCAGGCCGAGATCCCGCTCCTCACGAACAGCCAGTCGTAGGCGCGACTGACCGCCCCCGTCGCCAGGGCGACCGGGTCCGAGACCAGCAGCGAGCGGGTGAAGGTGGTATCCAGCCGGGCCACCTCCGCTTCCAGGGTCTCCAGGGCGTGCTGGGCCCCGGGCTGGCTCCACCACTGCCAGTAGATCCCCGCCCACTCGATCAGCACCGACATCAGCAGCGAGACCACCAACACCGCCATGATCTGAAACGGAAGGCCGAACAGCGTGGAGAGCCAGCCGCGTCGGGTTTCCTGGGCGCGCTCCGCCGTGGCCATCTCAGTGCACCCTCACCGGCGTCAGCGAGCAGAGCAGCGACCAGCGGCGGTCGTGGTAGTGCAGGATCAGCCGCCCCTCATGGGGGTGCTCGCCCTGCTCCCACACCGGCGAGAGCCCCTTGCGGTAGGCGCGCTGGGTCAGCTCGACGCGGTCGATGCCGATGACCACGTAGTCAAGCAGTCCGTACAGGGCCGGCGGCAGCTCACTCAAAGAGCCGCTCTCCAGGGCGACGCTGGAGACGATGGCGGTTGCCGCAGTATCAGGCGTCATGGGCGTTGTCTCGGTGTTCATCACGGTTCTCCCTCTCTTGAGCCAGCGGCCACTCGTCGAGCAGCTGATCCTCGGCCTCCTCCCCCTGCCGGCGCGCTTTGGCCTCGTCCTTGTCCCGCACCTCCACTCGGGCTTCTGCCCGAGCAGGCGGCGGATCCTGGGCATCGCTGGCCCGCACCGGGAGCTCAGCCCCCAGGTCCCCCAGCTCCAGGTTCACCGGCGGCGGCATGACCGCGGTCCACCACTGCTCGCCGGTGGTGTAGTCGCGCTTCATGCGCTCGGCGAGCTCGGCGATGCTGCCGGGGATGTCCTCGTGCCTGTCGGGCAGCGGCAGCGGCATGCGCACCTTCCAGAGCTGGCCACCCTCGAGCAGGGCGAAGGCCTGCCCCTTGGGCAGCGAGACCACGTCCGCCGGCTCGATCATCGGCACCTGCACGGTGCTGATGCGGTCGCCGCCGGAGCTGGTGAAGTCGATATCGTTGGCGATGTCGCTGGAGTCGGAGGCCATGCTGACCAGCATGCGGGTGGCCACGTTGACCTGGCGCAGCTGTCGGGTCAGCAGCTCGGCGGTCTTCTCCTCGCGCACCCGCAGCATGACCAGGTTGTTGAAGTTGCCGACCACCTGGCCGGCCTTGGCGGCGTTGCCGATGCGCGCCTCGATGTCGGAGAGGGTCTGGGTGTAGGCGGTGACCTGGATGCCGGCACCGCCCCCCTTGTTGATCAGCGGGATGAACTCATCTCCCATCAGCTCGTTGAACTCGTCGCAGTGCAGGTTGATCGGCACCTTGCCCATGCGCTTGCCGTTCACCGCCGGCAGGCCGTCATCGATGCCGTGCTTGTAGATATGGCCGGCCACCGAGACCAGGTCGGCGAACATCGAATTGCCCACCGCCTGGGCCACCTCGAAATCAGACATGGCATCCAGGCCCACGTAGACGATGCCGCGCTTGCGGATGATCTGCTGCCAGTCGATGATCGGCCGGGGGTCTTCGATGTCGTCGTAGTCCGGCGAAAGCAGCTCGGCGATGCGCCCGGTGGTCAGCTTCTCCAGCAGCGGCAGCAGGCTCGCCACGATCTTGTCGAAGTAGGTCTTGTCGTAGCGCACGGCGCTGCGCAGCCCCTCGAGCACGGCGTCCACCACCTTGACCTGCTGCAGGTACTGCTCGATGGCCACCACCCGCTTGTCGCGGCCCTGAAACTGGCGGGGAATGTTCTTCTCGTTGAGCTTGCCCTCGATGGTGGTGATGCGCTCCCAGGCGTGCTGGTCGTGGCGGGTCAGGGTCTGCTGGGCGTACTCGATCATCAGGCCGTCGATGTTCACCACGTCCGAGAGGATCTGCTCGTAGGTGGGGCGCTGCCCCAGGGCATGACGGGCACGGGCCACGATGTTGACGAAGCGCCAGGCAAACTCGCGGAAGGCGGCGCTGTTGCCCTCACCGGAGAGCTGGCCGGCGAGCCGGGTGGCCACCTCGGAGATGCGCCCGAAGCGGCCCACGGCGTTGTAGCGGGCCGAGATATCCGGCCAGCCCAGGTGGAAGACGTAGAACGCATCCCCGCGGCCCGCCCGCTGCGCCTCGGCATACATGCGGATCATCAGGTCGGCGTCGCCCTTGGGGTCGAAGGCGATCACCACGTCGCCGCGATGAATGTCCTGAGTGATCAGGATCTCGGCGAGCCGGGTCTTGCCGACCCGGGTGGTACCCTCCACCAGGGTATGGCCGACCCGCTCCCCCAGGGGCAGGTAAACGTCGCGCTCCTTCCACTCCACGGCGTGCAGTGCCGCCATGCCACCCACCGGCGGCAGCGGGCGAACCGGGTTCCAGGGCACATCCGCGGCGAGCAGCTTCACCAGCGGCCGACCGGCGCCATAGCGCTCCAGCCGGTTCTCCAGCTCCCGGGCGACGCGGTAGGCGGGCCCCGGGCGCAGATAGCGCTGCACGTGGGGCTGCTGGCTCTCATGCAGCCGCTGGGTGTGGCGCGCCTCCCACTTGAAGCCCTTACCCATCCACAGCAGCCGCTGGCTGACCGGGATCTGCCGGCTGCGCATCGCGAAGCGCGGCAGGCGCTTCATGTTGCGGCGGTAGCGCAGCACCACCCAGGCCTGCCGCGCACGCCACAGCCCGAAGGCGGCAAAACCCGCCGCCATGCCGTAGCCCACGCTGGGCGACAGAGCCAGCGACCAGGGCGCCATGATGCAGAGCACCGCACAGGCCAGGCAGACCAGGGCAGTGTTGAGCTCTACCGCCGGGCGCAGCAGCGCCTCCAGGGGGTGTGTCTGGTTCATCGTGCGCTCCTACTGCTCCAGCCCCTGAGCCGTCACCAGCACCGGGTAGTGGGCCAGGCCCAGCCGGCCGGCCAGGTCGTCCCCCGGCGTGGGGCGCAGCTCGAGCCCCGGCGCCGCCTCGCGCAGGCGCTCAAGCCCCTCGGGTGTGGCCACCTCGACGATCAGCCCCACCGCGTTGAGCTCGCGCAGGGTCTCTCCGCGGGCCTCCAGCCAGCGCAGCGACAGCGCATCGTCGCCGACCAGGAAGAAAGGCGTCATGCGGCTCGGCAGCTCCAGCGGTCGAAAGCGCACCTCGCCGGGCGACAGCCGCTCGCTGGTCACCGGCAGCATATCCGCCTCGCTGAAAGGCACCGGCGCACGCGGGTCCGGCGCATAGCCCTCCTCCTCCGGTACGTCGGCCATGCCGATGGCGACGAAGTAGGGGCGTGCCGGCTCGCCGCCATGATCGGCAAGCACCTCCAGGGCAGGCCGCTCGGCCAGGGACATTGGGGGCATGGTCTCCGGCTGGGCGCCGGCGGCGTGCAGCGCGAAGAGCCCACTGATCACGGCGGGTAACATCCAGCGGCAGCGATTACGTTTCGCCATCGGTCGCATCTCCCTTAGTTGGCTGCCAGCTGCCGCTGGCGAGACGTGTTCAGCCGCTCGAGCTCGGCGGCGACGATGCGGCGATAGCGGGCCGCTGGCTCTCCGCCAGCGGGACGGTGGTAACGCCCAGCCGCCTGCACCCAGTCGCCGGTGGCTTCGAAGTGGCCGCGCAGCAGGCGCGCCGCCTCCTCCAGGTTGGCGTAGGGATCCAGGGCATCGCAGGGGTGGGGAAAGCGCTTTCCGGCGCCGAACAGCTGCGGCTGCCAGCGCACATTGAGCTGGGCGATGCCCACGTCCACGACGCGGGTTTCCCGGAGGGCCAGCACCAGGGCGTCGCAGGCCGCCTGGCGCGTCGCGAAGTGGAAGCCCTCCCCCGCCACGTTCAGGGTCCAGGGCCAGGGCCGGCGACCCGCCTTCAGGCTCACCACCGACTCCGCCGTGGCCACCGCATAGAGCACCTCGGGCGGGACCTGATGCAGGCTTGCGGCATCGAAATAGGCCGGCGGCACCGCGGCTGACTTGGCCAGCGATGACACCACCGCCAGGGCACAGGCAAGCGCGCCGCTCATCACCAGGCGTCGGCATGCTGTCAGCCTCATGTCACCCCCCCTCACCTCGGATAGACCTGGGGCAGCGACCCCACGGTGATGCCGTGCTCGGGGTCCGGCTGGCCGTGGTTGAGGGTGATGTCCCGCGCCCGCACGCGATCCGCTGGCACGCCCACGCGGCTCGCCCAGTCGCGTATCACCGCGTCGTCGCCGTCGCTGTCGAGCACAAAGATGTCCATCTGGGCGCCTTGGGCCATCAGCTCGCTGACGGTGCTGTCGCAGCGCTCGCACGCCTCGATTGCCACATACACCGTCAGCCGCGCCTGCAGCGCGCCCTCGTCGGTGAAGTGAAAGGCCTTGCGCGGCCGCAAGGTGAACTCGTCCACCGGCATCTCGTCGGGATAGAGGCGCTGCCAGGCCTCGTCATAGGCTCGCTGGAAAGCCAGCTCCCGCTCGGTGCGCTCGCGCTCCACGGCTACCAGCAGCTCCGCATAGCGGCGGCGTTCCTCGGCGCTGCGCGCCTCCACGCCCAGGGCGGTGATGGGATCGAGGTTGGGCGACCAGATCCCCCGCGGCCCCTCCATCAGCGTCTCGTAGCGCTCCCAGTCGCGCTCGGTCAGCTTCCAGGCCTCGGCTCGCTGCGTGCGCGTGGTGGTACGTTCGCTCTCGAGCAGCCGCTGCGCCTCCTGAATCACGGCGGAGGCATCGGGGCGATGCTCCGGGGTGGAATGGGTAGAGGACTGGGCAGCGGCCTGGCTTGCCAGCAGGGCCACGGCAACGGTCATCGCGGAAAGCACAGCAGGTTTCGGGTTTGTCATCGCAGGATCTCCGGTGGGCTCAGGGAATCTGGATGTTGGCGGAGCGGCCGTTGCGGCTGAAGACGGCGTGAGTGCTGCGGATACTGGTCAGCTCCCAGCCATCCTGGCGATCCCCGACGCCCAGCAGCCGGATATCCCGCAGGCTCGACAGGCCGTTGGGCGAAACACCAACGTAGGGGCGCCCGCCCCGGGACTCGACGCCGGTGACCTGGAACGGGGGCGACGGCGGGGCCGCTGGCCGCGGCGCCTGGCGGGCAGGTGCCGGGCGTGACGCCGCCTGCCGGCTCTGCTCGAGGCGCTCTTCCAGCGTCTGGATCTGCTCGTTCTGGGCGGTGACGCGCAGGTTGAGCTCGCTATCCAGGCGGCTCAGCGCCTCGGAAAGCTCAGACAGGCGGGGCCCGAACTGGTCCAGCCTCTCCAGCTGAGCCCGTGTGGCCGTGATGCCGGCGGCATTCTCCTCCCCTCGCTGCTCGGCCCGTTCGAGACGCTGTAGCAGCTCCGTCAGGCGCTGCTCCAGCGCCGCCTGCTGTGATTCCACTCGGGCGAGTGCCTCCTCCAGCGGTACCAACGCCTGCTGCACCTGGGACTGCACCAGGGATTCCATCGGCACCTCCTCAGGCGCCGGCCTCAACAGCAGCGCCCCTGACACCACGGCACCGGCCAGGCTGACCGCCAGCAGGCCGTAGAGGGTCTTCCTGCCGCCCTTCCCTGCCCCGTGCTTGGGGCGATGCTGCGGCTCCGTCGGCTTGTGGTCGGGCGACAGCTCGGTAGGCTCACGCATCGCTCACCTCCGCCACCGCTTCGCTGCGCTCGTCACGGCTGTCGTCGCCGTGCCCCGGCGCATAGCGAATATCCCGCACCTGGTAGCAGACCTCTCTGGCGACGGGGTCGACCTCCAGCTCCCAGGCGTCACCGCCCAGCACCTGGAGGGCTTCGCGCAGCGGCATGGGACCCAGCCGGTAGTGGGCCGCCGGCAGCGGCTTGCGGTAGAGGGTGTGCTGGGCGGGACCGGGTGCGGGGCAGAGCGAATAGCCGGTATGGCGCAAGGTGTGATGCAGCGCGTCCTCCACGGTGGTGGTCATGGATGCCGGAATGCGCACGTCGATGGTCTGCTCCAGGAGATAGCGCTGCCCCAGTGAGGCCTGAGTGGCCACCAGCTGATAGCGCCCGGTGCGAATCACCTCGACGGAAGGCAGCTCATCGCTGTAGATGTCCGGAGTCACGGCCTCGGTCGTCGGCGGGTTGGGGCCGGTGACCACGGCCCGATGCCTCTCGCCATCGACGTCGAAGTACGGCAGCGAGAGCACGAGAGGGTTGGCGTTCGAGGGCTCGGTAGCCTGTGGCGGCTGATGGGCACAGCCCGCCAGCAGCGTGGTGGCGATCAGCGCAGCCGTCGAGAGGGTGGGAAGGTTGAGCATGCGTTGCCTCAAGGGAGTCCATTCAATGGCGTTGAGGCAGGAGGTTCTCGGGTTTGCGGGGGCGGGTCGATTGGAAAGCGTAATCAGGCGGAGAAAGGAAAAACGCCCCGGGGTGGGGCGTTTTTCAGGGTTGGGAATCGTCAGTGTCTTGGCATGACGCTGAGCGCCTCGAGCTCTCGGCGCACATAGGGTCGATAGTAGTGGTCCAGAGCCAGCTGCAGCCGCAGGCCTGCCGCCCGCTCGCGAAGCCAGCGCGCTGAACTGAAATTATCGGCCAGGGCAATCTCCTCTCTGGCCCGCTGCTCCAGTGCCTGCTCGCGCTCGCGTAGCGCAGACGCTTCCTGAACGGTGGGCGGCATGAGCCACTCGAAGGCACCCGTCGTAAAGCGCGCTGCTGCCACAAGGCGACCGTACCGGTCTCGCACCTCGGCGTGAGACAGCATGACCTCCGGGCCGATATGCGCCAGAAGGTCGGGCTCTGCATGGACGATCTCGGTGACCGTCGCAAAGCTGCCAGCGTCGATGACGGTTGTCTCCTCGAACCAGGGGTCCGAGGGAGCGGTATCGTCATACTCCCAGCGCGTGCCATGCACCGTGAGACGAAACTGCTCGCGCAGCACCGTCTCCCGAATCAGCGCACCTTCGACCGCATAGGGGTTGGGGACAAAGTGTTCCATCGTGGTTCTCCCGTTCATGACAACTCCGGGGAGAACCTTCCCAGCGGGGAGGCATTTCCCCGGCTGGGTGGCGATGAGTAATGTGGTTAGTCGAGGGGCAGGCCTGGCCATTTACCCCCGTGAGTCAGGATGAGCCGGATGCTGCCATCCGGGTCGTCGTGGCGACTCATGATGACCTCCGGCACTCGTCGGCATCTTCACGCGCCTCGGTTCCGAGCCAGAGCGTCTCCTGATGCCAGGCCTTGAACGACACGGCACCGATTAGCTCTCCCATCACCAGCGATGGCCATGAGAGATCAATGCCGAGTGCCTGCGTCAGCCCCAGAAGGCTCACTGCGCCGAGCAGCAGCCAAACGAAGCGTCGACCGGCTGGCAGGCTGCCAATGACGCAGAACGCACGATAGGTCAGCCAGAGCAGCGCCGGTACCCGAGCCTGTTGCTGCCAGTGGCGCATCTCGGTAGGTAGTGGCCTGGCTACCACCTCAAGTGAACGCAGTCGGGCCAGCTTGGATGTGATGGATTTCACGGTGCTCTCCTTGTTGATATGTCGGGAGAGACACCTACCCGTTGGGGAGGCGACTCCCCGACAGGGTGGGTGAATGGAAACGCTGTGGATCAGTGCATGGTCGACGAGTCAAAGGCGCCGACCGCGTCTACTACTTGGGCAGCGGCGTAGCCCTTGCCGGTTTTAGACGACTCCGCTGAGGCAGCGGGTCTGTCATTACCAGCAGTCTGCTCGTCGCGGCGGGGCGCCTGGTAAACCATCTCGCCGTTCACCTTGATCCAGCTGATGAACAGCAGGCGCGCCTTGAGACTGACGCCGGTCTGGCCAGCCTTGTCGCCTCTGGAGTAGACGAAGGTGTCCGTCCAGAGGTCGCCCAGCTTGAAGCCCACCAGCACCTTGCGGCCCTGATATACCGCCTGGCGGCAGCGTTTGACGAGCGCTTCAGCCTCACGGCCGCTGATCCGGCAGTCGAAGCGGGTATAGCCCACATCGTCAGCGGGGCCGTTGAGGGCGGCGATATCGCAGGCCCAGAACGCGTCTCCACGCTTCGGCCTGACCTCTCGGATGCGGTTGAGATAGCCAAGGCCGGTGATATGCAGGTCGAAGAAGCCAGTGGTGGCACTCTGGTGAGTGGAGTTCGTCATGGAGTGTCTCCTCGGTGGGTTGCAGTGTGCGCCCGGAAGACACTCGCCCCCTCTGGGAAGTCGAGTGGCTTCCCGGGTGGGCAAGGGGTGGTTTCAGACGCTGGCTCAGCCCATCAGCACGCAGTGGTGCCGAGCGCCCGCCAGGTGGGTGTGGCAGCAGTCGCAGGATGAGGTCGAGAACGCTTCGTCGTGCTCGCTATCGCCGACGACGAGGGTGTTCCCGTCGCGCTGCGCTGCGTAGATGGAATCACGCACCTCCCTTTCACGGGCGGCAGCGCTCTCCTCATCCAGGAAGTGATCCAGCCCGGTGGCATCGTCATTGGCGATGATCATCAGGCAGTCGTCACAGACCATGACATGGTCGTCGACAATCGTGGCCATGAGGCCTTCCTCCAGGTTCCAGGGGGTCCGCCCCCTGGGGAGGCATCTCCCCGAATGGGTGGTAATCGCAGTGGCATCCAGCCCGAATGGGCGGCCTCGTCTCGGGATGCGCGAGGCCTTGGGAGATGGCGTACCGCCAAGCGGCGCACCCTTGAAACGCCTGGGTGCCTGGGGTGTCTCGGTTGGAGCCGGTCGAGACCACCGGGCCGCCAGCGGCGGCACTTGCCCGCTGGGAGGCTGCTCACTGCTTCGGCAGCGTCTCCTCGATATCCCCACTCGCAAGACGCGGCACGCCACGTCTTGGGATTGAAGACCATAGAGGGCATCAACAGGGTCGTCGCCGTATCGACAAGTACCAGGATGTCCGCCATGCAACTGGAGCCAAGGCATGTCCCTCGTTGCCATGCTTCGCTCACGGTGGCACCCGAATCTCTTCGCGGACGCATTCGGTCGATCAAGCACAGATCCCTGTACAAAGGGCTCCCGTTGGTGATGCGGCGGGCTCCGCAGAAGGGCAGGCGTTTCCAGCGTGGAAACGTCAACCGGCCTGGCCGCTACCCTGGATCAAGGTAGCCGGCAGGCCGGTCGTCGTATGAGAGAGGTGGCCAACCAACCAAGCTGGCCTGAGATAAAGGAGCCTCGTATCCCGGTGGAAGCAATGAAGTCAGTGGCTCTGGCTTCAAAGGTAGGGAATGGGACGCGACAGTCTCGCGAGGCGCTGTCGCTTTGGGGGATTGAGCGTTAGCGCTCAAAGGGCGTTGCGTGATGACCGTCAGCAACCAACGGGGTACGGCTCTCATTATTGAGCCTACCCCTCTTAGGGTCAAGATGATGACGCCCTGCGCCGGCTTCCGGCGCCTTTTCCTGGCGTCTTGTTCTTTGGCTGAGGCATCGTCACCGTAGACTCTCGCGCATGCTGCACCAGCTTCTCCACCATGCCGGCCTGACGGCCCATGAACTCTTGCAGCGCCAGGCGCCCTGCCGCTACGTCATCCAACGCCTGTTCCCAGAGCGCCGTCATGCCGGGATTGGTGATGACGGTAGGCAGCGCATCGATCAGCTGCTGACCGGTCGGCGTCGAGACCAGGGCACGCTTCTGCCGCTTGATGAAGCCCCGCTTCAGCAGGGTCTCGATGATGCCGGCTCGCGTTGCCTCGGTGCCGATCCCAGCTGTCTCCTTGAGACGCGCCTTCAGGCGCTCGTCTTTCACGAACCGAGCGGCATGCTTCATGGCGGCGACCAGGGTGCCCTCGGTGAAGGGCTTGGGCGGTGTCGTCTGCTTGGCCAGCACCTCAAGCTGACCAGCCTGGCAGCACTCCCCCTCGCTCAGCGACGGCAGCGGGAACGCTTCCCGCTCCTCTTCACCCTCCTCTCCAACCGCCGACCGGGGAAAGAGTTCGCGCCACCCTTCCACACGCACCTGCCGCCCTGAGGCCACAAACGCTTCGCCCTCCAGGTCCACTCGCAGATCGGTCCGATCGTACTCATGAGCCGGCAGAAACTGGGCCAGGTAGTGGCGACGAATCAGGTCGTAGACGTTGCGTTCGGCATCGCTCAACTTGGTCAGGTCACAGGCTGCCGTCGGGTTGATGCCGTGGTGGGCAGTAATCTTGCTGTCGTTCCAGACACGGCTCTTGCGGCTCGTGTCCAGGCGCTGGCGAAGCGCCGACAGCGCCTCATCCGAGCGCAGCAGCAACGTCACGATGCGCTCGGCATCCTCGCGCTGCGACTCCGGCAGATACCGGCAGTCAGTACGGGGATAGCTGGTCGCCTTATGGACTTCGTAGAGTGCCTGGGCGATGTCCAGTACCTGCTGGGCACCGTAACCAAAGCGGCGCGACGCTTCCTGCTGCAGCGATGAGAGATCCATCACCAGTGGCGCCGCCTCCTTCTTGCGACTCGTCTCGAGGTGGCTGACACGTCCCTGCTGCCCAGTCGCCCGCTGAGCCAATGATCGGGCGGCTTCCTCGCTGACGCAGGGCCCCACGGCGTCCTGGATCGAGGCATCACTCGGCTGCCACTTCGCCTGAAAGGTCCCGCCCGACGCCTGCAGATGCGCCACGACTTCCCAGAAGGGCTGGGGAACGAAGTTGGCAATCTCCCGGTCGCGATCCACGACCAGGCGCAGCGCAGGCGTCTGTACACGTCCCACCGAGAGCACTCCCTGATGGCCCTGTCGCTGGGCCAGCACCGTATAGGCCCGGGTTAGATTCATCCCGACCAGCCAATCGGCCCGGCTACGCCCGAGCCCAGCCAGATACAGCGGGTATGTCGCCTCGCCTGGCCTGATGTCGGCCAGAGCCTTGCGGATCGAGGCATCATCCAGGGCCGAGAGCCACAGGCGGGCGACCTTCCCCCGATAGCCGCAGTAATCCAAGATTTCGCGGGCGATGGTTTCCCCTTCGCGGTCGGCATCGGTGGCAACCACCACTTCACTCGCCTGGCCCAGCAGCTTCTTCACCACTCCGAACTGCTTGCGGCCGCTCTTCTTGATCTCCACCTTCCAGGTCGAAGGCAGAATCGGCAGCGCTTCCAGCGACCAGCGCTTGAGCGCCGGGTCGTACTGCTCCGGCGGGGCCTGCTCGAGCAGGTGCCCGAACCCCCAGGTCACGACACACCCCTCGCCCTTCAGGAATCCCTCGCTGCGCTGGCCGGCACCAATCACGCGGGCAATATCTCGGGCCTGCGAAGGCTTCTCGCACAGGAATAGACGCATTGGCACACCTCCCTCATAAGCGTGGAGGGCAGCATGGCAAGGCAGTGAGAGGGAGCGAAGCAAGAAAGGGAACATCAGCGATAGGGCTTTGCACCGCCGTCTTCAGGGGTTAGCCATCAGCTCGGCGACGTCCATCACGTCGCCCAGGAAAAACAGCATCTGAGTGCCGGATGAGCCGGCGCCTCTGACAATGGGCTGGGGTGGCGCATGGCCGCGCAAATCGCGGCCATGCCGAAGGGCATCCTTGAGCTCGGTCACACGGACGCCCAGCAGCTGAGCCGCGTGGCCAATGCCGATCCGCTCTTGTCTCAGTGCTGGCGATGTCACCGAATTCCCTCCTCTCTACGCTAACGGAGCACCATGCGGAAACGCTCCTCGAGCGCCTCACCCATGGCATCACCATCGTACCCGGCATTGGTCGTCGGCAGGTACTCAACGTTGATGCGAGAGCCGCTGCCGTCGCGCTGGATTTGTGCCTTCAGCACCAGGGAGTGCTCGGCACCGTTGACGGTCTGCCTGGCATAGTCACTCATCTGATAGAAGGCGCCGGGCGTGGCATCGAAGTGCCAGGCGTTGTCCATCATCGCCCACTGGTCAGAGTTGCTGTTCGGGTTGAAGTCCGCCTCGGAGCGGAATCCGAACTCGGAACGCACCCGAGCATAGGCCGTATCCACATCCAGCGGCGACGCCATGCTGAAACGCCCATGCCGGCTGCTTGCCGATACCTCCTGGCCGCTGCTGGCTGCCACAGCCTCCTCGTCGATAGCAGGCTGCTGCTCGGGATCGTAGTTGATCGGCTCCCCGGTCACCGGGTTGTTGATGCAGGTCAGGCAGCGGCCTTGAGAGTAGAGATGGTCCTGTGTGGTACAGCCCGCTGCCAGCACCGCAGCAGCACCCAGGCCCATCCAGCACAGCACCCTCCTGGCTCCCTTCATCGCTCTCCTCCTTGATTCATCCATGATCACTCAGCGGCTAGTCCCCGTAGCCTTCCTGGCTGGCCCCCGGGCCACTGGCATACTGCTCAGCCGGCTGCTGATGGCTATGGGGGGTATCCATGATTACCTGAGCTACCCGATGAGGCAAGATGGCCACTCGCTCAGCCTGTACCTTGAAGGCCGTGCGCGTCTCGCCGTTCTGCTCCCAGCTGTCCTGAATCATCTTGCCCACCACCACGACCCGCATCCCTCGCTGATACAACCGCGACCAGCGCTCTGCTTCCCGGTGCCACCACTCCACGTCTGCCCAGAAACCACCGCGATCCACGACCTCTCCGTCCTTGGGGACCAGGTTATCGAACCGCACATTGAGCCTTAGCAGCGTGCGGGGCGGCTGGTTGTCACGCACGGGGAAGGTCCGAACCTCCGGATCGCTGCCGATATTCCCCTCGCCGTAGAAGCGTGTGCCCATGGGTATCCTCCTTGGTCGTTATCGCTGAAATGAGACAGCATGCTCGATATCGGCCAGCGCCTTGCCGATTCGCTTGATCGACCAGTTGATCGTGGCCGCCTTGGCATTGAACACGCAGCGCTGCACCTCGAGATCAATGACGGACTGCCGCATCGCCTCGGATATGTCGTCACGAGACAGGAACGCTTCCAGCAGCCAAAGCCCCATGCTTCTCTGCCTGTTATCGCGCCACTGCAGGGTTCTGGCTGGGATGCCTGACTTACCCCATGGGGTAAGCCAGAGGTCGGTCGATTTCAGCAAGCCGCCATTCGCTTGAGATGCCATATCGATCGCCTCTTGCCGCGCCGCTCTTGCCGCCTCTTCCAGCTCGTCACGGAGCCGAATCAGCTCCCCCTTACCCTTAAAGGGTTTTAAAAAACCCTTTGCGTAGCTGTTGAATGCGTCTTTGCCATAGCTATTCGATGCGCTACTCACCCTGCCCCCCCTCATGCTCTTGTTGTGATGCCGGTGACATCACCACAGACCTCCTCGGCACCGCCGCCCAAGTGATTCCAGTGGAATCACCCCGGAGACCTCCTCCGGCACCGCCGCCCAGGTGATTCCAGTGGAATCACCCCGAAGCCCTCTCGGCACCGCCGCCCCAGTGATTCCAGTGGAATCACCCCGGAGGCCTCCCCGGCACCACCGCCCAGGTGATTCCAGTGGAATCACTCCGGGAAGCCAAGCCGCTACTCCTCGGCGGAAGGGGCTTGGTCACTCTCCGCCTTGCTCCCACCACCGGCGACCTTGGACTCTCCCGGCTTGGAAATCGGCGGTGCAAACTCGCTGCGCCGCTTGCCGGAGAGCACGTCGTCAGGCAGTGCGCCGAACTTCTCGATGGCGTCTCGGGCCTTGGCATTGTTGGCGGCGAAGTCGTCCCGGGTGGCACCGCTGAAGCCCGGGTACTTCTGGGTGCTCGCGCATAGGCTACGCAACAGGTGGCCACCGCCCCGGACGTACTCCTCCATCTGTCGCCGCCCAATCAGGGCGATATGGTGGGCAAGCATGACGCGCCTGACGAAGCGGTCGAAGTCGATCAGCAGGCGCAGGGCGAGCCATCCATGCTGACCGCCGGTATAGACAGGAATCTTCAAGGGTTGCTGATTAAGGTTCTCCTCCACGTCTAGCTCTGGTGGAAGCTGTGCCATCAGGCTATCGA
The DNA here is from genome assembly GCF_031451695.1 of Franzmannia qiaohouensis. NCBI lineage: Bacteria > Pseudomonadati > Pseudomonadota > Gammaproteobacteria > Oceanospirillales > Halomonadaceae > Franzmannia > Franzmannia qiaohouensis. The sequence goes on from NZ_JARWAM010000003.1 coordinate 25,456, forward strand.
GCTCATGGAGACGCTGGTCCAGCTGAGTACGAGTCTCGGCAAGTTTGGCATCCAGCTGCAGCAGCCAGTGATCCGCATAGGGGTCATCCTTGGCTGCGTTCTGCTTGATCGCACCGCAGATCAGCAGGAACTGCCGCATGCCGATTATCTGTGGGCGACCCGTCTCGACCCCACGGCCCTTCCAGATCCGTGCAGCGTGGTGGGTATGGAGCGTCAGTTCGATCTTGCTGCGCAGTGCTCCCAGGCGATCAACGGCCATGGCGCGTCGTCCTCATGCTGATGTGTGTCTGCGGTATGGCAGGCACTGTCAATCAGTTGAGGTGGGGGGGACAGCGGAATTGTTAATGGCTATTGAGTGAGTTTTTGTCGCCAGCAGGCCATAGCCCCAGCTTGCGCAGGCACTGCTCTCGGGCCGCTCGGGCCTCATCAGGTGACGTGGAGCTCGGTGGCGTGGGCGCCGGCGCCTGCGTGGATGGCTGAGCCGCGGCACGGGGTTCAGACAGATGCTTGGCCGGTGAAGCGCTCTGGGTCCTGCTGCCCGCCCGGCATTCGGCCTGGGTCTGGGCATAGCCGGTCGCCACGAACTCGCCCCTGATAGCGCGCTTGATCAGCCCCCGCAGGAAGCCCTTGGGGTTTCTCACCGAACCGCTGCTCACACGACCCGCCGCCTCATCGAGAATCGCTTGCTGGGTATCGCCCGATAGGCCCGACATCAGGAGTTGAGTCGCCTGACGTTCACTCCCATCCAGCGAGAGACACGCCGGCCAGTGCAGCCTCGGGGCTGACGTACCTGTAGGTTTTACACAGTGTGAAGTACGTACTGTACGGGAAGAACTGCCCGAGTTTTCATCGAGAACTGCCTCGACAGCCCGATAAGCCTTTGATTCCAGACTTGGTTCTCTCTGAAAACCAGGGGAGTTCTCTCGGCTCACCCGGCCGGGTTCTCGCTGAGAACTCGGCTGCCTGCCCTGGTTCTTCTGCTCAGTCGCAGCGGAGAACTGGGCAGCGTCATGCTTGGCAGGCGACCGGCACTGGGCCTGCCTCGGCCGAGACGCCAGGGTATCGAGACGCGTCGGCAGCTCATGTAGCGCCCCGGCCTCCTGGAGCTCCTCGAGCACCATGGCAGCAACGGCCTTGACCACCTTGTTCTGGTGATCCAGGCAGCGACACACATACTCCACGTAGTCGGCATCCAGCACCGAGGCTTCCGCAGGCGAAAGCGGCTCGTCGTGCAGGATATAGACGTTGCCGATAATGCGGCCGTTCTGCGCGTTGCGCGCCCGATGACCGAGACTGACCCAGCGGGTCAGGCGAAGCACAGCGATAACGCGGGCGACCGTGGCCCTCGACGCCTTCTGGCCCGGCGCCCCCCGCAGCAAGGGCTGCAGCTCGTCATAGGTCGGCACCGCCGTGGTTCGGTCCGGATTGACCAGCATGCGCATCATCTGCCAGCCAAGCTTGTCGACGTGCCCGAGGCGGGGATCCAGCAGCAGAGACCGCGGCACGGTCTCATGGGGGTTCCCGAAAAACAGCAGGCCATCGAGGCCTGACGAAGCCTCCCCTGACCGCTCCGTCTCGCCGTTCACAGCGCCAGACGCCGGGGGCTCTCCCCGGCGCTGGGTCATCTCGGAAGCTGCCTGGCCGATCAGGCGATCCAGCCCCTGCCGAGTGGCGTCCCGCAGCTGCACCATCACCGCTCTCCCGCAGGGGACGTCCACTCTTCGGCCGGGGGCGCCGTGCGCGGCTGGCCGGGATCGACCCACTGCTTGATCAGGTGCCACACCACCGCCAGCGGGATATCGGTCTCCTCGGCGAGGGTGACCATACCCTGCAGGTCGTCGGTCGCCTTGGGGTCCAGGGCGATATGCTGCCAGCGCTCCCAGGCATCATGCTCTGCCTGCTCCGACGGCATCGCCAGCCGCCCCTGGCGCGGCGCAATGCCCAGCAGCTGGCGACGCGTCGAGCAGTCGTTGCCGGTCAGGCCGAAGAAGGCTCCCATCATGCTGACGCTGGCCCCCAGCCTCAGGCAGCGGTCGATCAGGGTCTCACGATCCTGGTCACGATCGATGCGCGCCAGAACACCGCGCAGCGCGGCATGATCCACCGAGAAGCGCGCTACCACCGGCCCTGCGCAGGCCAGCGAGTCGATATCGCTCGCCCTCAGCCGTCGCAGGGTGCGCAGCTCATCCTCACTGAAGCCAAGGGCCAGCGCTCGGCGCATATTGCCCTCCCGAAGAAACCCCATGACCTGGCTGAGCAGCGCCTGGTTCAGGTTGGCGGATGAAGAGCTCATGACTGGGCCTCCTGTTGTCCCTGCAGGTGTTCACGAAGGCGGCGAATCAGCCGCACCAGACGGAAGAAACGAAGCAGTACCGCATCGTCCCAGGCACTCTCATCGCCCTCTTCCCGATGGGTGCCCAGCAGCGCTCCCCATAGGGTGGCGTCAGAGGGGTACTCGGGATTGAGTTCACCGCGCAGGCTCGCCAGCGCCTGCCAGGCGAAGCGTGCACGGCGGTCGGCGGCGTCCGGCAGCGGGTTGAGGTCGAAACCGATGCCGTCGTCATCGGCGACCACCACGTCGCTGCCGCCGAAGCCTCCCCAGCGGGCAATCACCTGGACCAGCTCGCGGATACGAATACGCAGTGAGCGGGGCTCATCCTCCACCCCTTCGATAAACCAGACGTCGGCAATGGGCGGGGTGGTTTCGCCGGAGAGCACCGGCGCCGCCAGGGGGGCCAGCTGCTCGAAATCGAAGCTGGGCACGCCGAGCTCGCTGGCCAGATGGTGGCGGTAACCGCGCTTCCCCGGACTCTCCTGCCAGCTGGACTGGGTCAGCCCCTCGAGGCGGGCGGCCCGCTCGGCTTCTGTCCGAGCAGCCCCCTCTGGCCAGTCGACCTCCTCCTCTGGGGTCGCAGCCATGGGCACAGGGCCAGGCTCCGACGCCGGCTCACCGATTCCTCGCAGCACGGGAGACGATGATTCGCTCAGCTGCTCCTTTTCACGCTCCAGCGCGGCAACCTGCTCACGCAGCCGAAGCAGCTCGGCGCTCTCTGTCCTCTCGTCGTCGGAAAGCGCGTCTCTGCCCAGGGCCCGTGGCGATGGCAGCTGCTCAGCTTGGGGCTGGGATTGGGGTTCACGGCCAGAGTCGGAAGCAGACACCTTCGCCACCGGCGCACCGCCCGCGGCGGGCTCGGCAGAGGTCTCGGGCAGCGGTGGATAAAGCGAGGGCGGCTGGGCGTCGGGGTCGCGCATCTGCTGCAGCTCAACGTCCAGGGCTTCGAAGGCCTGATGCTCTTCCAGGTCCCAGCGCCGCTTGCGATAGGTGACGATGTTATCGAGGGTCAGCTCGCAGACGTTGAAGTGCACGCCGGTGTGGTCGGCCAGCATGCCGCACAGCCGATCCACCACGATGCTCCAGTTCATCTCTGTCTGGCCCTCGTCATCGAACCAGGCCATGGTCTGGTGCCAGGCCTCGGCAAAGCCCTCGGGCGCGACCTCCTCGGTGCAGCGCTCCCAGATCAGTCGGCAGGCTTCCCGGTAGCTGATCAGCTTCTCGACCTGTGGCCGCCCTAAGCCGCTGTAAAGGGTGTTGGGCAGGGTGGGCAGCAGATGCTCGACGGTATAGAGCATCTTGCTGATATGGCTCTGGGCAACCTGATAGCCATCCTCGGCCAGGCGCTTGACCAGCTCGCGCTGCGAGAGCGTGTCGCCGCTCTCTTCCTCGTACATCGCCTTGGCATCCACTACGCCCTTGGCACGCTCGATCCAGAGCAGCTGGCCGCGGTTGTCGTTCTCGCTGAGATGCCCTGTCAGCATCTTCACTTCCGACTGCCAGGGTCGGTACAGGGCATAGAAGGCGTGGAAGCGCGACTCGCCGGTCTCCTCAAAGAGCTCGCGCAGGATCTGCAGGCGGGTATTGCCGCCATCACAGATGGTGTAGTGCTTCTCCCCCGGCCGCTGGGTCACCGGGGGCTTGTGCTTGAGACCCGCGGCACGGATCGAAGCCTTGATCTCCTCGTACTTGGGATTCCGGACCTGCCGGGGGTTGTGCTCGTAGGGCTTGAGCATGTCCAGCGTGACCCAGACGGCCATCTCCTGGTCAGGAGGAGTTACGGCATCCACGGGCTGCCCCTGACGCTTGGGGCCCGGCTGCATCAGGCGTTCGCGAAGCTGCTGGTCGGTAGGACGTTTCATCGGGTGACTTCCTTGGTGACGGTGCTGACAGAAGCGGCGCAGGCATGCGGCGCCCTGGTGCTGATGACAGTGGCATCACTCGTCATGGCGGCACCTCTGCTGCCACTCCGCCCGACGCAACTGGGAGCGGGCATTGAGCTCGGCGCGGCGGTCCTTGGTGGTGAAGGAGGTGAAGACCGGCGCACAGCCCGGCTTGCTGAACCGCAGGTGACCGCCGCTGGTACGCTGCACCTCCCATCCCTGAGACGCGGCATAGCGAATCAGGCGCTGCATCCCCTTGCACCCTCGCGCTACAGAAGACGACTTACTCATCTTCGGCCTCCTCGATCTCCCAGAAGCGTTTCAGCAAGGCATCACCGCCCTCGATGAAGGTGTGGATCTCGTGGCCGCTGTAGGTGGCCATCCGGATCACCGTGAGGGCATCCGCCTGCAGGTCCGCATCGAGCCCCCGCAGCCGCTGCATCTCGAAGGGCCAGTGGTAGCCGTTGTAGAGTCCGAGCAGGAGGCGACGAAGATGGTGGGACTGGCCGCTATGGCCCTCGGCCACACGGATCAGGTGCTCGAGCGCTGACAGGCCCTCCCGTTCCGCCTCGAGCTGCCGCTGGCGGGTCTCGTGCATGACCTGGGCAAGGGCCTGTGAGAGCCGGGAGCGGGGGTCGGGTGTGCGTACACGATGCTGGCTCATGGGGTCCCCTCCTGGTGCTGCCACGCCAACGGTTTGAAGCGCGCCGACTCTCCCTGGAACGCCAGGTGCACGGTGCCGGTCGGCCCGTTGCGCTGCTTGCCCAGGATCAGCTCGGCCAGGCCGTGGCTGTCTTCGTTCTCGGGGTGGTAGACCTCGTCGCGGTAGATGAAGGCGATCACGTCGGCGTCCTGCTCCAGCGCACCGCTGTCACGCAGATCGGCCATGCAGGGGCGCTTGTTGGGGCGGGTTTCCAGCGAGCGGTTGAGCTGCGACAGGGCAATGACCGGAGAGCGCAGCTCCTTGGCGGTCTCCTTGAGAATCCGACTGACCTTGCCCACCTCGAGGGTCCGGTTCTCGCTGCCCGGCTCCTGAAGCAGCTGCAGGTAGTCCACCAGGATCATGGAGGGGCGCCCGAAGCGGCGCGTCATGCGGCGTGCGCGAGCCTTAAGGCTGGAGGCGGTGATGCCTGAGGCATCATCGATCAAGAGCTTCCCTTCCAGCTGGGTGAGCCGATTGACCGCAGCGGTCACCTTCGGCCAATCCTCGTCCTCCATCTTTCCGGTGCGCAGCTTCTGCAGGGAGACATTGCCCAGGCTGGCGATCAACCGCAGCATCAGCTGCGACTCGGGCATCTCCAGGGAGAAGATAAAGACCGGACCGGCAACCTCCTCTGCCGTCAGCGCATGCTCCGCGAAGCCGAGCCCCATGGCGGTCTTGCCCATGGAGGGGCGGCCGGCCAGGATAATGAGATCCCCGGGCTGCCAGCCCGCGGTCATGGCATCCAGCTCGCTAAGTCCGCTCGGGATACCCGTCACCCCGCCCTGCGCATTGAAGGCCTGATCAATGACGTTGATGGCCTCCCCCAGCATCTCCTTCATGGAGCTCAGCCGCTCATGCCGGTCCTCCGTCAGGGCGAAGAGCTTCTGCTCGGCCTCCTCGATCAGCTCGGCGGCCGAACGGCCCTGGGCGTTCAGGGCCTGCTGGTTCAGCGTGAAGCAGGTATGGATCAGCTGACGCAGCGCATGGCGATCCCGCACGATCTCGGCATAGGCCACGACATTGGCCGCGCTGGGCGTATTGCGGGCCAGCTCTGCCAGGAAGGCGAGGCCTCCCACCTGCTCCAGCTGACGCGCCTCCTCCAGCGCTTCGGAGACGGTCACCACATCCATCGGCTGGTCACGCTCGGCCAGCCCCTGAATGGCCTGAAACACCAGGCGATGGGCCTGCTGATAGAACATTGCCGGCGCCAGGCGGTCGGCGACCTCGTCCCACATGGCGTTATCCAGCATCAGGCCGCCCAGCACCGACTGCTCCGCTTCCAGGCTGTGCGGTGGCAGGTAACCCGGCTCGGAGCGCTCTTCCACACCTGGCAGCACCGCCAGATTCTCAATGGCACTCATCGTGGCAGCCTCCCTGCATGGCGGTGGTGCTGACCATGGTGTCGATCAGCGGCTGCCAGTCAGGATTGAGCTCACAGGCCATCGCCTTGACCTGATCGGCAGCGGCGGGCGACTTGCGGCCGGCGGGCTTGCGCGGCTCGAACTGGTGAGCCGGCAGGCCGGCGCTGGCGGCCTGCCGGAAGGCCACACCGGCGCGAATGGTGTTCTGCATCACGGTGACGCCCTGCTCACCGGCGGCGAACATCTCCGCCAGCGTCTGGTGAATGCCCCGCGCATCGGCGGTTTCATCCAGACGGTTCACGAGTACGGAAACGGGGGGAACGGAGAGGTGGGTGAACTGGCTGAGCGCCTCGAGATCGCGCAGCAGGCCGACAGTGCCGCGCACGAACTCGCGGGCGGAGAGCAGCTCGGGGGTGATGGGAGAGAGGGCATGATCGGAAGCCAGGACCGCCATCTCCAGGGTGATGGAGCGTGCCCCCTGGGTATCGATCAGAACGAGGTCATAGCCCGATAGGCTGGAGAGCAGCTGGGCGAGCCGGAAGCGGCCGTCCGGGGCGTTGAGCAGCAGCTGAGGAAGCTGGCCGGCGTGATCGTTGGAGATCACCACATCCAGGTTGGGATGGGCCGTTTGCGATATGACGCGGTCGGGAGCCGTGTCGCTGAGCGCGATCAGCTCATAGGTACCGCCGGAGGCCTCGGTGCGAAGAGGGTAGTAGCTGGAGAGGGTCGGCTGGCTGTCCAGGTCGATGAACAGGACCCTGAGGCCCGCATCGGCCAGGAGGCCGCCCAGATTGGCTGTGACGGTGGTCTTGCCGACGCCGCCCTTGGTGGAGATAACAGACATGATGCGCATTGATTGTGCCCTCGTGTGGTAACGAGTGGCCTAAGGGTCGAACCTCAATCAATGCAGTGCGTACTTGGTGGGCCCAGCTGGACTCGAACCAGCGACCAAGGGATTATGAGTTTGCACGCAACGCTGCAAGCCCAGCAAAATCAAGGGTAGCCCACCGTAAGCCAGATAAAACAAAAGTATTTGCGTGACAGTAACTTAGCGTAATTATGCGAAGGTGGCCAGAACGGATGAGTGTACCGCTACTGTACCGATGAGCCTTGCTTTTTGGTAAGTCCTAGTCAAGCAGTCCCTTCTGGCTGTCGTCCCGCTCATTGCGTTATAGCGAGTTTTTTTAGATTGCTTTTAATTTGGTATTCGGCAAGTTCAATTGGAAGTTGCCACAGTGATGCTAGCTGGCGTGTGGCCAAATCGCTATCCCATGGCATAAGCAGCTTTCCATCGCTCTTTGCAAAAGGGCCGTCTGTCTCTGTGAGGACACGGTCTTTTGGCATCATTGATGCCAACTGGCGGCCAGACTTGGTCAATAGCATGGCAGGACCTACAGAAAACCAGCATCCGATATCAATGGCTTTTTTAAGCTGCGCAGGTGTTCCTGTAAACCAGTGAAGTATTGGCGTGCCATTTATACCTGTGATTTCATCAATCACGACTTCTGCACTTGCTCGGCTATGTATAGACATTATCCTTCCGCCGTTACGATGGACGCTACGGAGGATATGGCGGAAAACGGAAATCTGAACCTGCCAGTGCTCCTTGAAACCTTTTCCTCCATCCAGCCCCACTTCCCCTACATATCTCGCCTGAGAGATTAGTGCATCAAACAGCTCCACCTCATTTCTACGTTGGTGGGCAAGTTGTGGATGCAACCCAAGGGCGGTCTGGATTCTTGGGGCATCCTCAGCCAGTTTGGAGGTCCCATTCCAGGCTTTCGGGGTGGTTGTCACTGACAATACGTATGTTCCCCTTCGCCTACACTCTTCAGCAATGTTGAATGGCTCCGAATACAGATCGAGGTGGCAATGCATATCGACGGTCATAGGGATCTTTCGGCTCTCAGGAAAGCTTCAACCTCGCTCAGCCCATCTAGAAATACGTTTTTATATTCATCGAATGTCGCGGCAGGAAGTGGGCCACTGTCAACAATCCAAGGGCCTGGATTCCTTGTCGCTTTTTGTTTGATGGCGATACGGAGAGCCTGTAGGTCATCCCGACGGACGGCTTCACTCAAAACCCCAGTTATGGTGTTAAAAGAGTAATCAGTTTTTTCACTGATCCCTGCCGCAAGAATTGCTGCTCGGCGAATGATACATGGTACACAAATGCCGCATTGTTGGTTTGATCGCTTCCAATGACTGCACGACACCGTGTTGGCCACGACTCTTTCTAGCAACTTTCTATTTTGACAATCAGCGGCCATTTGCCCTTTCGTTTTGAATTGATATGGATTGATAATTCGACATGCGATACCCACAGCATCAAAAAGACTCTGTATGCTTTCGATAAAATATGGGTGGGTGGTCCGCGTACTCAATGTGCCGATTCGCCGGGGGGTTAGTGGTGCATTTAATGAAATAAAACCATTTTCAGGTACAAATAGGTCAACTGTTCGTTGCTGAGATACAGCTTGCACAGCAAAGGCGCCTGCAGCGGCAAACGCTAGGAAGTTGAGGCTTCGCGTCCGCATCGTGATGTCAGTCTTGCCGCTGCACAAGTGTGGATCAGCGTTTATCTCAAAGCGAGAGTACTGCCCTTTGAGTACTTGTGAGATTCTGTCCTGATGTGTTTTATCTCCCTTGTATGCATGGCTTACCAGCAGCGGGGCGCGCCCTTTTTCTAATAGGTCAATTGCTCCAATGGCTGAGTCTAGACCTCCTGAGAACAGGCTTACACAATCAAGATCTCTCAACCGAATAAGCTTAAATCGGTCTTTCTGGTGATATGGTGCTGGAGGAGGATAACCACCTTCGATGAATTCGAAATCCCACATATCACCACTAAGGAAGTGAAGAGCCCGCTCTAGATCTTTTTTAAGTGGAAGCCAGCGTGTTGGCTCATGGAGTGGAAGGTGGACGGAAAAACGGCGAGTCCAGCCATCTTCAGTGTCCGTACGCTTTACAAAGGTATCTGCGGCTGTTACAGCAAGAGCAATTGTCAGAAAATCCATAACTTGACTGGGTAGTTGTACTCCCAGACGCCGCACCTTATCGATAACCTGATTTCCGATGTATGATATATCGCCTCGACCCTTCCCGCTTAAACCATATATCTGAACGGGTAATAAGCCATCACTGGCAGGCGGGAGATGAAGGTGATCGTGATGAAATACTAGTTTCGTCATTGGTAAGCCTCCCACTCTTTCCACGAGTCGATAATGGCTTGACGTTCAATTTGAACCATTTGCTGCCGATTAAATGCTCTCACATTCTTGGAAAGCTTAGGGGCCATATGTTTGTCGACTACAACCTTTACCAGCTCGCGGAGCTCCGTTTCCGCCCGCATCGCTTTGGCAGGGGTATCTGCTTTATTCCAGGCTTTGTCTGAATCCATCACCATCTGAAGAAAGATACTTTCAGCCAGATACCCAATCATAGTGTCAACAATCACATCGTCGGTGATACATTGAGGATCAAAGACCTCCACACCATCCAGCGCCTCAACCAAAGCATGATTCATTGCTGCTCGGATCTTTTCCGAATCTCCGTCTTCTGTAGTCAGAGCTTGGGATATAGCTGAAATTGCAAGTTCGCAAGGTAGGCCAGCGAGACTGCCAAGATCAATACTAGTCTCACCTGGGCCTGCAGGAGCTCCAGTCAAGGCGGCAAAGAGTCCTGCGCCTGCAAGGGTTACGCTTCCCATCCTCCTAGCTGCGCTTCCGCCTCCACCACTTGCTTTACGTGCGTAGTGCCCAACAGCTTTCCTAAAATCATCTCGATTGCCGCTAGACACCGCACGACCCAGGGATGTTCGGAATGGAGCAAATCTGCTTGCCTGCGGTGGTTGTATTGACTGTTGTGGTTGGTCATCCGCCCATGGCGGTACCAGTGGTGAGCCGCTCCCGGGACCAGTGCTTGATTGTGAAGTTCCCATTACCTGTCCTTATGCCATTTTTCTTCTTTTAGGGCCGCTGTCATCCATGGTGGAAATTTCTCACCTCCATTTATTTCCTGAAGATATCTAACCAAGATTTTGGCAGCATCGGATGAGTGACGAGCTAGCAGGCAAGCCCCCGCAAACCCTTTCGGCTGCTTTGTCCAGTCGGTGAACTGTCGCAGATGGGTTATAACACCCTCCATTACTGGGATCTGGTCTTCCAGCGGCAAAGTATCCAAAAACTTTTCTGCTGTAGGTGAGCTGGTATTTTTGGTATCAACTAGGGCCTTGAGTGCTTCCCGACCAGTTGGTGACAGTCCAACCACATAGGCGCCAATCGGCATTGTTTCACGAGACAGGTAAATTGCGGCTCTTAGGTCGATCCCACTAAGCCGCGGATCGAGTTGCGCCCACTCTTTTAAGAAAGATTTTGTGGTCGGATTGTCTGCCCATGTTTTCGGGGTATCAGAGGGGATTTGACCGTCCATCTCCTCCAGGTTTTTGAGCAGTGTTGGCGTTCCATGTTCGGAATCAACCAGGCGATACAAGTCCGCAGTTGCCTCTACACCCATACACCGCTCAAAAATAACCAGTTTAGTGATGATCGCCTCGTCTAGAGGCATTGAGCGGCGCTGTGCAATCCGTGAGCGCATTTTCACAACATTTAACAGCCGCTTCACGATCCTAGGGTTCCCGTGGATGATAGGAGAGTTAGCTAGGAGAGGGGCAATACGGTCTGCTCGGGCAAGCGCCCTAGCTAGTTCACCATCCTCAGACTCCCCTGTCAGAGCGAGTGCATCTTGCCGAGTTATTGGCTCGTCTTTCCATGACTGCTGAAGGGCCTGCTCTAGGCCATTCCGGAGTTTCTCTAGTTTGTCTTCGGGCAGACGGTAATCGATGGCATAAAGCATAAATAAGTAAGAGCGAATCTCTCGGACACCGGCTTTAGGTACGCGGATAGGGACTTGAATTAGTTTGTCCAAGTAGTCTATCTGATGCCGGTCAGACGCCCCTTTGAAGTAATCGGCCACTGATGAACGGATCATTTCTTCATCAGCGGCGATGATAAAAGCAGTATTCGTTAAGAAGAGGAATAGCCGGATGGCTTCAAGCGTGTGAATGGCGTTGCTTGGCAAGCAGCGATCCAAATTATCGATAACAACCACAAGCGGCTTACCGAGCTCTTCCAGGATCTCCCCGTACTCTTTCCGAAAGGCATCAATCTGCTGCGGCGGGCTTTTCTGCTCTTCAGGCCTTAACAGCCCACCGAGCTGTGCCTTTGCCTCCATACCGGTTTTACAAAGGCTCTGGTATTCATCCTGATCCTGAATTCCGTCAGTGGCATTCCTTAAGGCGCCAACACTTCTAGAAATGAGACCACCGGTGGGAATCCCGGCGAACAGTGCAGCGCCTTCAGTCAGCAGCCCCATGGCCCGGAAACCGTCAACTCGGGCAAGGAGTTTTCTGGCTTTTTGGGCTAAGCTCGCGTTCCCATCTGCAGCATCAGTAAGCGCAGTTGCAATGACTTCCAATAGGGCTGCTCGTGCGTCGTCATAGCCTTGATAGAGCCAGGCATCAAACTTGATGACAATCCATTCTCTCTTATCCTGCTCAAGCTGCTGCTCGATCAATTTCAATAGCGAGGATTTACCAGCACCCCAATTGCCAAAGATCCCAACCGAGACTGGCAACATGCCGTCTGCAGTAAGTATGTCAACAGCTAGTTGAGATACTTCCCCAAAATTGAGGTAGTCCTTTTCTGACTCCTGATCTGTCCACATATGCTATTCCATTTGCATGATAACGAATGGGTGCTTCGACCCGTATCAGCGGTTCTTTGAAAATTCAGTCCATAATAAGCAGCTTGGCTTTACTTGGTTCGTAAACTACGGATGTAATAGTACCATTACAAACCCGCTGCACAGCCTCATCAATAACATGCAGTGGCACCAAGAACCACTCTCTAGGCTTGACCGGGTGCCCGAAGCGATCCTGGATCGTGAGATCAAGCTGAGCTGGGGCAAAGATGCGGTGGAACAGCGCTTCCAGTTTCTTACGATTGATACCGGCCAACTTATAAGTGGCAACCACTTCTACATCGGCTAGCAGGTAGGTGGCGTCGTGTGCGGCGTTGCCAATGCGGGTTTCAACCTTGCCACCTGTCACGCCTATCTTGTGAATCAGTTCGCGATGCTCGGCAACGAACGGATGTTCAGACAGGCTGCGCAATACATAGATTGTTCCGCTTTCTATGTCATCATCTTCCCAGGTTTCACTGAACAATGGCCCAGCATCAGGTTCTGTGATGCGGCGGCTGGATTCATCCTTGTAAAGCGCCCTGACTAGGGACAGACGCAAAAGGTTGCTTTCCGTGCCGTTGGAGAAAATCACGCGCAGTCGAGCATCTTTCTTGCCTTGGGGGGAATCGAATTCCTCACCCTCATCAGCCACGTAGGCAGTTTGCCCATCCAGGATGAACCACTGGCCCACCTCGATAGTGGAGTTCTTGCCGAAGGGGCGCGTGATACGCACACCGGCTTTCAGCTCGCGATCTACCTGCTCAAACAATGGCTCGAAGGTCGCAAAGTTCTCGCACTTCTCTCGGTTCGCGATTTCTTCAGCGGCGCGCTTCTCGGTAGTGGAGCGAACGTGTTTCAGCTGAGTCAGCTCCGGTGCACCTACAGCACCGGCCAGCTCAGCAAGCAGTGCATCATCGTCCATGGCATCTATGGTTTCAGCTTCATTGGCATAGGTGCCATCGAGCAGGCCCTGATGATCAAGGGGTGTTACCAGGTCGCGGCATTCCTCAAGCGCTCGAATGCGGTCCAGCCGCACGGCGTAAAGCCGTTCAAAGATGTCATTGTCTTCGCCATGCTGAGGGGCTCGGCCATGCTCTTCTACAAAGCGCTGAATCTCTTCAAAGCCGGCAATGATGCGCTCTTCCTTGGCGGACAATCCCTTCTTTTTCTCCGGCTGGGCGAACTCATCCAACTCGGAGCGCAATTCGTCCAGATCAATCATAGCGACCCTCATCTTTAAAGCGAACGAATGCGGCAGCACCTTCGGCCATGCGCTGTTCCCAGGCATCCTGAGAGCTGACTGACGGCAATCGGCCTCGTTCTTTCTTGAACTTCACCGCCCGCAGGGCTAGGTCTTTCGCCTCTTCTGGCGTCAGGTTCGTGCGTTTACCTGAGATGGCCGCAGCCACTTGCTTGAGGCTCTCTTCACTCATGGTCTTGGCCAGGATTGCGTAAGCCTCACTGAAGGGGTTAATGCGATCAATCAGGTCAATATCGAGCTCCCGCACGTCCATGGCGAACTTGCGCACACCAGCAATCAGCGCTGTGTTTGGCTTGGGTTCGTTGCTTCCGATATCAATAGCCTCACCACCGACGAGCAATTGCTTGGCCTGCTGGGTTAGGTTCAGGGCGGCAATGGCGTGTTGACGCACAGCCTCCTGGTCTTGCTCGTCCAGGTTGGGGTAGCGGTCCTTGATGATCTTGCCCATGCGTACCTGGGTCAGCTCTTCAGGCACCAGTTCCTCGTCGAACAGCCCGCGCTCGATGGTCGTCTTGTCCTGAACGAAACCAGCAATCACCTCGTTCAGGTCTTCCTGGCAGATTCGGGTGGCTTCCTCACTTTTGGGCTCAGCCAGCCCCTTGATCTCAATCTGGAACTTGCCGGTTTCCTCATTCACGCCCACGTTGCATTTGCTGGGGTCATAGCCACCTTCACCATAGTCGAAGCCTTCCTGCTGGCCGCTGGTTGGGTTCTTTGGCTTGAACTCGAAGCGTGGGGCCAGTACCTGCTCCATCAGCAGGCTGGCGGCAATGGCTTTCAGCGTGTCGTTGATGGCTTCCGTCACGGCCTGCTCGGCAGCATCCGGTTCGGCAATCAGGTTAGTGAAGCGGGCCCGCGTTTTGCCCGGCGCATCCCGCGTGGCGCGGCCGATGATCTGCACGATTTCAGTCAGGCTGGAGCGATAGCCCACAGTCAGCGCGTGCTCACACCAGATCCAGTCGAAACCTTCCTTGGCCATGCCCAGGGCAATGATGATGTCCACGTGGTCACGGTTGTTTTTCTGCGTTGGATCTTTCAGCGCGCTGGAAACACGGTCACGCTTGGCCTGATCATCATCCACCAGGTCGGCGATTCTCAGCAGCCTGCCTTCGCTGGTTCTAACCAGCTGAAAGCCTGTCACTGGATCAGCCCCTTGCCACTCCCCCAGCTCCTCGATGATGTGCTCTACCTCACGGATCTTGTCCTTGGTGCTTTCACGGGAATTGACGTTAGGGATGTGAACAATGGTCTTCTCAGCAGGATCGAGCACCTTGAGGATGTCATCGGCGTAGGAGCCGGAATAGAAGTAATAGCCGATATCGAGCTGCTTCAAATGCTCGTAGCCGTTCAGCTGCTCGTAATAGGTGTAGGTGACGGTATCAAAGCGTGACTCATCCTGTGGTGCCAGAACGGCTTCGGCATCACCTCGGAAGTATGAGCCGGTCATAGCGACGATATGCACCTTGTCGCGGGCTATGAAGTCGCCAAGATGCGCACCGAGCTTGTTATCTGGGTTGGCCGAAACGTGGTGGAACTCATCCACGGCGATCAGACGGTCATCGAAGGCTGCAACGCCAAACTGGTCTACCGCAAAGCGGAAGGTAGCATGGGTGCAAACCAGTACCTTGTCATCGCTTTCCAGAAACGCGCCCAGGGATTTGACTTTGCCGCCATTGTCGGAGCCCGGCGCGTTGCACAGATTCCATTTGGGTTCTACATGCCAGTCCGCCCAGAAGCCATAGTCACTGAGTGGTTCGTCATTGAAGCTGGAACCGATGGACTTTTCCGGTACAACGATGATGGCCTGTTTCAGGCCCTGGTTGTGCAGCTTGTCCAGGGCAATAAACATCAGGGCACGGCTCTTACCCGAGGCGGGCGGTGACTTGATCAACAGGTATTGTTCACCCCGGCGCTCGTAGGCACGCTCCTGCATAGGGCGCATACCCAGCGCATTCGACTTTGCTGAGCTGCCATTGCTGGCATACGAGACGGAAACTGAGGGTACTATTTTGGTCATAATGCGATACCTGTCAGGGCTTCTTGCCCTTGTGTTTGAGGTCTTGTTCCAGTTGTTCGATTTCCTTCAGATCAGCGGCATCGGCGGCCTGGGCCTCCGCAATGCGCCGCTTCTGGTCGAAAACCTCATAACGTTCACGGGCGATCCGCTCCATGTTCTCGCGGCTGACGGAGCCTGCACCTGCAAGAATGGGTTGATCATTGAATGCCAGCATCTTGTCGACGTTGTTGCGCCAGAAGTCCAAGGTCAGCTCTTTCTGCTGCTTGACCCGCAGTTCCGCTTGCTCCAGGAAGATCACCACCAGCCGGTTGAGTGTGTCGATCTCGTCAGCTGTCAGATAGTTCTTGGCCACGATGACATCCTGCTTGCGTACTCGTGAACCGCTCCAACTGGTCAAGGCCATGTTGGGCTGGTCGGGGTCCGAACGCTTCAGGATCAGCTCGGCGGCGGTATGGCCGGTGGTGGCGTACAGCAGTTTGTTCTGCACCTCGGCAAAGAACTGGGAGGTCTCTCGCTCACGGGCCTGGTAATCCGAACTGAGTGCAAAGAGATCACGGACCTTCTGATAGAAGCGCTTTTCCGAGGCCCGAATGTCCCGGATGCGCTCCAGCAGCTCATCGAAGTAATCCCAGCCACCGGGGTTCTTCAGACGCTCGTCATCCATTACGAAGCCCTTCAGCAGGAACTCCTTGAGGTGCGTACTGGCCCATTGACGGAACTGGACGCCGCGAGACGAACGGACGCGATAGCCGATAGCCAGGATAAGGTCGAGGTTGTAGTAACTGATCTTCCGATTGACCTGGCGGTTGCCCTCGGATTGAACTGTCAAGGATTCCTTGACAGTTGCCTCTGGATCTAACTCATTGTCTTCGAATATATTTTTGGCGTGCAGCGAGACATTCTGCTTGGTGGTCTGGAACAGCTCGGCTATTTCCAGCTGACTGAGCCAGATGCTGTCACCCTCCACCCGAAGGTGGAGTTGGGTTCGGCCATCATCCGTGGTGTACAGAATCAGCTCGCTCATGGGTTCAGGCCTCCTTGTTGGTGACTCGCAGTCTGCTGGTCAACCGAAATGGCTCTTGCGAACCAATCAGGCATTTCCAAGTCTTCATGATCTAAAATATCTTTAGGTACATTTTTCCAGAAGGCGACGATGGCATCAGAGAAGCCCTGAAGCTGGCTCTCGCTCACTACTAGATGCGTGTAGTCCAGATAACCCAAGCCTAAAAAATCCTCGCTAATCTTACTCAATAGGTCGGGAAGATACTCAGGGTACTTTTCTTTCAGTTCGTCGAAGGAGTTGCCCTTGCCATGCTTATACACGTTGACCACCAGGCGGCAGGCATCAAGTTTTAGAAAGTAAGCCTGGTCACGAACCCTCCAGCCAAGGCTGTCCATAAGGTCTGCCAATTTCCCAAAATCGACAGTCCATACTTTCCCAGAAACCGCTTCACCAGAATGCCAATGACGGATTTCGTCTGTGAGCCATTTACGCAGGTGCTTGTCCCACTCGTGATACATACCAGCGACAACACTTAGCCGGGTGCGGTCGCGCATTTCATAGAGAAGCTGGTAGAACTCAATTCCTTCATCCCGAGCACTTTCATAAAAGTCACCTGGGTCATGAAAGTCAGGGTCAAAGCGGGTTTTGTTTGCATCAAGCCAGGATTCGGCGGCTTTATCTGCTTCACCCTCGATATCATTAAACTGTGATAAAAGCCGCTTCCTTGCTTGCTCCACGTAGAAAAGATGACCCTTGATTAGGGACTGTCGGTGAGGTTCCCACATTTGAAACAGCGAGTAGTGACCCATCAGGATGCTTCCCGTTTCGCCTTGGCAGCTGAATTGGGCGTAGCCGTCATTTTAGTGTACAGGTCAAACAGCTTTTCCAGGCGCTCTGTATCGTTCTTGAAACGGCGCCCAATATAGATCCGTTCCAGCACCTCATCGTTCTGCTCATGGGCGTGGCGCAAATCGGCGGGCATTTTTTCCGGGTCGTAAAGATCTGCAATGGTGGCCGGGAAATGGGCTTCTCGTGCCAGTAGGATGTTCTCGGCGCAACGGGTGAGATCGGCTTTATTCTTCTCGGTCAGGGTTGGCACTGGGAAGGTGTTCCAGCCCAATGTGTTGGAATAGCTAAATCGCATTTCTAAACGTACGCAGACTGCTCCAATCCAGACCCAATGCAGACGAGAGACTATCAGTGCCAAGTTCCAAAGCGGCGCATCGTAGAGAGCGAAAACCTTATCGGACATAATTGCACCCGGCTCCATTATTGCACATGGAAGGTAATCACGATTTTCGGAACTAACTCGGGGGACAACAAGGAGGGTCTCATCGCCAGTTTGCCGCACCTGTTGGAATGCATGAGGCCGCTCTGCGGTATCCCGCGTCATTTTTTTAGTGCTTCTTAAGCGCTCATCACGCACAAGAGCGATACGCCTGTTAATTGATGGAATATTTTCCGCCCGTTCCCGATTCGCATCAGTTATCCAAATACAATATCTCAACCTCCCATTTATCAATTCCTGGGACCCTACATAGCGGCGTATGAACAGAGATTTTTCTTCTTCGTTTAGAAGTAGGATAGGTACTTCGTCGGGCTCTAGCAGAAGATGCCCTCCATCAACCGGCTTGTTTCCATTGTCCATTTTGCTCAGCCCACTCATTATTCTATCGGTCGGGCAAACAATGATATTTTTTCCGGCAACGAGATAAGCATTTATCGTATCGACTTCTTTTAGGGCGGTTTGGTTCGCATTCGATAGCGAGTAAATTTTTTTGGTGCTTTGAAGGTTGTTTGCAATAGCAACAATGGCAACAGTCACGCCTGCGTTGTAGCTGGCTAAATTAGCCCACTTGAAACTGGTATGAGCAAATACAATCTCATGCCCTGTGTCAAAAATTAGCGGCCAAAGGATTGAAACTTGCTGTCCTTGGCATATCGAATTCGTTGTGACGAAGGCGGCTACAGTTGGCGTATGCAGGCCATAGTCGGCGGCCTTCATAAACCAACCAGCCACATAATCTAGAGTCTTCCAAGTTTTGGTACGACTGCCAAAAATGCGGTCAAGGTCCTGTTTTTGCTCTTTGGTCTGCCACGTTGACCCAAGATAAGGAGGGTTTCCACAGATATAGGTCTCCCCTCCCTCATTCTCGAAGTCAATTTGAGCTTGATCAAGCGGGGATTCAAAGAGATCATCTGCATGCAGCTTGACGCCGGTTCCTGTTGGCGGGCAGATACTCAGCCAGTCCAGGCGTAATGCATTGCCGCAGGTAATCCAGTTTTCCGAATCCAGCGGTAAGAACTCGGCCAGTGCCAATTTTTTGCCGCGATACAGCAGGTCACACTGGTATTCGGCAATAATCAATGCAAGCCGGGCGATTTCTGCGGAAAAATCCCGCAGCTCGATCCCTCGGAAGTTGGTCAACGGAATGTCTGTTGGCCGGTTTGGCTCGCCGCGACGTTGATTGATGTCGGCTTCGATGGCCCGCATTTGCTTGTAGGCGATAACCAGAAAATTTCCCGAGCCACAGGCTGGATCGAACACGCGGATCTTGGCCATACGGTTGCGTAAATTCAGTAACTTGCGGGGGTTATCGCCCGCTTCCTCAAGCTTTTCACGCAGGTCATCCAGGAACAACGGATTCAGCACTTTCAGGATGTTGGGCACACTGGTGTAGTGCATGCCCAGGGAGCCACGCTCTTCGTCGTCGGCAACTGCCTGGATCATGGAACCGAAAATATCGGGGTTAATCTGGGTCCAGTCCAGGCCGCCGATGTGTAGCAGGTAGGAGCGAGCAATTTTGCTGAAGCGCGGTACTTCAACACTGCCCGAGAACAGGCCACCATTAACATAGGGAAAGCCATCAGCCCAGCGTGGAATGCCTGCTGCGGCACGCTCGGCTTGTTTGGTATTCATTGCATGGAAGATTTCGCTGATCACCTCGTGGGTGTTGGCAGAATCCCGGGCGCTCATTCGCGCGACGGTATCGGTAAACAGGCCGCTACCGGAGAAAATATCGGTGTCCTCTGCAAAAAAACAGAAGATCAGGCGCGCCATGAAGTGATTCATCTCGTGGCGTTGATGCTCGGTGCCCCAATCCGGGTTGTCCTTCAGCAGCTCCACATACAGCCGGTTCAGGCGACTGGTTGCGCGAATATCAAAAGAGCTATCCCGTAATTGCTTAACGGTGCTTATACCGGCAAGCGGTAAGAAGAAGCCGAAATGGTCAGGAAAGGCTTCGTAGGTGCAGGCGACTGTTTCCCCGTTCTCCAAATCTTCAGCTTCGAAGTCCACGCCATCAGTAGCCAGGATGAAGCGCGCCTTGGCCCGGCTGGTCGCTGGGCTGGCCTTGAGAGCTTCAAGTGTTTGCGTAACTGCTCCGCCATCAGCCACAGCGATATGGATATTGTTTGTCTGCAACACGCCGCCAAGATCGGACTTGTTTGATGCGCCCGAGCGGAGCCGCTTGATGGTGGTAGCCTTGTTGCCGAAGGCCTCCAGGAAGGCATATGGGAACTCAGCCGGGTCAAAGGGCTGCTGTGCCAGATCGGATATTGCGGCTTCGATTTCTACTGCGTTCATCCCGCTTCGCCCCATGGATTAATCACTTCTACACCTGCCGCCTCAAAAGGGCCGGTATCTCGTGTGGCCACCGCAAGGCCGTTGGCTGCCGCTGTAGCAGCAATAAAGCCGTCAGCCGTAGCAATCGCCAGCCCGGCCTTTTGAGCCTTGGCGATAAGCTCGGCGTAGGTTTGGGTACAGGGGAGATCAAACGGAAGTACACGCCCGGTAAATAGCGGCAGCACTCTCCGTTCCAGGCTCTCAAGCAAGCCGGTACGGCGCTTTCCTGCCGGAAGCAGGGCGATGCCCGACCGTAGCTCTGCCACTGTGATGGCGGACAGGTAGAGGGTTTCCAGAGCCTGTGCGTCGATCCACCCGATAACACCAGGCTCTGGCTCCCGGCGCAGTGGCTCGGAGATAACGTGGGTGTCGAGCAGGATCATTCAAAGTTCACCGGTTTGGCTGGCGTCTTGTCACGGACTTGCTCAAGCACGGCAAACTCGTTGTCGGTTAGCTTGGCCTGCTTACCTATGTCGGCCAGCAGAGAGCCCAGCTTGACCCGCCCCTCGGGCGCGACAGCAGCCTCCAGGATCTCGCGTACCTCGGCTTCCATGCTATGCCCATGCAGAGCTGCACGGACGCGCAAGGCACGGTGTACCTCATCAGGAAGGTTGCGAACAGTCAGCATGGCCATTGGAAGCGTCTCCCATTGCATTCAATGCATTCATTGTATGACCCTGACTGCATCTTAACAAGGCGTGACGCGGCAGCGGTATTCCCCCTCGGAGAGCAGGATAGCGTCGAGCCCGTCAGGGCGAGTAAGTTCATGGATTTGCTAGGCCGACGCTTGCGGCGGTATAGCAAATACCTATCCTGCCCGCATCCAACGCGACCTTATAGCGACGACATACGGACACACTCACCAAAAAAAGACAATCCGGCCAATACATCTTCTGCAATATAGAATATTTATCAATATAAAAAGACAGATTGATAACTATCACTCCACGTGTGTCGCTAAAGTGTCCCTGCACTGTCGTTAATGTGTCCTTATTGTGTCGCTAATGTGGCGCAACCTCTTTTTGTTCAATAACTTGCGATATGTCGTAAGTGCTCGAATCGCCCCCAGCATTTATCATCCCAGTGGTGTGACACGAGGATTACGCCTATGGGATTGTTGGAAGAACTTAATGCTGCCAAAAAGAAAAGTTCACTGGGCAGCGGGAAAGTTGTTTTCTTGAAACATATGGAAGAGATAGAGGAAGCCTTGAATCAAGGTTATACCGCCATGGATGTTTGGTCTCTTCTGCACAAGAAGGGTGAACTCCAAATTAAATACAACCAGTTCTCTGTTTACGTAAGGAAGTACATCAAGGAGAAAAACGATGTTTAAGCGAGCGGCTATTTTTTTATTAATTGCGACTTTTACTGCTTCACCTCCCGCTTTTTCAGGTGGCGGCGGCCTGACTGGTGGGGCTACGGAAATAACACAACTTCTGAACAACGCCGAGTTGCTGGATATAGCCATCAAGGAAGCGGAAAACCTGGCCTATCAAATTCGGCAGTATGAAATTATGTATGAGAACTTCCGTAACCTGCCCAACCACATCAAGCAACAAGCTTTGGCGGATCTCCAGGCACTGGCCAGCATCGTGGCCACAGGCCGGGCTGTGGCTTATAGCTCTGGGCAGATCGACGAAGACTATCAGCGAGAATACCGCGACTTCGAATACTACGCTCAACGCCAGCAAGGCAACCATGATGCATTGGCAGAGCGGTACCGGGATTGGTCTCAATCTAACCATGACAGCGTGCGCGGGGCGCTCCGGGCGGCTGGTCTCCAGGCCCAGCAGTTTGACCGGGAAGACTCCGCGCTTCGCACCATTGAAGCGCAAATGGAAAGTGCAGCAGGTACTAAGCAACTGCTCCAGGCGGGGGGCTCTATCGCTGCCATGCAGGTGGAACAGCTCCAGAAGCTCCGGCAGCTTCAAATGGCTCAAATTCAGCTACAGGCCACCCATGTAGGTGGTCAAGTGGACCGGCAAGCAGAGGACGATTCTGCCTGGCATCGCGCAGTTGCGCCGCGTAATAACAATCCTGATACCCAGCAGCCGATCCAGGCCAATGACTTGTTTTGAGGAGTGAGCAATGAATACCAATACCAAAATTCTGATTGTGATTGCTGGGCTCATGGCGTCTATCGCAACCGCAGCGGCCTTGTGGCAGACCGATAAGGCGGAAGAAGATGCTGCCTGGGAGCGTGCGACAGCTCCGCGTGAAAGCCTGCCATCTTCGCAGCGTCCTATCACCAGTGATGATCTGTTCGGCTCAGGAGCCGGGGAGGATGGGCAATGAGACCTTGGCTATATCCGTTGCTCTATGCTGGTCTGGTGCTGCTTAGCGGGCCTGTGGCCGCATCTGATGGCGATATAGTCCGCGACCTTCAAGAGGGGTTCCGAGACTCTGTAGCTTTGTGGTACGCCCCGTTGCAGCAAGTAGCGACCTGGCTGCTGCTATCGCTTGCGGTGATTTCATATACCTGGTCAGCCAGCCAGATGGTGCTGCGAAATGCCGATTTGGGCGAGTTCGTGGCTGAGTTCGTCAGATTGGTGATCTTCACCGGGTTCTTCCTGTTTCTGATCCAGGGTGGCCAGCAGTTGGCGGAAACCATGATCAAGGGCTGGATATGGATCGGCGGTCAGGCTACCAGTACCAGCTTGAGCCTGAGTGTGCCGGAGATCCTGGAGCGCGGCTTTACCCTCGGGGGCGATGTTATTTCGGCAGGCAGTGGCTTGAGCCGGATTGCCTACACCATCCTGGCGTTACCCGTTGTGATCTTGTACACGCTGATTGCCGCTTATGCCTTCTTCGTGCTCGCTGAAATGTACGTGGTCACGGCTGCAGGAATTGTTCTGCTAGGCTTTGGCGGTTCGCAGTGGACGGCGGATTACGCCAAAAAGTACATCACCTACACCATCAGCATCGGTGCCAAACTCTATGTCATGTTCCTGGTCATCGGCGCGGGTGAGCAGTTTATCCACCAGTGGGCTGTGAATCAGGATCACGAGTCGTTCCGGGCCATTCTCGCCATCATTGGTGTGCTTTTGATGATGGCCATTCTGGTGAAGATGATTCCTGACGCGGTTCAGGGAATCATCAACGGGGCTTCTCTCGGCAGTGCAACGCCGACTGTAGGCGGTATGGCAAGGGCTGCCGGGTCTGTCGCTGTAGGGGCTGCTGTAGGCGCGGCGGGCGGCACTATGGCCATACGTGAGGCTTCAAAGCTGGCTGGTGAGCAGCTCGGCGGCGGTGGTGCGCTCGCTTCGGCGGCAGCTCCCGGTGGTGGGTCATCGGGCGGCAGTTCATTCCTGGGCGCTCAAGCAGGTGGTTCGTCAGCCGGTGGTACCTCACCAAGCGCTGGAACAGGGCCGCTTTCCATGCCTGGTGGTGGTTCATCGGCGGTCAGTGCTACATCGGGGGCTGGGCGCATGGCCCACGCCGGTCAGACCATGAAGAACCTGACGAAGGCGGCAGGTGAAACCCTGGGGGGCAAGATCATGGGTGACTACAACGCCAGTCATGGTTCCTTCGGTGGTTCGATGGCGCAGAAGCTTCGGGCTGAACGGCTCGGCATGTCGGAAGGCGGCGAGCCGGCCCATACGGGTGGCCAGCAGGGCAACGGCCAGACCGGTGCCATGAGCGGCACTATCCGAGGTGCATCGCCTTCTGATGGCGGCAGTACGCATAATCAGACCCCCCAAGCCACGCATAATCGCCCCCCCTTTGAATCGGCAAGTAGCGAGCATGGCGGCTCAGAGCAGCCCTACATGTCACCTGCACGGAGACTGAACGATGATCAATGAACGCCCGCAAGCCCCTGTTTGGTATTTGCTAGCCTGGTTGGGGATAGCGCTTTTGCTGGTCGGCTTCGCTATCACCGGGTCATGGATTGCCTGGCTGATGCTGCCGGTATGCTATCCCTTCATTATGAAAGCCGTCTCCTGGCGGCCAGAACCCCAAGATCGCCGCAGCAACCTTGATGCCTGATCGTGGCCATTGAGGCTATCTGGCGCGTAGGGGCGGTACGCATAATCGGACCCCCCTACGCATAATCGCCCCCTCCTCGCTGAAAAACTCTTCACCAGTACTGACTGTGCCGGGCGCTGCCCGGCGTTTTAACGCCAAAAAGGGGGGGGCTTGCCTTGGCGTCGAAATCAGCATGGTCAGCCCATCCATAATAATAAGAAGAATAATATTCTGATTATTCTTATGGTAAGGGTGTGCTTTCAGCGCCGTTTCACCTGCTCACGAAACAGGCCGGGCAGTCATAAGGGCTCGGAGTGGGCGCGGGGTGGAAGCCTTCTTTTTGGCGTTCAATCAGCAAGGCCAGCTCGCGCCTTCCAGGCGCGGGCTGTGCCGCGCAGGTAGTAGTTCTTAGTAACTACTAGTACGGATTTTGGCGAGGTCGCGGAAAGCCAGTATTGGCGGGCTTTCCAGCGATTTTTTGGAAGCCTAGACGTGACCGTTAATACGGTAAAACGTGACTGTTAATACGGTAGAGCGTGACCGTTGATACGATACTACTCGCGCTCGATTGACCGTGGGCGTTTGATGGTCGCTTTCGCAGTAGCTCCCCGGCCCTCGATCAGTACCTGCCAGCCATGCAGTTTGCCGATATCATATAGCGCTTTGCCGATTCGTTCTCTGCGTTTGCGGTTGGTGGCAATAGACTTGCTGGGCGGCCCCCAGACCTTTTCAGCCAGCCGGTCAAGCCGGATACTGTTGCTGGCTCCCTGTCTAAGCCATGCCGACAGCCACGCATGGGTGAGCTGGGCGGCATCACTAAGCAATGCCCGGCGCTCAACCAGCGACACATAGACATGATGCCCGGACAGCGCCTCGGCAAGACGTGAATTCAAGGCGATATGTAGCTGCCCCTCGGGCGTTTCAGCGTAGGACAGTAAACGCATTGACCAGTCGTAGTCGTCCTTGCGGACACGGCAGCCCACCATGCTAAGGCGCTCCAGACAGTCCTCCAGCCGATTGTATTCGGCCTTGCCGTCTGCCATACCTGCGGCCTGCAACAGCGCGTAGCGGGTCGTTTTGACCACTATAGCCTGATCCATTAGCGCCAGATCTTCGGGTTGTAGCCGTTGCCAAAGCTGCTGTGCTCTGCAATGACGAATACCTGCATGTAACTCCTGCCTGCCTAGCACGCCTGCCAATGCGATCGTTGCCAGCAAAACAGATTGATCGCGGGCATCCAGTGCCCGCCAGACATTGAACTTCAACTTAAGCCCGTTGTGCTCATGTTCGATTGTAAGGCCGCCAGGGCGGCGACCGCGATACATGGTACGAAACAATGAAACAAGCCATAAAGCCGGGTCACAGCGGGCATATTCAACGCGAGTGAGGTTTTCAGCCGGTGTAGACATTCGTGGCCCGCCCCTTTTTGGCGTTTTCTTGTTTTGCAGGGACTAGCTCGACTGGTATCAACACGCCTTCTGCCTGGCGCTCGTACCAACGTTCATCCAGCTCTTCACCGTAATTGATTTTGCTGGAACCGAACCGCAAGAAATATTTACGCCGGTCATTACCAATTGGGCGACGATCAAAGGTGCGATCACTCAAAAGCTCGGCCTTCTCCTCCGTCATCCGTTCGACAAAGCCGCACCAGCGAGCATTGTCGATCAACGCTGAGGCACCTCGGGCCGCTTGCTGCTGTCCGGTTTGGCCGTCACGGGCGCTGTTCTTGTTTACATGGTGCAGGTAGAGCACTGAAGCGCCAGTGAGATAGGCAATCTGTTCCAGACGAGACACCAGTTGGGCCATTTCACCATTGCTGTTTTCATCGAGATGGTGAACCCGACTCAGGGTGTCGAGGACAATCAAGCGAGCGCCATGGCAAAAGTCCAGAATCTTCTGCATGTGGCGTTCATCCATGATGTTGAGTCCCTTACCCATTATTGATTCCAGCACCAGATTCTTTGCTATGGCTGCTCTGGCGGCAGGGCTCAGATGCTTGCCTATAGCATGGATACGCCGCAGCAATACGGGCTCTGGATCTTCGCCTGCGAGGTAGATCACCCGCCCTGTTTTGGATGGATTTAGCTGCAGAATGTCGCCACCAGGAACACTGCTTGCGATACACATTGCCGCCTCAAGCGCCCAGTAGCTTTTTCCTGTCGCGCCAGGCGCAACCAGAGCCCCCACGGTGCCTGATAGAAAGCCGGACCAGATGAAGTCCAAGGGCGGCGGTTCATTCTCAAAAGCCCACATCAGATCAATCGCCATGTCTCACCCCCTATCGCCGCAGAGCCGGTCACTGTCCAGCAGCTCGGCAATTTGCGAAGTGCGGAAATAAACACGCCGACCGACTTTCAGCTTTGCCTGGTTGATTTCTGTTGCCCAGGGGTTGTTTGTTCGCAGGCTGATGCGTAGGCCGTCTGGTGAGCGGTCAAGAACAGTGGCCAGTTGGGGAAGGCTCAGTAGTGGGCCAAAACGGTCGAGAAGGGAATCCTCGATAGTCATTGTGTAATCCTCCGTAATTGATACTTGCCTTACGAAGGTTATGAATATCGGGCTGGTTTGTATACTTACGATATATCGTAAGTTATTGAAAATAAAGCACTAAAGACACATTAGCGCCACATTAGCGACAGGACAGGGACAGATTAAAGACACTCAATAGAACGAAACGATTAAAAGCATGGTTAATATGCAAAAATATTATAAATATTCCGTATTCTCGCTCATTCCAGTAAGTGTTGCTCTCCAAATTCCGGCTGTGTCGCTGAAGTGCTGCCTTGCCAGCGGGCAGGATAGGCATTCGTCAGACCGCCAGTAAACTGGGGCCGTTCCGAATGCTGTAACTTACTCGCCCTGTTGGGCTCGACGGTGTGTGGCGTTCTGGTAGGGAAGGCTTTACCGGCTCGGGTTGGTCATCCCTTCCTGGGTTTCTGCGAGCGCCGCTGCTCGATGGCATCGAGTTGGTCTACCAGATCTTCGGCCCGTAGGTGGGTATAGCGCTTGAGCATTTGCATGGACTTGTGCCCACTGATCGCGGCAACCTGCTGATCGCTCAGCCCGCCTTCGACAAACCGACTAACAGCCTCATGGCGAAGGTCATGAAAGCGGAGTTCTTTCAGGCCAATGCTTTCTTTGGTGTTCAACCAGACCTTGTTGAAGTTGTAGGGTCGCCGCTGGCCGTCTTGGCCCGGTTCTCCAAAGAACACCAGGTCAGTGTCAATGGGGCGCACCGGGTTGGCCAACGCCTGCCGGAAGACCTCCACCGCTGTATTGCTGAGGGGTACCGTGCGGGGCGTGGTGTTCTTGGTCTCCAGAAGGCGCACAATGCGCCGTTTCAGGTCTACCTGGCTTCTGCGTAGGGTGGTGATCTCCGACGAGCGCATGCCCGTTTCCAAGGCGATACGGACGATCCACCCCAGCATGGGGTTGGTGTGTGCATCCACGGCAGCCAGCAGGCGCTGCTCTTCCTCATGGGTCAAGCGACGCTCCCGGCCTGGCGGCGGCGAAGGCCGCCGAATGCTTTGCACCGGGTTGTAGGTCAGGCCGATACCCCATTCCTTCATGGCTGTGTTGAACATGTGGCCCAGCAACGCCAAATCGAGTCGAACAGTGTTCGGGGAGCGGGGCTTGGGATCTGGTTTTCCTTTGGCGTCCTTCCTATCCAGGCCCGCCAGTCTCTCATCCCGGTACTTGGCGATGATCTCTGGCGTCAGGGCGGCAAGGGAGTATTTACCAAGGTGCTTGATCAGGGGCTTGGCGTGACGGGCATCGCTGGCTGCCGAGGTGGGGCGTTTGGTCGGGGAGACTTCAGCCAGGTATCGCTTGAGGGCATCGGCAACGGTGAGTCGCTCGGCAGGAGCCCGCTGGATGTATACGCCTCGCACCATTTCGTCTTCAGTTCGACGTGACCAATCCTCCGCATCCCGTTTGGTGCGGAAGGTCTTGGTTGCGGTGGGAAAGCCGCTCTTGCGGATGACGGCTTTCCAGGTGCCAGAGGGGGTCTTGACCAGTGTTGCCATGGGGTCTCGGTACAGTCCTTTTGATTCAGCACTGTACCGAAACTGTACCTTTACGGCAATCCTGTGGTGTTTGGTGGGCCCAGCAGGACTTGAACCTGCGACCTACCGATTATGAGTCGGCTGCTCTAACCAACTGAGCTATAGGCCCTTTTTCTGATTTTACCTTCGCAAGCCAAGGCTTCGAAGGTGGTAATTCTAACGCTTCCTTCAGGCCTCGACTAATCGATTATGAGTCCCCTGCTCTAACCAACTGAGCTATAGGCCCATCAGGGAGGGGCGCGTCGGCGCGCGGGCGTATGATAGCGAATGCCGATGGGTGAGGCCAGCATAGGCGCGCGTGGATTGCGGGAATGGGGCACTTTTCCGGCGCTGGCGTGTCTTTGCTGTGTCATCGACCGGGAGACTCATGTGAAAGCCTATCTTGCCCTGTTTGCCCTGCTCATCGCCCTGCCCGCCCATGCCGACTGGCAGCTCGACCCCGAGCGCTCGCAGGTCGAGGCGACCATCGTCGAGTTGACCGATAACGGCCCGGTGGAGCATCAGCACCGCGTGCGCGAGCTGCGCGGCGATATTTCCGCGGATGGCATCCTGACGCTGCCGCTGCGCCTCAACCAGACCGACGCGCTGGATCGCCTGGGGCCGCTACCGCCGTGGCTTTCCGGCATCACCGACATGCCGCTGGCGACCCTGAATACGCAGCTGCCGCCGGAGCGTCTCGACGCGCTGGATATCGGCGAATCAATGGTCGAGACGCTGATCTTCAGCGTGCGCGCCGACGGCAATCTTCAGCAGGAGCCGGTGGACCTGCGCTTCACCCGCGAGGACCTCAACACGGTGCGCGTAACCACCGCCGAGCCGGTGGCGCTGGACGGCCAGGAGATCATGGCGAACTCCACCATGCGCAGCGTGCTTAGTCTGCTCGGCTATCAGCGCATCGGCGACGAGGTGCCGGTGGCGCTGAACGCCATCCTGGTCAATCGCTAGCCGCTTGCCTGCTGGCTAGGCGAGCGGCACGTCCTCGGCACGGGCCGCGCCAGTCTGCACCCGCCACTGGGCGGCATAGAAGCCGTCGCGCTCCAGCAGCGCAGCGTGCGAGCCGCGCTCGACCACCTGGCCACGATGCACCACCGCGATCTCGTCGGCGTGGACGATGGTCGAGAGGCGGTGCGCGACCATGATCACCGTGCGGCCGTGGGCAATTCGCTTCAGCGAGCGCTGAATGGCGGCTTCGGTCTCGTTGTCCACCGCGCTGGTGGCTTCATCGAGGATCAGGATCGGCGAGTCCTTGAGCAGCGCCCGGGCCAGCGATAGCCGCTGGCGCTGGCCGCCCGAGAGGCGAATGCCGCGCTCCCCTACCGGCGTCTCGAGCCCCTGCGGCAGCGCCTCGATAAACTCCCAGGCCTCGGCGGTGCGCGCCGCCTCGAGCACTTCGGCGTCGCTGGCCTCGGGCCTGCCGTAGGCGATGTTGTCGCGTATCGAGCCCTCGAACAGGTAGACGTCCTGGCTGACCAGACCGATGGCGCCGCGCAGCGAGGCCAGGCTGACGCTCTGCACCGGCTGGCCGTCGACGCGCACTTCGCCCTGTTCGGGGTCGTAGAAGCGCAGCAGCAGCTTGATCAGCGTCGACTTGCCGGAACCGGTGGCGCCCACCAGCGCCAGGGTGGTGCCCGCCGGCACCTCGAGGCTGACCGCCTCGACCCCTGCCCCGCTGCTGGCGTAGTGGAAGCTGACCGCATCGAAACTCACCGCACCGCGTACCGGCTGAGACAGCTCGCGCGTGGCGTTGTCGCGTACGGTGATCGGCACCTGGAGCAGGTCGAGAATCCGCCGGGTGCTGGCCATGGCACGCTCGAACAGGTCGATCACCTCGGCTAGGCCGGTTAGCGGCCACAGCAGGCGCTGGGTAAGGAACACCAGCACGCCGTAGGCGCCAATGTTGAGGTCGCCGCGCAGCGCCATCATCCCACCCACGGTGAAGGTGGCAAGGAAGCCGGCCAGGATCGCCATGCGGATCACCGGAATAAAGGCCGAGCTGACCCGAATCGCACGGCGGTTGGCCTGCACGTAGGCCTCGCTGGCCACGCGCAGGCGTTCGGCCTCACGGGCCTCGCTGGTGAAGCTCTTGATGGTGGCGATGCCGGCGAGGTTGTTGGAGAGCCGGCTGGAAAGGTCGCCGACCTTCTCGCGCACATCGCTGTAGAGCGGCCCAGCCTTGCGCTGGAAGTAGAACGCCCCCCACACGATCAGCGGAATCGGGGTGAAGGCCAGCAGCGCGATCAGCGGTGATATGACGAAGAACACCGCCCCCACTGCCACCACCGTGACCCCGACCTGCACCAGGGCGTTGGCGCCGCCGTCGAGGAAGCGCTCGAGCTGGTTGACGTCGTCGTTCATGGTCGCCACCAGTTGCCCCGAACTGCGTGCCTCGAAGAACGCCATATCCAATCGCTGGGCGTGCTCGTAGGTGTCCTGACGAAGGTCGGCCTGCAGCCGCTGGGCCAGGTTGCGCCACAGGATCTGGTAGAGGTATTCGAAGATCGACTCGCCGGCCCAGATGAAGAAGGTCAGCACCGCCAGGATCATGATCTGCTCCTGGGGCGTGGTGAAGCCGAGCCGGGCGACGAAGCTGCGCTCCTGGTTGACCACCACGTCGATGGCCACGCCGATCAGGATCTCGGGAGCGATATCGAAGATCTTGTTGATGATCGAGCAGCTGGTGGCGGCGATGATCCGCCGCCGGTAGCCGCGGGCATAGCGCAGCAGACGCACCAGGGCATGGAAGCTACTGCTGCTGCGGGAAGGCTGTGCAGGACTCACAGGGGTTCTCTTGGCGGATTGGAGGGAAGGCCGCCGTGCGGCGGCCTGGGGGCGCGGTCAGAACGCCCAGTCTTCGTCCTCGGTGGCCACCGCCTTGCCGATCACGTAGGAGGAGCCGGAGCCGGAGAAGAAGTCGTGGTTCTCGTCGGCGTTGGGCGAGAGCGCGGCGAGGATGGTCGGGTCGACGTCGGTGACGCTACTCGGGAACAGCGCCTCGAAGCCGAGGTTCATCAGCGCCTTGTTGGCGTTGTAGTGGAGGAACTTCTTGACGTCCTCGCTCAGCCCCACCTCGTCGTAGAGCGACTCGGTGTACTTGACCTCGTTGTCGTAGAGCTCCAGCAGCAGCTCGTAGGCATACTCCTTGACCGCCGCCTGGCGCTCCGGCGTGGCCTCGGCCAGGGCCTGCTGGAACTTGTAGCCGATGTAGTAGCCGTGCACCGCCTCGTCGCGAATGATCAGGCGGATCAGGTCGGCGGTGTTGGTCAGCTTGGCGTGGCTCGACCAGTACATCGGCAGGTAGAAGCCCGAGTAGAACAGGAACGACTCGAGGAACACGCTGGCGACCTTGCGCATCAGCGGGTCATCGGCGCGGTAGCGCTCGAGGATCAGGTCCGACTTGGCCTGCAGGGTCGGGTTCTCTTCGCTCCAGCGGAAGGCGTCGTCCACGTCCCGCGTGGTGCACAGCGTCGAGAAGATCGAGCTGTAGGAGCGCGCGTGCACCGCTTCCATGAAGGCGATGTTGGCGTAGACCGCTTCTTCGTGGGGCGTGCGCGCATCCGGCATCAGCGTCGGGGCGCCGACGCTGCTCTGGATGGTGTCGAGCAGCGTCAGGCCGGTGAAGACGCGGATGGTCAGCTGCTGTTCCTGGTGCGTGAGGGTGTTCCACGACTGGATGTCGTTGGATAGCGGCACCTTCTCCGGCAGCCAGAAGTTGCTGGTCAGCCGGTTCCATACCTCCAGGTCCTTGTCGTCCTGGAGGCGGTTCCAGTTGATGGCATCGACCCGCGATAGGCGCGGCGCCGTGCCCTGTGCTGCATGTGCGTTAGTCATATCTCAATCTCGTGTTAAACAAGCAAGGCTAGGAAGTATGGACGCCGGTAGACGATGAGCTGTCCCGGCGCTCATCTCGCCGCAGGCTAGCCATGCCGCTAGAGGCTGCAGGAGACGCAGCCCTCGACTTCCGTTCCTTCCAAGGCGCTCTGGCGCAGGCGCACGTAGTAGAGCGTCTTGATGCCCTTGCGCCAGGCGTAGATCTGCGCCTTGTTGATGTCCCGCGTGGTGGCCGTATCGGGGAAGAACAGCGTCAGCGACAGGCCCTGGTCGACGTGCTGCGACGCCTCGGCGTAGGTGTCGATGATCTTCTCCGGGCCGATCTCGTAGGCATCCTGGTAGTAGGCCAGGTTGTCATCATTTAGGTAGGGCGCCGGGTAGTAGACACGGCCCAGCTTGCCCTCCTTGCGAATCTCGATCTTGGCTGCCACCGGGTGAATGCTCGAGGTGGAGTGGTTGATATAGGAGATCGAGCCGGTCGGCGGCACCGCCTGCAGGTTGCGGTTATAGAGGCCGTGCTCCATCACCGAGGCCTTGAGCGACTGCCACTCTGCCTGGCTAGGAATGGCGATGCCGGCACGCTCGAACAGTCCACGGACCTTCTCGGTACGTGGCTGCCACTCACGCTCGGTGTACTTGTCGAAGAACACGCCGCTGGCGTAGTCGGAGTCGGCGAAGCCGGCGAAGGCCGTGCCGTGCTCGATGGCCAGGCGGTTGGAGGCGCGCAGGGCGTGGTAGGCCACGCAGCAGAAGTAGAGGTTGGTGAAATCCAGCCCCTCTTCCGAGCCGTAGTAGATGTGCTCGCGAGCCAGGAAGCCGTGCAGGTTCATCTGCCCCAGGCCGATGGCGCGGGAGTGGGCGTTGCCTTCGGCGATCGACGGCACCGAGGAGAGGTGGCTCATCTCCGATACCGCGGTGAGGCCGCGCACGGCGATCTCGACGCTGGTGCCGATATCGCCGGCATCCATCACCTTGGCGATGTTCATCGAGCCCAGGTTGCAGGAAATATCCTCGCCGGTATGGCGATAGCCGAGGTCGTCGTCGTAGAGGCTCGGCGTATTGACCTGGAGGATCTCCGAGCAGAGGTTGCTCATGTTGATGCGCCCGGCGATGGGGTTGGCGCGGTTGACGTTGTCCTCGAACATCACATAGGGATAGCCCGACTCGAACTGCACCTCAGCCAGTATCTGGAAGAACTCCCGGGCGTTGATCTTGGACTTGCGGATGCGCGAGTCGTCGACCATCTCGTGGTACTTCTCGGTGACGCTGATATCGCCGAACGGCACGCCGTAGACGCGCTCGACATCGTAGGGCGAGAACAGGTACA
This sequence comes from Franzmannia qiaohouensis, assembly GCF_031451695.1. Taxonomy (NCBI): domain Bacteria; kingdom Pseudomonadati; phylum Pseudomonadota; class Gammaproteobacteria; order Oceanospirillales; family Halomonadaceae; genus Franzmannia; species Franzmannia qiaohouensis. The sequence goes on from NZ_JARWAM010000003.1 coordinate 58,565, forward strand.
TCGCCTCGTTGCGCTTGGCCAGCTCGAAGGTGATGTCGGGGATGGTCACGCCCAGCGACAGCGTCTTGATGCGGATCTTCTCGTCGGCGTTCTCGCGCTTGGTGTCGAGGAAACGCAGGATATCCGGGTGGTGGGCGTTGAGATAGACCGCCCCGGCGCCCTGTCGCGCGCCCAGCTGGTTGGCGTAGGAGAAGGCGTCCTCGAGCAGTTTCATGATCGGGATGATGCCCGACGACTGGTTCTCGATGCGCTTGATCGGCGCGCCGAACTCGCGGATGTTGCTGAGCAGGAAGGCCACCCCGCCGCCGCGCTTGGAGAGCTGCAGCGCCGAGTTGATGGCGCGGCCGATGGACTCCATGTTGTCCTCGATGCGCAGCAGGAAGCACGACACCAGTTCGCCGCGCTGACGCTTGCCGCAGTTGAGGAAGGTCGGCGTGGCGGGCTGGAAACGGCCGCTGATGATCTCGTCGACCAGCGCCCGGGCCAGGGTCTCGTCGCCGCGGGCCAGGCTCAGCGCCACCATGCACACGCGATCCTCGTAGCGCTCCAGGTAGCGCTTGCCGTCGAAGGTCTTCAGCGTATAGCTGGTGTAGTACTTGAAGGCGCCGAGGAAGCTCGGGAAGCGAAACTTGTAGGCGTAGGCCTGCTCGAACAGCGACTTGATGAAGGCGCGCTCGTACTGCTCGAGCACCTGGGGCTCGTAGTAGCTCTCCTCGATGAGGTAGTCGAGCTTCTCTTCCAGCGAGTGGAAGAACACGGTGTTCTGGTTGACGTGCTGCAGGAAGTACTGGCGCGCCGCTTCACGGTCGCGGTCCAGCTGCAGCTCGCCCGACGGCCCATACAGATTGAGCATGGCGTTGAGGGCGTGGTAGTCGAGCGTGCGTCCACCCTCGCTTTGGCCGGCGGGCCGGTGAATCTCGCTCATGGCTGTCGTTTCCAAAACGCATCTACTCCCTGTTGAACCCTGGCCACGTCGTCCGGCGTGCCCAGCAGTTCGAATCGATATAGCAGCGGCACGCCGCATTTGTCGGCAACGATGCGCCCGGCCAGGCCGAAGGCGGCGCCGAAGTTGGTGTTGCCGGCCGCAATCACGCCGCGAATCAGGCCGCGGTTGTGCGCATCGTTGAGAAAGTGGATCACCTGCTTGGGCACCGCGCCGTCGGCGCTGCCGCCACCGTAGGTGGGGGTGATCAGGATGTAGGGCTGGGTCACGCGCAGCGGCGGCTCATCGCGGCTCAGCGGGATGCGCCGCGCCGGCAGACCGAGCTTCTCGACGAAGCGCTGGGTATTACCCGACTTGGTCGAGAAATAGACCAGCTCGCCTCGAGCGTGCTCAGCGCTCGGCTGTTGGTGCCTCTGCTCAGCCAGCATGATGATCTCCTGCCGTGACCTCGAGCCCGATTTACGCCAGCGCCTGAATGCGATCCGGACGGAAACCCGACCAGTGGTCGTCACCGGCCACAACAACCGGCAGCTGACGGTAGCCAAGGCCTTCCACGGTTTCGCGGGCACTGGGGTCCTGGCTCAGATCGATGACCTCATAGTCGAGCCCCTGCTTGTCCATCGCGCGGTAGGTGGCGGTGCACTGAACGCAGGCGGGCTTGCTGTAAATCTCAATCTTCATGGTTATCGTTCCCTTACAAATCAAGGCAAGTATGGCTTGGCCGACGACCCATAGGATACACCATATCTGGTGAATCCTGCCATGAGGAAATCAATATATAGTGCCTATTGGCCAAACACACCCCCGCATGCGGTAGCCAGGCGACGAGGCGCGAGGCGCCCTGATAGCGGGCGGTACGCGGGCAAGGCCAGTCTAGCCGGCTGCGCCGACGAGACCTTAACGGAGATCAAGAAAGGTGGCGAGAAACACACAACAGAACGCCGCGGCCAGATGGCCGCGGCGCTCAGTATTACGCTGTCAGTCGAGAATCAGGCGATTGCCGCTTGGTAGCGACGCTCGACCTCATCCCAGTTGACCACGTTGAAGAACGCCTCGATGTAGTCCGGGCGCTTGTTCTGGAACTTCAGGTAGTACGCATGCTCCCAGACGTCCAGACCGAGCACCGGCGTGTTGCCGTGCATCAGCGGGCTGTCCTGGTTAAGCGTGTTCTCAACCACCAGCTTTTTCTCCGGGGTCACGCTGAGCCAGGCCCAGCCGCTACCGAAGCGGCCCAAGGCAGCCTTCTTGAAGGCATCCTTGAAGTCATCGAAGCCGCCCAGCTGCTCGTCGATGGCGGCTGCCACCTGGCCCTTGGGCTGGCCACCGCCCTGGGGAGACATCATTTCCCAGAACTTGGAGTGGTTGGAGTGGCCGCCGCCGTTGTTGATCACCGGCTGGCGCTTGTCGTCGGGAAGCTTGTCGAGATTGGAGATCAGCTCATCGACCGGCGTCTCCTCGAAGCCAGTGCCCTCCAGGGCGGCATTGAGGTTGTTGACGTAGGTCTGGTGGTGACGCGAATGGTGAATTTCCATGGTCATCGCGTCGATGTGCGGTTCCAGCGCGTCGTAAGCGTAAGGCAAATCGGGCAGTGAATGAGGCATGACTCTAGCTCCTCCCTTTGCTGAAAGATAAGACACGGCGCTTGGCCGCAACCTCCTATGTTAGCTCAGAATGGCAGAGCAACGCGAACAGCGCGAATGAATTGCATCGCCAACGCGCGAATGCGAATAAACGTCAGTGACGACCTCTCCGCCTACCGGCAATGCTTCGGGATCGCCTATCGCTTCGCCCACCAGGGCCGCCTACCGGTGGCGCAGGGCCAGGCGCCCGTGATTGAAAACGCCAGGCCAGATCCCCGTCGACGCTCGAACCCACATGGCATATGCCAGCGCCCAACTACCAGGGTGTTCCCCTCCAGGCCTCCTCGGCGCCATTCTTATGATAATGAATGTCGAAAGGCACAGAAACGCATGCGCATTTGCTTATCGTTTGAAAAGTCAAATGATAAACATTATTATTAACAAGCTTAAGCATGGCTCTGCATGATCTTCGCCAAGACGACTCGACAACCCAATACCAAGCAAGGGAAAGACCTTCCATGCCCCACAAGACGCATGCTGCCTGGCTGGCCCCAGTGATTTTTGGCTCTGCCCTGCCGGGATTTGCCTTCGCCCAGGCCAATGACGAGACCACCGCCTCGCCCGATCTATCGCCGGTAGTGGTCACCGCAACCCGTAACCGTAGCCAAGCCGGTGAAACGCCTCAGAAGGTCACTGTCATCACTCGCGAGCAGATCGAGCAGCAGTTGGCCATTACCCAGGACCCGGGCCAGGTGCTCAGCAACCTGATACCTTCCTACTCGCCCAGCCGTCAGAAACTCTCCAATGCCGGCGAAACCTTCCGTGGCCGCTCACCGCTATTCCTGGTCGACGGTGTCCCGCAGTCCAACCCGCTGCGCGATAGTGCGCGGGACAGCTACACCATCGACCTGTCGATGGTCGAACGTATCGAGGTGATTCACGGCGCCAGCGCTGAGCACGGCCTGGGCGCCACGGGCGGCCTGATCAACTTCGTCACACGGCGCGGCAGCGGCGCAGGGATCAACCAGCACGCCGGGGTCAGCCTGACCAGCGATGACGACTTCGAGTCCGAGGGTTTCGGCTACAAGCTGGACTACCGTCTCAGCGGTCAGAGCGGCGACTGGGATTACCTGGGTGCCATCAGCCGTCAGCAGCGCGGCGTCTTTTTCGATGGCAACGACGAGATCGTGGGTATTGCCTACCCGGGGGAACTGCAGAACTCCATCAGCCATGACCTGTTCGGCAAGCTCGGCTACTGGATCGACGACGATCAGAATATCGAAGTATCTCTCAAGCATTTCGACCTTGAGGAAGGCGATGATTACGTGCCGGTGATCGGAGACCGCGCCGCGGGAATCCCCACCTCGGCACGCCGGGGCAATCCCGATGGCGATCCCGGCTTCAACCAGGTCAGCATGGCACGCCTCTCCTACTCGCATGCGGACTGGCTTGGCAATGCGCTGGATGCGCAGATCTATCGGCAACGTTTTCGCGCCCAGTTCGCCACTACGCCCTTCTTCCCCTACCTGGATGCATCGGGCGATACCCGCTACGACCAGACCCGTAACGAGTCGGACAAGCTGGGTGGCAAGTTCACCATCAGCCGTGACGGCCTGCTGGACGACCGCCTGAAACTGACCACCGGTATTGATGTACTACAGGACGAGACGCGGCAAGTGCTGGCCCACACCGACCGCACCTATGTACCGGAAACCCAGTTCCGTAACTACGCCGCCTTTGTGCAGGGCGACGTCAGCCTGACCGAATCGCTGAGCCTGCACTCCGGGGTGCGCTACGAGTACGCCGAACTGGACGTCGATACCTTCTCGACCATCGATCGCAGCAATGTCACCCAGGACAACGTTAGCGTTGAGGGCGGCACCCCCACCTTCAATGAAACCCTCTACAACCTGGGTCTGGTCTACCAGGCCACCGACTGGGCGCAGCTGTATGCCAATTACTCCCAGGGTTTCGGCATGCCCGATGTGGGCCGGGTACTGCGCGGCATCGACACGCCCGGGCAGGATATCGACTCGCTGCTGCAGCTCCAGCCTATCGTCACCGATAATCGCGAGATCGGAGCACGCTTCAACTGGGAGCGTTACGGTCTCGAAATTAGCTACTACGAGTCCAACTCCGACTACGGCGAACGCCTCACGGAACAGAACGGCACCTTCGCTGGCAGCCGCGAGCGGACCGAAATCCAGGGGGTAGAGGTCACCGGCGAGATGCAACTCGGCGACGCTCACGACCTGCGCCTCTCTTATGCCCATGCCCAGGGCAAGTCGGATACCACCGGCGATGGCCGCGTCGATACCAAACTGACCGGGATCAATATCGCACCGGACACGCTGCGTCTTGGCTGGAGCGCGGCATGGAGCGACCGACTCTCTTCGCACCTGCAGGCCAGCTACTACTTCGACCGCAGCGTCGATAATCCAGAACTCGAGTTCGACGGCTACGGCCTGATCGATGCCTCGCTGGGATACCGCCTACCCGCGGGTAAGCTCTCCTTCGGTATCGAGAACCTGACCGACAAGGAGTACATAACCTACTACTCCCAGTCGGCGCGGGTCAGCGACGAATACTATTTCACCGGTCGTGGACGCACCCTGACTCTCGGCTATCAGCTGGATTTCTGACGCCTCGCCCGTGTCCGGGGCTTGGCTTACTGCTTGACGGCGCCTTCGGGCGCCGCTTTTTTTGCGGACAAGACCTTCAGCGCCAGCGATACAGCAGGTAGACGAAGAACGGCGCGCCGATGCCGGCGACGAAGATACCCGCTGGCAGGTCTCGGGGCAGGAAAGCGACCCGACCGAGCAGATCGGCATGCAGCACGATCAGCGCACCGATAAGGGCTGACACCGGCACCAGCCCGGTATGCCCGCGTACGCCCAGCCTTCGAGCGATATGCGGCGCGAGCAGGCCGACGAAGCTCAGCCCGCCGGCAAACGCCACCGCGGCACCGGCCAGCGCCACGGCCAGCAACAGCAGGGCCAGGCGACTGCCCTGCAGCGCCGCGCCCAGCCCAACCGCCAGTTCATCACCGAGCGCCATGACATCCAGGCGTCGCGCCAATACCAGCGCCAGGGGCAAGCCCACCAGCGCCCAGGGGGCAAGCCCTGCCACCTCTCGCCACTGGGCGGCGTAGAGGCTGCCGGTTAGCCATACGTAGGCGCGCATGGCCGTGGTATCGGTGCTGAGCACCAACAGCAGCGTGGTGCCCGCACCGAGTGCTGCGGCGATGCCAACGCCGATCAACACCAAGCGTGCCGGGGTCACACCGCGCCCGGTGAGGGCGACGATGGCCAGTGCCACCAGCAGTGCACCGCACAGTGCCGCCAGGGGCAGCCAGGCTTCGCCCAGTGCCGTACCGCCCAGCGCCAGGAAGCTGACCGCCGCCAGCGAAGCGCCGCCGGTAATGCCGATCACATCCGGCGAGGCCAGGGGGTTGCGCACCAGCCCCTGTAGCAGCAGCCCGGCCACCCCCAGGCAGGCACCGATGAGGATCGCCAGTACCACCCGGGGCAGGCGGATCTCGTGAATAATCAGGGCGATATCGCTGCGCCGGGGAACCACCAGCGCCTCCAGCACCGCGCCAGGCGATGTCGCCTGACTACCCAGACTCAGCGAAGCCAGGGCACTGGCAGCGAGCGCCAGGGTCAGCAGCAGCGTCACCACCAGGGTGCGGCGCTCCAGGCGCAGGGAGACTCTTCCATCGGCAGTGCGCACGAGCACGGGGTGGCTCATGGGACCAGGCTCCGGCGGCGGGCGAGATAGAGGAAGAACGGCGTGCCGAGCAGTGCCGTCATCACCCCGACCGGTACCTCCTGGGGCGGCATGACAAAGCGCGCCAGGGTATCGGCTCCCAGCAGCAGGCCGGCACCGAGCAAGGCACAGCCGGGCAGCACCCAGCGATGGTCGCGGCCGAACAGCGCACGCACCATGTGCGGCACGATCAGCCCGACGAAGCCGATCATGCCGGCCAGCGCCACCGAGCTTCCCGCCAACACGATGACCACCGCCCCCGCCAGTAGCCTGACCCGGCCGGTGCGCTGGCCAAGCCCCTTGACCACCTCGTCGTCCAGCACCAGCAGGTTGAGCTGGCGGACCAGCAGCAGGCAGATAGCGGCGGCGACCAGGAAGAACGGCAGCAGCGGCAGCAGCATGTCCAGGCCGCGCCCCGCCACCGAGCCCGCCAGCCACAGCAGCAGGCTCTCGAAGCCCTCCTGGTCGACGATCAAGAGTCCCTGGGCCAGCGAAACGAACAAGGCCGTGACCGCCACACCGCCCAGCACCACCCGCACCGGCGAAAAGCCGCCATCGCGGCCACGCCCCAACAGCGTGACCAGCAGTGCCGCTACCAGGGCGCCGAGGAAGGCTACCCAGGCCAGCGCCATGGGCGAACGCAGGGCGAAGACACTGCTTGCCACCACCACGAAGCACATGGCGCCAGCATTGATGCCGAGAATGCTCGGTGCCGCCAGAGCGTTGCGCGTCAGGGTCTGCATCAGTGCGCCAGCCACCGCCAGGCTGGCCCCCACCAAGGCGGCGATCAGCGCGCGGGGCAGGCGTTCGGTACGCAGGATCAGGTGGTGCACCGACCCCGGGTCGGGCGCAAGAAAGGCCTCCACCAGGGTGGCCGGCGCAATCGCAGTGGCACCCAGTGCCAGGCTGGCAAGGCCGGCGGCAAGCGCCAACAGCGCCCCTGCCATCAATCCCAGCAGCCTGGCCGAGGAAGTGGTCAGCATTGTCCACTCTCCCCTTGGCGCACGGCATCGTGCAGCTCGTAGTGGTCGTAGAGCTCGTCCAGCAGCCGATGGGCGGCCAGGATGCCGGCGCCCATGCTCCAGATCACCGGGTCGACGTAATAGACCCGCTCCCGCTCGACCGCCTCCAGGCGTCGCCACAGAGGATGCGCCGTCCACTCGCGATGCAGCTCGGCCACCGCCGCATCGTCGCGCATGAAGACGAAGATCGCATCGGCATCCAGGGCCGGCAGGGTTTCACGGCTGACCAACTTGATGCCCCAACCGCTGCCCTGCTGCCCTGACGGTCGCTGGAACCCCAGTTGATCAAGAACATGGCGAGCGAAGCCGTCGTAGTAGAGACGCACATGGTCGCCGCGAAAGCTCACCACCGAGACCCGCTGAGGCCAGGCATCGCCCAATCGGGCCTCGGCGCGGCAGCGAAAGTCGGCCACCCGTGACCGCCAGTCGGCGAGCCATTCACGGGCCTCGGTCTCGCGCCCGGATGCCTCGCCCATCAGCTCGAGCATGGCCTCGAAGTCATGGGCGCTGTCGGCCAGTAGCGTGGGCGCGATACGCGACAGCAGCGGGTAGACCCCGGCATGGCGATATCGGGCACCTACGATCAGATCGGGCGCGAGCCCCGCCACCGCCTCCAGGTCCGGCTGGGTCTCAAGCCCCAGGTAACGCACATCGGCAGGCAGCTCGTCGCGCAGGTAACGATACATGGGGCGCTCAAGCCACGACTCGACCACCCCGACCGGTTCGAGTCCCAGCGCCAGCGCGCTGTCCGTGGCGCCCTGGTAGAGCGTCACGATGCGCTGGGGCCGCTCATCAGGCAGCGGCACCTGGGCACTGGCACCCGCAACAGGCTGAAGGCTCAATGCAGCAAGCAGCAGCAAGGCATTGGCAGATGGCCGCATGGGATAGCACTCGACACTGGATGGACACAAAGGCGGCGAAGGTGACACACTTACGCCAATTAATGCAAACCATTATCATAAGGGATGCGATTCCTTCATGCCCACCCACCGCCTGTGCAGCGAAGGCCTAACCGCCGGCTACGAGGACCGCCGCGTCCTCGAGAACGTCGATTTCCGTGTTGCCGAAGGGCGTCTCACGGTGCTGCTGGGCCCCAACGGCAGCGGCAAGTCCACGCTGCTCAAGACCCTGGCCCGTACGCTGACGCCCCACAGAGGCCGTGTGTTGCTCGACGGCCAGGAGATACACCGTTACCGCACCCGCGATGTCGCCCACCGCCTGGGCATCCTGCCCCAGAGCCCCACGGCACCGGAGGGCATGACGGTACGCGAGCTGGTCGGCATGGGACGTTTTCCCCATCAGCGGCTGTGGCGGCAATGGTCGAGGCAGGACGAAGCGGCGGTAGCGGAAGCCATGGCGGTGGCACGGGTCGCAGACCTTGCCGAGCGCTCGGTGGACGCCCTTTCCGGCGGCCAGCGCCAACGCTGCTGGATCGCCATGGTGCTGGCCCAGAACACCGATCTCATCCTGCTCGACGAGCCGACCACCTTTCTCGACCTCAAGGTTCAGGTCGATCTGCTGGAGCTGCTGGTACGGCTGGCCCACGAACGTGGCCGTACCCTGCTGGTGGTGCTGCACGATCTCAACCTGGCCGCCGCCCATGCCGACGTGCTGGTGATGATGCGCAACGGTCGCATCGAACATAGCGGCCCCCCGGAGTCGGTCTTTACCGCGGCAAACCTGAAGCGTGTCTTCGACCTCGAGGCCGAGGTGATCAATGCCCCCAGTACCGGCCGACCGGTCTGCATCCCAGCCTTGGGCAGTGCCGTCTCTCCCGTCAAACGCAAGGAGGAGCTTTCTGCATGAGCACCACCCAGCATTTCTGTGCGCGGGAGAGCCTTGCGCTAGGGGACCCACTGGCGGGCAGTGCCGCACACGCCGAGCGCAACCTGCTGCTCAGCTGGCCGCGCCCTAAATGGCAGCGCAGCCTGCGCCAGGCCAGCGACATGTGTGGCGAAGTGTCGGCAAAACTCGAGGCCATTGCCGAGGCGGGGCGGCGGGTCAACCTGATTCATCGGCGTGACCAACCCAGTGCACGTCACTGCCTCTACCTGATGCCGGAGAATCGCCGTTTCGAAGTGACACGCGACGAACTGTCGGCTTTCCTGGCCGCGCTGGAGCGGAACGAGCCGCTCGCGCACTGGGAGGTCTCCCCGCCCGACGGGGCGCTGCTGCTGTGCTGCACCCATGGCAAGAAGGACAAGTGTTGCGCCAAGTTTGGCTATGCCGCCTACAAGGCCCTGAACACAGCAGTAGCGGAGAGTGGCCTGCCGTTCGAGGTATGGGAGAGCACCCACCTGGGCGGCTGCCGCTTGGCAGCCAGTGCCGTGGTTTTTCCCGCCCTGCGCAAGTACGGCCGCATCGGCAACGAAGACGCACTGCTGCTACTCGAAAGCGAGATGGCGGACCGCCCCTACCTGCCCTGCTACCGCGGCGATTCCCGGCTCAGCCCGGTGCAGCAGTGCGCCCAGGTCGCGGCACTGGAGTGGCTGGCCTCACGAAGCATTCATGCTGACGTGTCGGTGGCCCAACCAAGCAATGAGCAGGCATCGAACCAAGGATGGATAACGATAGATTGGCGTTGCGCAAGCGACACGGGGCGACTCACAGTGCGCTGCGAGTCCAGGACGATCCAGCGCTACGACACCTGTGCCGACCTTGCCGCGGGCTCGTCCTCAGCGAGCCAAGTGTGGATGGCCACCCAGGTCATGGTCACCGGAAGTGGCGTACTGCACTCTTGACCCCTATCCGAGTCACTTCATGCCCGTAATGCTTCCTGGATCTCGCTACTCGTCCCCCTCTCGGCGCCTGGCCGGGATACTCGGCTGGCTATGGCTGGCAGCCACCCCGGCCGTGGCCAGTAGTGGTGCAGGCCTGGCCACGCTCGACTGGACCCTGGCCGAGACCCTGGTGGCCCTTGAGGCGCCGCCCCGCGGCGTGGCCCAGGTCGGCGCCTATCACGAGTGGGTCGGCGCGCCCCGCCTAACCAACCAGGTAATCGACCTGGGCCTGCGCTCCCAGCCCAATACCGAGCTGCTGGCGCATCTAGCCCCCGCGCATATCGCCATCTCGCCGATGTTCGCCAACCTGACCCCGCGCTTGAGCAAAATCGGGCAGGTCGCCACCTTCAGCCTCTACACAGGGAAACAGGAGGCCTGGGATGAGGCGGTGGCCCTGACACACGCACTTGGAGAGGTAACCGGGCGCCCCGCTGCTGCCGAATCGCTGGTCGAGGAGACCGCAGCGCATATTGAGTCGCTGCGCCAAGGGTTGCCCCAGGGCATCCCCCCACTATTGATCATCCAGTTCATGGACGACCGGCACGTGCGCGTCTTTGGCGAGCACTCGCTATACCAGGCGGTACTGGAACGGCTTGAACTGGAGAATGCTTGGCAGGAGCAGACCAACGCCTGGGGCTTCAGTCTCGTCGGCCTCGAGCGCCTGATCACCCTCGATGCTCAGCTGGTGGTGATAGAGCCCTACCCGACCGGCATCGCAGAGAAGCTCCCCCGTAGTGCGCTATGGCAGCACCTGCCCAGCGTCCGCGACGGCACCTGGCTTACCCTGCCGCCGGCGTGGAGCTTCGGCGCCCTGCCCTCGGCCCGCCGTTTCGCCGAGCTTCTGGCAGCCGCCCTGGCTGTCGCCCCCGAGGCCTGAGGCTATGCTGATTCTCTTGTAACGCCGACCGACCGTCGCATCGAGCCTATGCCGGCACTGGCACCCCACCGCATCACGATCGGCGGAATGTAATCCTTCCCGCTCCCATTAATACGAATGAGTATCATTGATATTATATTTAGCAATGCTATGCTTGCCTACTCCCAGCAATAACCATTCACATCTTCCAGGCAAGGGAACCCCCATGAAGAAGCGAGTGACCCTCGGTATTGCCATGGTCGCCGGCTCGGCGACCATGATCCTTCACGCTCAGGAACCGCAGGACACCATGGTCGTGGTGGGGTCACGCACCCCCACCCAGATCAGCCAGATACCCGGTGCGGCATGGATGCTCGAGAAGGAGGAGCTGCAGCAGCAGATTGAAGCCGGCGCCGATCTCAAGACCGCTCTGGGCAGGCTCGTCCCTGGGCTCGACATGGCGCCCGAGGGGCGCACCAACTATGGCCAGAACCTGCGCGGACGCAGCGTGCAGGTGCTGATCGACGGCGTGTCGATGAACAGCTCCCGGGGCCTGTCCCGCCAGTTCGACGCCATCGATCCCTTCAACATCGAGCGCATCGAGGTGCTCTCGGGTGCCAGCAGCCTCTATGGCGGCGGCGCCACCGGCGGCATCATCAACATCATCACCCGCAAGGGCCGGGCCGGCGGCCCGGACTGGCGCACCGAGGCCGGCATCACCACTGGCTTCAATGACAGCGACGACCTCGACAAGCGCATCGCGCAGTCGGTCAGCGGCGGCAACGAGCGGGTTCAGGCTTACCTGGGCACCGCCTTCCAGGACAACGGCCGCCAGTTCGACGGCCGCGGCGACGAGATCTTCCCCGATATCGCCCAGACCGACCTGCAGGACAACCGCAGCATCGACCTGCTCGGCAACCTGACCTTCAGCCTGGATGACAATCAGACCCTGGAACTTAGCGCCCAGCTCTACCGGTCGGGCTACGAGGGCGACCGTGGTGTCTACTTCCCGCACCTCGCCGCCGACAGTCCCAGCCTGGAGGATGCCCAGATCCGCGACGGCTATCGCTCCGACCGCGACCCGGCCACCGACCGCAAGATGCTCAACCTGCAGTACCATCACAGCGACCTGCTGGGCCAGAACTTCTACCTGCAGGCCTTCCATCGCCAGGAAGAGGCCAGCTTCCAGGCCTTCCCCTACCCCGTCAGCGGAGGCTCCGAATTCCGCGCCTCCCAACAAAATACCGACCTCAGTGGCCTCAAGGCGCTGTTCGACGCTCGCTTGACCGACCGAGTCGACCTTACCTATGGCCTGGATCTCGACCGCGAGAGCTTCGATGCCAGCCAGATGACCTTCGACAAGGCCGTGTCCGACGCGACCGGCGGCCTGGTACAGGAGCAGGCCAGCATCGCACCGCGCTATCCCGGTTACCGAGTCGATAGCCTCGCCGCCTTCGCCCAGGCGAACTGGCAGGCGACCGACGCCCTCAAGCTCTCGGCCGGCGTCCGTCGCCAGCACTCCGACGTCGAGGTCGACGACTTCAACGGCATCCCCGGCGGCGAGAACGACTACGACGCCACCCTGCTCAACGCCAGCGTGCTCTACGACTACGGTAACGGCCATCAGAACTGGCTGCGCTACAGCCAGGGGTTCGAGCTCCCCGACCCGGCCAAGTACTATGGTCGGCCGGGCATCAGCGTCGACGAGAACCCGCTCTCTGCCATCGAGACCGACCAGGTCGAGCTCGGCTGGCGCTACCGGGGCGGGGACTGGGTGGCCCAGGCAGCGGCCTACTACTCCTGGTCCGACAAGGCGCTGGAGGTTAACAGCGGAGACCTCAGCGTCGACGTGATCGACGACAGGAAGCGCGACTACGGCCTCGAGGGCGCCCTGACCCGCTACTTCGACAGTGGCTTCGAAGCCGGCGGCACCCTGCACCTGGTGCGCTCCGAGCAGGAGAACGACGCGGGCAAGTGGGAGAAGCGCGACGCCCGCGACTCTTCGCTCTCCTCGGCCACCGCCTTCATCGGCTGGTCGGATCGGGTTCATTCAGCGCGCCTGCAGGCCAACCACACCTTCGATCTAAAGGATGACGCCGATCGCGAGATCGACGGCAATACCACCCTGGACCTGGCGCTCAGCCGGCAGACCGACGTCGGCAGGTTCAGCCTCGGCGTGCAGAACCTGCTCGACGAGAGCTACTCCACCGTCTGGGGCCAGCGCGCGGCGATGTTCTATTCGCCCTACTACGGCCCGGAGTACCTCTACGACTACCAGGGCCGCGGGCGTACCTACAGCCTGACCTGGTCGATGGACTACTGATCCCCGCCTTCATCGCGATGCCACGCGTTCGCCTAACGCCCACCCTCGTGGTGGGCGTTTTTTGTGCCCGCCCCCCCTCTCTCTTTCACATGCCGAAACATTTCCCACCTTGACGGCAGCCTCTTAAATACTAACAATTCTCAATTGTATTTACTAAGGAGCCGGCCATGCCTCTTCCTCCCCTGTGGCGAATCAGCGCCTGCGCGGCGCTGCTCGGCCTCGGCCAGAACGGCCTGCTGGTCGCACTGCCGGTGCTGGTGGAAGGCTTCGGCCTGTCACTCTCGCAGTGGGCCGGATTGATCTTGCTGGGATCGATGCTGTTCCTGCTGGGCAGCCCCTTCTGGGGGCGGGTCGCCGACCGCCACGGCGCACGAGGCGTGGTGATCCAGGCCCTGCTGGGCTACGTGATCAGTTTCGCCCTGATCGGCCTTGCCCTGTGGGGAGCGGCTCGTGGCTGGCTGAGCGACGGTGCCCTGCTGGTCGTGGTGGCCCTGGCACGGGTGCTATATGGCCTGACTGTCTCGGGCATGGTGCCGGCCTGCCAGCAGTGGTCGCTGGCCCTGCATGGCGGAGAAGAGCGGGTCAAGGCGCTGGCCGCCATCAGCGCCGGGCTCAGCAGCGGTCGGCTGCTGGGGCCACTAGTCGCTGCCGCCAGCCTGAGCCTCTCCGCCCATGCTCCCTTCATGGTGATGCTGCTGTGCGGCGCGCTGGCCCTGCTGCTGCTCCAGGGGGTACCGGCCCCCCGCGTCCCGCCATCCGCCGGCCGGACCGTTCAACGGTCACCACGGGCCCTCGAGCTGCTGCCCTGCCTGGCCATCGCGCTGCTGCTGGCGATGTCAGTATCGCTGATGCAGCTGGGCCTGCCCGGGGCCCTCCAGGGCCGGCTCGCCATCGATGCCACCCGGGCCGGCCACCTGATGGGGATCCTGCTGTCGCTCGGCGCCCTGGGCGCACTGGCCACGCAACTGGGGATCACGCGCCACTACCGGCTGTCGGGTTACGCCCTGCTGGCCCTGGGGCGCTGGGGCTGGTGGCCGGCTACGGCCTGCTGGCGACGACCGCCGGCCTGGCCGGGTTCGGCCTGGGCGTGGTGATCGCCAGCGTCGGCGCCGCCCTGGCCGTACCCGGCTATACCGACGCCGCCACGCGTCACCAGGCCCCAGGCGCCAGTGCCGGCCTGCTGGCCATGGCCCATACCCTGGGCTACGGCGCCGCGACGCTGGCGGTGAGCCTGGTCGCCGCCTCCCGGTTGCTGCCGCTGTCCCTCGCCGCCGCTTGCATCCTGTTGCTGCTCGTCCCCATGACCCGGGGCCGCTTCCAGGCCACGCCAGCAACCTCAAGCGTCACCACCCACGACTGAATCAGGCCCGCATGCCGGGCCAGGAGGAACCCAACCGACTCACAAAGTTAAGAATTCTCATTAGCTTTATTATTACCAACAAGGAGGTTGCCGCCATGGCAATAGCTAGCGATGCTCCCCACCTGCCCGAGGTCGACCCGGCCGCGTGCTGCTTCTTCAATGCCCTGCTGCGCGAGACTCGCGGTTGGCGGCTCGACAATACGGCTCATGGAGAGATAGCCCGCCTGCCCGTCGACGACGGCGAACTGCAGCTGCGACTGCGCCACCGCAGCGCCAGCGGTGAATGCCGCTTCCAGTGGCCCATCCTGTGGCACAAGGAGGGCGCTCCCAGAGCGGTCGACTTCGCCACCGCCTTGGAACGCATCCTGGCGACGCCGGCCCTGGTGGGCACACTCGATGCCGACACCCGTGACGCCTTCCGCGAGCGTGTGCTGGAGAGCCGGGCCAATACCCAGGCCAGCCTCGACGACCGGGAGGATCTCGCCCACCTGCAATGCGGCCCGCTGACCTTCGCCGAGGCGGAGCAGGGCCTGCTGGCCGGCCACGCCTTCCATCCGGCCCCCAAGTCCCGCGCCCCGTTCAGCGAAGCCGAGGCCCGCGCCTACTGCCCCGAGCACCGCGCCCGCTTCGGACTCGCCTGGTGGGCGGTGGCTCCGGAGCTCGCGGCCGGCGACTCCAGTCGCGGCACCAGCGCCACCGGCCTCGCCCTGGACCTGCTGCCTGCGAACCTCGCTGCACGTCTGCCGGCCGGCTTCACCGCCCTGCCCATGCACCCCTGGCAGGCACGGCAGCTGCGCCGCCTGCCCTGGGTCCAGGCCCAGGAGCGGCGCGGCGGGCTGCAGTGGCTGGGCAGCAGCGCCGCGAAGTGGTGGCCGACCTCATCGCACCGCTCGCTCTACACGCCCCGGGCCCCCTGGATGGTCAAGGGCTCGCTGTCGGCACGCCTGACCAACTCGCTGCGCCTGCTCAGCGTCAAGGAGGTCCGGCGCGGCCTGCACCTGGACCGCTGGATGCGGGAACTCGACGTCACCCGGCGATTTCCCGGCTTCGCCGTGATGCAGGAGCCGGCCTGGCTGGGCTGGCGCGATGCCGCCGGCGACATCGATCCCGCCAGCCTGGTGGTGCTGCGCGAGAACCTGCTGCTCGGTGCGGAAGATGCCGAGGCGGTGGTACTGGCCACCCTGACACAGCAGCCTCTCGGCCCCGGCCACCAGACCCTGCTCGCGTCGCGCCTACGTGCCAGGGCCCAGGGCCTGGGCGAGCCGCTGCCCCGGGTGGCGCGTGTCTGGTTCGCCGCCTTCTGCGAGCGCGTGCTGACGCCCCTGTTCGGCCTGGCCGTGGAGGACGGCATCGTGCTGCTGGCCCATCAGCAGAACATCGTGCTGCGGCTCGACGATGGCTGGCCGGTGGGCATGTTCTACCGCGACTGCCAGGGCAGCGGCGTGGGTGACCGCTTCCTCGAACGGCATCCGCAGCTCGAGCGTCCGCCGGAGAACCACTGGCCGCGAGCCACCCTGCATCGCTATTTCCTCTACTACCTGCTGATCAACTCCACCTTCGCCGTCACCAGCGCCCTGGCGGCCGACGGCCTGATCGACGAAGCCACCCTGCTGTTCGACCTGCGCGCTCACCTCGAGGGATTGCGCGAACGACTCGACGGTGACCTCGACTGCCTGGACCACGCCCTGCTTGCCACCCGGCTGGAGGCCAAAGGCAACTTCTTCTGCTACCTGAGCGGCATCAACGAAGCCACCCTCGCCGAGCCGGCGCGCCTCTACCTGCCGCTGGACAACCCCCTGACGGCCGCTGCCGCCACCACCAACCGCCACCAAGGAGTCCCGGCATGAGCATCACCCTGGACGCCCGGCCGCGTGCCGATATCGCCCTCGCCCCGCTGCAGGACGAAGCGGCCCGACTGGACCGCGACGAGACGACGGGCTCGCTGATCGAGCGCATCGATGCCGTCTTCGCCCACCATCCCGGCCTGGCACTGCTGGCCCTGGAGCCGGCCGACTGGCAGGACCATGCTGATTGGCCTCGACTGATCGAGGCGCTCGGCGGCGGCCGCATCCTGCGCGGCGACTTCTACCAGCAACCCTGGCACTGGCTGCGGCATCCGCCCGCCCGACCTGAGCAGACCCCCTTCGAGGTCGCGAGCGGGCACCCCAGGCGTCCCGCCAAGCCGAGCGGTCTCGTCTATCGGCGCGCCGATCCACGCCTCGGGCGCACCTTCTCGCTGCGCCTGATCGAGCCCGAACGCGACCTCGAGCGCTTCGTGCACTGGATGCACCTGCCGCGGGTCGCCGAGTTCTGGGAACAGGCCTGGCCCGCGGACGAGCTCGCCGACTTCGTCGCGCAGCGCCTTGCCGATCCGCACACCCTGCCGCTGATCGGTGAGTTCGACGGCCGCCCCTTCGGCTACTTCGAGCTCTACTGGGCCGCCGAGGACCGCCTCGCCCCCTACTACCCCTGGGCCTCCTTCGACCGCGGCCTGCACCTGCTGGTGGGCGAAGAGGACGTCCGCGGGGCGCATTTCGTTGATGCCTGGCTGGGCGGGCTGTCCCACTATGCCTATCTCGCCGAGTCGCGCACCCGTCGCCTGGTGCTGGAGCCGCGCCACGACAACCGCCGCCTGTTCCGCCACCTCGAGCGGCTGGGCCTGTCGCGGCTGCGCGACTTCGACTTCCCCCACAAGCGCGCCAGCCTGGTGATGGGGCAGCGCGAGCGCTTCTTCCGGGAGGTGCTGTGATGGAACCGCTCGACACCTGCCTGGCGCCCTACTGGGAGGCGTCCAATCGCGACCTGATCGCCAAGATGATCGGCGAGCTGGCCTATGAACAGGTCATCGCCCTGACGCGCGACGGCGACGGCCATCGGCTCGACCTGGGCGAGGCCGGGGCCTGGCGCTTCCGGGCCAGCGTCAACCTCTGGCGGCAACCCTAGGTCGACCCCGCGAGCCTGTTGCCCCCCGCCGACGCCTCCCTCGAGGCCGCCGATTTCCTCCTCGCCCTGGCGCCGGCGCTCGGCATGAACGACACCCAGGTCGCCGAACACCTGGAAGACCTGTTCGCCACCCTGCGCGCCGACTGCCGGCTGCGCGAGGCCCGCCGAGGACTGGGCGCCGATGCGGCCATCCGGCTGCCCGAACCGCAGCGCCAGCGTCTGCTCGACGGCCATCCCAAGTTCCTGTTCAACAAGGGACGCCGCGGCTGGGGGCTGGAGGCCCTGGCGCGCTTCGCCCCGGAACACGGCAACGCCTTCCGCCTCGGCTGGGTGGCCATCGCCGCCGATGCCCTGGCATGCGGCGGCGGCCCCATCGACGCCGCTCCCCTGCTCGACTCGGCGCTGGACGAGAACGAGAAGGCCCGCCTGCACCGGGCGCTGGCCGAGCGGGTGGTGGACCCCGGCGCCTATCGGCTGCTGCCGGTCCACCCCTGGCAGTGGCAGCAGTGGCTCGGCCCCCTGCACGTCGCCGACATCGCCCATCGTCGCCTGGTCCATCTCGGCGAATTCGGCGATGCCTACGTGCCGCAGCAGTCGCTGCGCACCCTGACCAACGTCAGCCGGCCGTCGGCCTACGACATCAAGCTGCCGTTGACCATCATGAACACCTCCTGCTACCGCGGCATTCCCGGGCGCTTCCTGCTCGCCGGCCCCGCCGCCTCGGCCTGGCTGAAGGCCCGGGCAGGCGACGACGAGGAGTTCGCCCGCGTGCACCTGGAGGTCCTCGCCGAACCCGCGGGGGCCGTACTGCCCCATGCCCAGTATGGCCGCCTGCCGCAGTCGCCCTATCGCTACCGCGAGCTGTTCGGGGTGATCTGGCGCGAGGCCCTGGCACCGCGCCTGGCGGCCAACGAGCAGGCATTGCTGATGGCCGAGCTGATGCAGGTCGACGAGGATGGGCGGCCCTGGCTCGCCGCCTACCTCGCGGCCGCCGGCGCCCACGACACCCACAGGGCGCAGGCCTGGCTCACGCGGATGTTCGAGGTCACCCTGGTGCCTCTCTGGCACCTGATGTGCCGCTACGGCGTGTCACTGATCGCCCACGGCCAGAATCTGACCCTGATCCTGCGCGACGGCTTGCCCCATCGCCTGGCCCTCAAGGACTTCCAGGGCGACCTGAGGCTGGTCGACGAGGACTTCCCGGAGGCCCACGGCCTGCCCGCCGAGCTCAAGGACGTCACGGTGCGCCTGCCGCCGGAAAAGCTGATTCATGACCTGCAGACCGGCCACTTCGTCACCACCCTGCGCTTCATCGCCCCCCTGGCCGAGGCCTGCGGGATCTCGGAGGCGCGCTTCTATCGCCTGTGTGGCGACGTGCTCGCGGCCTACCGTGCTCGGCATCCCGAGCTGGCCGGGCGCTTCGCCCGCTTCGAGCTGTTCGCCCCGCGCATCCTGCGCCTGACCCTCAACCGCGCCAAGTTCCTGCACGCCACCGATGCCGCTGCCGAGCGCATGCTCGCGGAGATGGAACTGCGCGTCGACAACCCGCTGCACTTCGTCCGACAGCCGGCCGTCACCGCCGGCACAGCCACGACACAGGAGGTGTCCGATGTCTGATGCAGATATTCTCGACCTGGCCGGCCTTGGGGCCGGGCCCTTCAACCTGAGCATCGCCGCGCTGGCCGACTCGCACATGCCACGGCTCGCCACGCGCTTCTTCGAGCGCCGACACGACCCGGTCTGGCACCCGGGGCTGATGCTCCCCGACACCCACCTGCAGACCGGTTTCCTCAAGGACCTGGTTACCGCCGTGGCCCCGGACAGCCGCCACTCCTTCCTCAGCTACCTGGTCGAGCACCATCGTTTCTACCGCTTCCTCAACGCCGAGCTGGGCACCGTCAGCCGTGCCGAATTCTCCGACTATCTGGGCTGGGCCGCCCGGCGCCTGGACAACGTCGCCCTCGGCGAGGCGGTGCGGGAGGTCCAGCTCGACGGCCGCGGCTTCCGGCTGCGCACCGACGACGGCGACTACCGCGCCCGCCACCTCAGCCTGGGCACCGGCAAGCGCCCCTGGCTGCCGGACTTCGCCGAGGCGCTGCGTGGCCCCCACTGCCTGCACGCCGCTGAGATCGCCAGGACCCGGCGTGACTTCGGCGGGCGACGGGTGGTGGTGGTCGGCGGCGGCCAGAGCGGCGCCGACATCTTCCTCAATGCCCTGCGCGGGCACTGGGGCCAGCCGCGGGAGCTGCACTGGGTCTCGCGGCGGCGCAACTTCGAACCCCTCGACGAGACCGCCTTCACCAACGAGTACTTCACGCCCGACTACACCCGCCGCTTCCACGGCCTGCCCCGTGAGGTCCGCGAGCGTGAAGTGGCGGCCCAGAAGCTGGCCAGCGACGGCATCACTCCCGCCGCCCTGCAGTCGCTCTACCGCGAGCTCTACCACCGGTTCGACGTGCTCGGCGAGCCCCGCTGGGCACGGCTCTTTCCACACCGCGAGGCCACCGCCCTGGACCGCAACGGCCTCGGCTTCACCCTGACCACCGAACATGGGCTCACCGGCGGCCGGGAACGCTTCAACGCCGACGTCGTGGTCTTCGCCACCGGCTTCTGTTCGCACCTTCCTGACTGCCTGGGAGACCTGACGCCGCGCCTGGAACGCAATGCTCATGGCGAGCTGGTGCTGGGCCCCCACTTCGAAGCGAGCTGGGACGGGCCCTCGGCACACCGCATCTATGCGGTCAACGCCGGCCGCCACAGCCACGGCATCGCCGAGCCGCAGCTGTCGCTGATGGCCTGGCGCTCGGCGACCATCCTCAATCATGTCGCCGGCCACCAGGCCTTCGACCTGCGCGAAGACGATGGCCCCATCGACTGGCAGCCCACAGCCGAGCAGCGCTGGGTCCAGGCCATCTGACCCCTGCCCCCGCTGGGCGATACGCCCTCGTGGCCCCTTGTCGCGGCCTGCTGCTCCTTGAGCAGGCAGGTCGCGACGCTGGAGCGGCCTCTCACAGCCTCCGCAGCCCCCACATGAAATAGGCGCCGCCGATCAGCGAGGCGACCAGCCCAGCCGGCATGTCATAGGGAAAGATCACCTGGCGACCCAGCCAGTCGGCCAGCACCATCAGCAGCATGCCCACTAGCGCCGCACCCAACAGGTGATGGTGGGCGCGCGACAGCCCCAGCAGCCTAGCCATATGCGGCGCCAGCAGCCCGACGAAGGAGAACGGCCCCACCACCAAGGTGGCGCAGGCCGTGAGCAGGGCCACCAGCAGCAGCAGCACCAGGCGCGCACGACTGAGGGCAATGCCCAGCGCCAGCGTGGTGGGCGAGCCTAGCGGCAGGATGTCCAACCAGCGGGTCAGCGGTAGCGTGCACAGCGTCAGCAGTGCGGCCAGCGTTCCCACCACCAGGGCACTGGTGAGATCGACGTAATAGGTGGAGCCCGCCAGCCAGGCGATCACCTGCTGCCCGCGCGGATCGCCACCCGCCAGCATCACGCTGCGCACCGCATCGAATAGTGCCGTGACCGCCACCCCGGTGAGCAGCAGCCGCTCGGGCACGAAACCGCTGCGGCGATTGAGCACAACCAGTATCAGCAAGGTGGCAAGGGCGCCCAGGGTACCGACGCCCACCAGCATGCCGCTGGTCGGCGCCGGCAGCAGGAAGATCCCCAGGATTAAGGCGATGGCACAGCCGCCGCTAATCCCCAACACCTCGGGGCTGGCCATGGGATTGGCGGAGAGGCGCTGCAGCAGCGTGCCGGCCACGGCCAGCATCAAGCCACTGGCTGCCGCCGCCACCACCCGTGGCAGCCGCCACTGCATGACGTTCCAGTTGTCCGGTGACAGCCAGTACCAGCCATTCACCCCCTGCCCCAACAGCAACCCCAGCCCCGCCGCCAACAGCAGCCCAATGGCCAGGCGAGTGGCCAGGCACCCCGGGGCGGGATGACGGTTGGCCAGCACGGCAGCCGGCTGGGGGGCACGGTTACCCTGCAGCTTCAGGCGCGGGATCAGCCACATCAATAGCGGCGCCCCCAGGGCACCGGTCACCGCGCCGGTAGGAATCAGCATCGGCACCAGGCCGGTGAAGTTCTGTAGCAGCAGATCCGTGGTGGCCAGCAGCACGGCGCCCAGCAGGGTGCCCCACAGCAGGCGCTCGCCGAGGCGACGCGCCCCGGCCATGCGCACGATATTGGGCGCCGCCAGGCCGATGAAGCCGATGATCCCCACCACGCTGACAATGCTGCCGGTGATGAACACCGCCAGCCCCATACCGGCAAAGCGCAGATAGGTGAGCGATACGCCCAGGCTCTTGGCGCTGGCGTCGTCCAGTTCCAGTACCGCCAGCGGACGCAGCAGGAACCAGGCCGCCACGCAGCTGATGGCCATCCGTGGCCAGAGGATCGCCACGCCATCCCAGCCGTTTTGGGCCAGCGATCCGGCCCCCCAGATCAGCAGCCCCGACAGTGCCTCGTGGTTGAACAGCAGCAGCGCCGTGGCCAGTGCCCCCAGGTAGAGGTTGACCACCAGTCCCGCAAGCACCACCACGATCGGCGCCAACCCCCGCCGCCAGGCCAACAAGAACACCAGCCCCACCGCCAGACCACCGCCAGCCAGCGCCACCCACTCGCGGCCAACGGCCAACAGTCCCGGCGCCAGCAGGGTCGCCGTCATCAGCACCAGGTTGGCCCCCGAGGCCACACCCAGCGTAGTAGGCGACGCCAGCGGGTTGCGCAGTACCTGCTGCATCAGCACCCCGGCCAGCGCCAGGCCCCCGCCGGCCAGCAGGGCGATGGAGAGCCTCGGCCACCACGCATAGTGCAGCAGCAGTTGATCGACATCCTCGAACGAGGGTGACAACAGCGCCTGCATACCCAGCGCCATGCCGCCCTGGGCCTCCAAGCCAAGCCAGAAAAGCACCACCAGCGGCAGGCTCAGCAGCCAGCAGGTCAGCGCTGGCGTGCCTCCGCGCTTTTTCTGCCCCATTGCCGTCGCACCTAGCATGCCAAGTTGTCCTGTCTAACCGCCGCGCACGGGGCAGTGCGCAGTGCCGTCATCCACGGGGTTACTCGCAAAGCCATCTTCAAAGGCATTTTCTTAGCCTTTCCTGAACGTTAGGGTTGAATGACAGGAAGTAATTCTAAATGATATACATTTGCACTACAATTGGCGTTTTCCCCTGGAGTCACACACCATGGCGGCACAGCAGCGTTACCGACTCTTCGACATCACGCTTGCCCGGCGCACCCAAATCAGTCCGTCTTTGGTCAGATTCACTTTCTGCGGTCCGCAGGTCGCGCGGATGGCGACCTATGCACCAGATCAGCGCATCAAGCTGTTCTTCACCCAAGGAGAAGGCAGCCTCGAGGCCTTGTTCGATATCGCCAAGCGGGAAGAGCAAGACTGGTACAGCGCCTACCGCGCCCTGCCGGATGCACAGCGCCCCGCAATGCGCACCTACACCATCCGCGCTTTACGTCCTGAGCGTTCCGAGGTCGATGTGGAGTTCGTGCTTCACGGCGACAATGGCCCCGCCTCGCGCTGGGCGATGCACGCCCGCCCAGGTGACCGACTGGCGATGACGGCCCCGGCAGCCAACGCAGAGGGCCCAACGCTTGGCTATGAGTGGAAGCCGCCGCGGGGTGTGCGCCGCATTCTTATCATCGCCGACGAAACCGCGCTGCCCGCGGCGGCGGGTATTCTGGAAACCCTCGATGTCCTGCCATTTACCCCCGAGGTCGAAGCGCTAATCGAAGTCCCATGCAGCGACGATGTTCAGCCGCTCCCCCAGGCAGCCAAGCTGCGCTGGCTGACCCGCGATACCGAGCCGGCCTGCCACCATGGCGAGCTGCTGTTACAGGCGGTACGTGACGTTGACTTGCGCCACGAGGTTCTCGCGCTGGGGGGTGGCCCATCGCCTGCCAGCGATGACAGGGATGACGATGACGCGCCGCTATGGGAGCCTGCCACCCTTGATGACAACGCGCCCTTCTACGCCTGGATCGCCGCTGAAACCAAGGTCGCCATGCAGCTGCGGCGCTACTTGCTCAACGAGTGCGGCCTGCCCAAACAGTACGTGACCAGCATGGGCTACTGGCGGCTGGGCAAGGCCAACGGCTAAGGGAACATCGACACAACAGATAGCCCCCTCCATGGGTTTTTCTACTGTGGCTGACTGCCTTCTGCCAGGTATTTGACATACCCGCCCACGCCATACAAAATGCAAATCAATCTCATTGGGATTATTCATGGTGCCCTATGAACACGGAACGCTCCCAGCTTTACTACACATGCGTTTTTCTGCACGTCTCCTTCCAGGCGATCCAGAACTCGGTGGCTACCTCCCCCAGAAGAGACGACACACCCTGCTGGCTGGATGCGCAAACGCTGCGCATGCTCCTCAATGAGCTGCAGCGTTGCCGCCAGGAGGCTGCGCCCTTCAAGGCGGTCAGCCAGCCGCTGGACACCGCGATCTACCACTGCGGCCTGCTGATGGCGCAATGCCCCGCCGCCCTCAACCGCCAGCTCTGCCAACACCATCTCGCAGCCGTTATGGCGCCGCTCAAGGAAGCCACGGCGCAGCTCTCGGGCAGCGCCAGCCGCACTTCTGACAGTCATGTGCCATCACCCAGCCAGCGCTTGCGCAGCTGGCTGGGAGGCTAGAGGCCGCTAGAACGCGGTCTTGGCAAGCTCTTCGGCGACGCACTCACGGCAAATAAAAGCAACGATCCTTGTCTGCCCCATGAGGATCGACTTCCCGCTCGAGGAAACCAGCATGTTCGAGATCAAGGGCGCTACCTTCGAGGTCAACGGTACCTGTCTGCTCCATCCCGTGGAGCACCGTTTCGAGGAGGGCAAGATCTACGCGTTGATCGGCCATAACGGTTCGGGAAAATCGACGTTGATCAAGCTGCTCGCCCAGCAGCAGACCGTCAGTCGCGGCGAAATCCGGCTCGACAAACGCCCCCTGAACGACTGGGGCCAGCGCGAGTTCGCCCGCCGGGTGGCCTATCTGCCCCAGCACCTGCCCAGCGCCGAGAATCTTATCGGGCGCGAGCTGATCAGCTTCGGGCGCTATCCCTGGCATGGGCTGCTGGGCCGCCACACCCAAGAGGACAAGGCCGCCGTCGAGCGCGCCATCGAGCTCAGCCATACCGAGGACTTCGCCGACCGACTGGTGGACACCCTCTCAGGCGGCGAGCGCCAGCGCGTGTGGCTGGCCATGCTGCTGGCCCAGGAGAGCCGCTTCCTGCTGCTCGACGAACCGCTGGCCGCGCTGGATATCTCCCATCAGATGGAAGTGCTGGCACTGATCCGCAAGCTGTGCGACGAGCTGAAGCTGTGCGTGATCATCGTGCTGCACGACATCAACATGGCCTCACGCTACTGCGACGAACTGCTCGCCCTGCACAGCGGCCGAGTACTGGCCCACGGCTCCCCCGAGGAGATGATGACCGACGCCACCCTGGAAGCGATCTACGGCCTGCCGATGCAGGTGATGCCACATCCCAACGGGGAGCATCGCATCGCCGTGGCCTGCTAGGCAGGATGCTTGGCCAGGGACGGCCAAGATCCTGTCTTTTTCGTGCCTACCAGCGATAGCGCAGGCTGCCGATGACGCTGCGCGACTCGCCGTAGTAGCACCAGAAATCGCAACTGGCGACATACGTTTCGTCAGTGATGTTGTTGACGTTGAGTTGGGCGGTCCAGTTGCGGTTGAAGTCGTAACTCGCCATGGCATCTCCCACCGTGTAGTCGGCCACGGTGATATCGCCATCCACTGTCTCACCTGCATGACGAACCCCCACCCCGACACTCAAGCCATCCAGCGCCGTCCCCTGGAAGTCATAGTTCAGCCAGGCAGAGGCCATATGACGCGGGATGAGTGCCGCCCGATTGTCGTCGGCATCACGCGCATCGGTGTAGGTATAGGCCGCTGTCAGCCTGAGAGCGTCCGTGAGATAGCCCACCCCCTCGAGTTCGAATCCACGTGAGGTTCGCTCGCCCTCCTGCGTCTGATAACCACCGGGAGCCGAGGCAAAGGAGTTCGACTCCTTGATATCGAAGATCGCCGCTGTCACATAGCCGTCCCAATTGAACGGCGCGTACTTGACGCCCAGCTCCCACTGTTCACCTTCGATTTCCTCGAAGATGGCACCGTCGGGGGTGGTCTGCGCTGCCGGGCGGAAGGATTCCGTATAGCTGATATAGGGATTCAGGCCGTTATCGCCAAGGTACATGACGCCACCGGACCAGGAGGTCGCGGACTGGGTTTCATCCACCGTGTTGTTATCGAGTTCGGACTCGTTGCGTACATCGGCACTGTCGTGGCGAACGGCGCCAAGCAGTACCCAGCGATCGTCGATACGCAACTGGTTCTGTGCATATAGCCCCAGCTGCTCCTTGTCGATCTTGCGGCGGGCCAGCTGATCGCTGGGTACTGGGGCAATGCCACCCTGAGGGTTGAAGATATCGACACTGTCGTAGAAGTAGTTGTCGAATTCCCTGCCATCCAGTGTCAGGTCCTGGTAGTCCACCCCGAGTAATAGCGTGTTTTCCGTGCGGTCGCTATACCATTTGCCGACCATGCGGTTGTCGACGGTGATGCTATCGATCTCGCCATCGCGCTGCAGATGACCGCGAAATGCCGTCTGGCCATCACCGGTTCCCATCATCATATAGGTACTGCGCAGATCCAGATCGAGATGGCTGTAGCGGAAATTCTGCTCGAATCTCCACGTGTCGTTGAAGGCATGCTCGAACTCGTATCCAACCGCCGTCTGGGTACGCTCGTCCTTGTCGTAACCGGGGGCTCCATAGTTGGTCTGAGGATCCACCCTGCCAAACGGCGTATCCTGAACCGTGCCATAGGCCAGCTTGAAGGGATTGACGGGAATCCCGTCATCCTTCTGGACGCTGGCAAGCACGGTCAATCGCGTGTCATCGGTGATATCCCATTCAAGACTGGGCGCAAAGTAGTAGCGCTCATTCTCGGTATCATTCAGGTCTCCGTCACGTTCCTTGTATAGACCGACGAAGCGATAGCGCACATCGCCGCCTGCGGTAAGTGGGCCCGAGGTATCGATACCCACCTGACGATGATGCCTGTTGCCTGCCTGGATGTTGATCTCGCCTCGCGGCTCGTCGGTTGGCCGCTTGCTGACCGCATTGATCAGGCCACCGGACGGCGCCTCGCCGTAGAGAATCGACGAGGGCCCTTTGAAGAGTTCGACACGATCTAGCCCATAGGGCTCTGGCAACCATTGATAAAATCCCTCGCGGTAAATCCGCAGGCCGTCCTGATAGGTTGCTTGATCGAAGCCGCGGACCTTGAACCAGTCGGTATTGTTATCCGAGCCGTAGTGGCCTGCCAAAACGCCGGAGCGGTAGCGGAAGGTCTCGTCGAGCTGCTGCACGTTGCGCTCTTCGAGCTCATCACGCTCGACAATGGAGACCGGACGCGGCGTCTCGACCAGCGGTGTCGCCACCTTCAAGGCGGTTCCCGTCACCACCATGGTGTCTTGGGTCTCGATATCGTCTTGCGCCTGGAGGCCCAGAGAAGTGGCGGCGAAGAGGCCGGAAAGCGACAACGTAGCGGCGCGCCGAATCGCCACGCTCATGGGCGCTGGCGTAGGGCAAGCAGGGCTATGGGACATGGGAGCGTCTCGATCAGGGAGCGGGATGTCGCCGGCGGGGACACCGGCCAAGCTAAATTATAAGAATTATCATTTAGCTTATCAATAACATCCGGCGCCCACGTACGCGGCCGCCCCCTGCAGAGCCACTATCGCGCGAATACCACCGTACGCTTGTCGTTCAGAAACACCCGGCGCTCGAGGTGGTAGGCCACCGCCCGGGCCAGGGTCAGGCACTCGATGTCGCGGCCCTTGGCGACCAGGTCCTCAGGGGTGTCGGCGTGGGTCACCGGCTCCACCCCCTGAGTGATGATCGGCCCCTCGTCGAGGTCGTCGTTGATGTAGTGGGCGGTGGCACCGACCAGCTTGACGCCCTTGGCATGGGCCTGGTGGTATGGCTTGGCGCCCTTGAAGCCGGGCAGTAGCGAGTGGTGGATATTGATCGCCTTGCCCGCCAGTTTCTCGCTCATCTCGCTGGAGAGCACCTGCATGTAGCGCGCCAGGATCACCAGCTCGGCGCCGCTCTCCTCGATCACCTGCCACACCTGGGCTTCCTGCTCGGGCTTGGTCTCCGGGGTGATCGGGAAGTGGTGGTAGGGCAGCCCGTGCCAGGCGGCCAGCGGCTCGAGGTCCGGGTGGTTGGAGACCACCGCGCGGATCTCGATCGGCAGCTGGCCGGTGCGATAGCGATAGAGCAGGTCGTTGAGGCAGTGGTCGGCCTTGGAGACCATGATAACCACCGGGGTAAGCTGGCCCGGCGCGGTCAGCTCGAAGGTCATGCCGAACTCGGCGGCGCGGGCGGCGAAAGCCGCCTGGAAGGCGTCGGCGTCGAGCGCCCCGCCCTCGGGGTGAAAGGCGGTGCGAATGAAGAAGCGCTGGCTGAGGCGATCATCGAAGGACTGCTGCTCGGTGATGTAGCAGCGCCACTCCTTGAGCAGGCGGGTGACCACGTCCACGGTGCCCAGCCGGCTGGGGCACTGGGCGGCGAGAATCCAGGTATCTGAAGAGTGATTCATTGAGGCTCCTAATGGCATCCCTGCCGTCGACGGTTTGTAAATAGCAACGCTCAGGTCTGATCCGTCGACAGGCCTGCGAGGAGGCGCTGTAAATCGTCCCTGAGCGCTACCTACGCCATCCATGGCGTAGAACCTCCTCTTCGGCCTGTCCCCGGCGTCCTTCGCTTAGAGACAACTGTGATCACCCTGGACCATCCAGGCGTTGGCGTTGTGTAACCTACCGCTCCACACCTATTGCATACTCCTCGCCGGCATCCAGCAACCAGCGGTAGCAGTAGTCGGCGAAGCTTCTACGCACCACCAGCTCCCAGCGGGTCTCGCCGCTGCGGCGCACGATGACGGTGGCCTTGGCGAACACCGTGTTGACCCCCTTGCCCACCGCGAAGTGGCTCGGGTCGACGTCGTAGACCACCGACTTCATCAGCAGCTCGGGCACCGCCTCGCCCTCCAGCGTCAGCAGCGTCTGGCCACCGCTGACGTCGACGATGGCGAAACTGGCATCGGCGAGGCGCTCGCGCAGCCGCCGCTCCACCGTAAAGGCCTCGCCGCCGGGGACGATCAGCAGCCACTCATCCGGCGACAGCCACTGGATCGAGCGCTCACCGCTGGCGTCCCAGCTCAGGGTATTGGGGCGGCCCGGCAAGCCGATATCCAGCACCTCGCGCAGCGCCTCGTCGAGGACGATGGCCCCGCCGCGCAGGATCAGGTGGCCAAGGAAGGCCTGCTCGCGCAGAACCACCCGGCTGGCGGCGCTGGGGGCCGGTGCGCCGCTGCGCTGCAGGGAATAGGCCAGCGGCGACTCGACTGCCACGCTGGCGTGGTCGGCGCGGGAATCAAACAGGTTCACTCGGCTCAGCGCTGAATCAGACATGCTGACGCTCTCCCTTGGGATCGATGAAGATCGTGCTGGTGATCTCGGCTTCATGGACGCTGCCGTCGGCCATCGGCAGGTAGACGCTCTCGCCCATGCGCTGCTGGCCGCCCTTGACCACCGCCAGCGCAAAGCCGCTGTCGAGGGTCGGGCTGTAGTAGCTCGAGGTGACGTGACCGACCATCGGCATGGGGATGGCGTGGTTGGGATCGAAGACGATCTGCGCGCCCTCCTCCAGCACCACCTTGGGGTCCTTGGGCCGCAGGCCGACCAGCTGCTTGCGGTCGCTACGGGCGGTATCGCTGCGCGTCAGCGCGCGCTTGCCGATCCACGAGAACGGCTTGTCGTAGCCTACGCACCACTGCATGCCGAGGTCTTCCGGGGTCACCGAGCCGTCGGTGTCCTGGCCGACGATGATGAAGCCCTTCTCGGCGCGCAGCACGTGCATGGTCTCGGTGCCGTAGGGCGTCAGGTCGTACTTCTTGCCGTGCTCGAACAGCGCCTTCCAGACGTGCATGGCGTAGTGGGCCTGGACGTTGATCTCGAAGGTCAGCTCGCCGGTGAAGGAGATGCGGAACACCCGCGCCGGCACTCCGGCTACCGTGCCTTCGCGCCAGTCCATGAACTTGAAGCTGTCGCGCTCCAGGTCGATATCGGTGAGCTCGGCGAGCAGCGCCCGCGACTTGGGCCCGGTCACGGTCATGGTCGCCCAGTGGTCGGTCACCGAAGTAAAGGTGACGTCGAGCTCCGGCCACTCGGTCTGGTGCCACAGCTCCAGCCACTCGAGGATCGCCGCGGCGCCGCCGGTGGTGGTGGTCATCACGAAGTGATTGTCGGCCAGGCAGCTGGTCACGCCGTCGTCGGTGACCATGCCGTCGTCCTTGCACATCAGGCCGTAGCGGCACTTGCCGACCGCCAGCTTCTCCCACTTGTTCGTATAGATACGCGCCAGGAACTCACGGGCGTCGGGGCCCTGAATATCGATCTTGCCCAGCGTCGAGGCGTCGAGGATACCCACCCCTTCGCGCACCGCCCGGCACTCGCGGGCCACCGCCTCGTGCATGCTCTCCTGCTTGACGCCCTGCTTGCGCGGATAGTACCAGGGCCGCTTCCACTGGCCGACGTCCTCGAACTCGGCGCCATTCTCAACGTGCCACTGGTGCAGCGCGGTATAGCGCTCGGGGTCGAACAGTTCGCCGCAGTGGCGACCGACGATGGCGCCGAAGGTCACCGGCGTGTAGTTGGGCCGGAACACCGTGGTGCCCACTTCAGGGATGGTGCGCTCGA
Organism: Franzmannia qiaohouensis; assembly: GCF_031451695.1. NCBI lineage: Bacteria > Pseudomonadati > Pseudomonadota > Gammaproteobacteria > Oceanospirillales > Halomonadaceae > Franzmannia > Franzmannia qiaohouensis. Next base: position 88,954 of record NZ_JARWAM010000003.1, read on the forward strand.
GGCAGCGCGCGGCGATGGCCATGCCGTTGATATTGCCGAGCTTGCCCTGGTCGGTGCCGAAGCCCATGGCGGTGTAGCGCTTGACGTGCTCGATGGACTCGAAGCCTTCGCGAGTAGCGAGCTCGATGGCCGCGGCGGTGACGTCGTTCTGCAGGTCGACGAACTGCTTGGGGGCGCGCAGCGTCGGTTTCTCATGGGGCACCTGGTAGAGCGCGCAGGCCGGCGATTCGTTGAGCGCCTGGCAAGCCGGCAGCGCTACCTCGGCGGCCTCGCCGCCGGTCGCCGCGGCGGCCCGCGAGCCTACCGCCACGCCATCGGCCAACACCTCGCCCAGGGCGTAGATGCCGTGGGCCGCGCCGCTGGCGAGTACGCCGTCGACCAGGGTCGGCACGAACCCGAGAATGCCGTCATTCCAGGTCGGCCGCGCGCCGGTGTGGGAAGCGAGGTGGATCACCGGGCTGTAGCCGCCGGAGCTGGCCACGCAGTCGCAGGCCAGGGTCTCGACCGGGCCGGCAACGCGAAAGCCGTCGATATCGATCCTGGCGACCCGCGCCGCCGAGACGCGGTTGGCGCCCTTGGCCTCGATCACTGCGCTGGCGGTGATCACCCGAATGCCGCGCTCGCGGGCCTGGTTGATCAGGTCACCGTCAGGCGCCTCACGGGCATCGACGATGGCCACCACCTCGCGCCCTGCGTCGTGCCAGTCGAGAGCCGCGCGGTAGGCGTAGTCGTTGCTGACGGAGAGCACCAGCTTGTTGCCCGGCACCACGCCGTAGCGGCGGATATAGCTAGAGACGGCGCCCGCCACCAGGTTGCCCGGCACGTCGTTGCCGGCATACACCAGCGGCCGCTCGTGGGCGCCGGTGGCCAGGATCACCTGACCGGCACGCACCCGATGCATCCGCGCCCGGCTCTGGCGTGCGCCCTGGGCAGTGCGCGGCGCGCTGTCGGCGAGGTGCTCGGTGCGCCGCTCGTGGAGGGTGACGAAGTTGTGGTCGTGATAACCGTTGGCGGTGGTGCGCGGCAGCAGGGTCACGTTGGCCAGCCCGCGCAGCGCGTCGAGGGTCTCGGCGACCCACTGCGCTGCCGGCTTGCCGTCGAGGGTCTCGCGGCTATCGAGCAGCGAGCCGCCCATCTCTTCCTGCTCGTCGGCGAGAATCACCCGCACGCCGCTGCGCGCCGCGGCCAGGGCGGCAGCGAGGCCCGCCGGGCCTGCACCGATCACCAGCACCTCGCAGTGGCGATTGAAGTGATCGTAGATATCCGGGTCGGCCTCGGCGGGGCTGCGCCCCAGCCCGGCGCTCTTGCGGATGTACTTTTCGTAGGTCATCCACATCGAGGCCGGGGCCATGAAGGTCTTGTAGTAGAAGCCCGGCGGCATCAGCTTGCCGCCGACCTTGCCGACCAGCCCCATGAGGTCCTTCTGCACGCTGGGCCAGCCGTTGGTGCTACGCGCCACCAGGCCGTCGTAGAGCGCCTGCTGGGTGGCGCGCACGTTGGGCACTTGGGCGCCCTCGCTGGCACCCAACTGGACCACGGCATTGGGCTCTTCGGCGCCGGCGGCGACGATGCCCCGTGGCCGCGAATACTTGAAGCTGCGGTTGACGATGTCGACGCCATTGGCGAGCAGCGCCGAGGCCAGGGTATCGCCGTGATAGCCCTGGTAGGTCTGGCCGTTGAAGGTGAAACCGAGTGGCCGGCTGCGGTCGATGCGCCCGCCCTGGGCGAGGCGCTGTACTTGCTGGTTCATGCGCGGACTCCTTGGCGGACATCAGCAGTGGAGGCGGCCGCTTCGCTGGCCGAAGGCTCAGCGGTGACGCTGGGCTGCTCGCCGATCTTGTAGGTCTCGAGGATCGCGTAGCTCACGGTGTGCCGGGTGACGTTGAAGAACTTGCGACAGCCGACGGCGTGCACCCACATTTCGTGGTGGATGCCGCGCGGGTTGTCACGGAAAAACAGGTAGTCGCCCCACTCTTCATCAGAGCAGGCCTCGGGTTCGGCGGGGCGCACGATGTGGGCCTGGCCCTTGGGGTGGAACTCCTCTTCTTCACGGAGCTCCTCGCAGTGGGGGCAGTAGATCTGAAACATGGTGGTTCTCCTGAAGCCGCGCATCAACGCTGCGCCGCATCTGTCATTGTCTTCTGGCTCGAGCCCGCCACCTCGCGAAGGGATGCGCGAACACGCCGTCAATCCATCCCTGAGGACTCGCAGGGCTATCGCAAATTGCAGCACCGCTCGGAACTGTTCCGTCGACAGGCCTGCGAGGAGGCGCTGTGAACCCATCCCTGGGCGCTACCTTGCGCCATCCATGGCGCAAACCTCCTCTTCGGCCTGTCCCCGGCGTTCCTCGCTCAGAGGACAACTGCGATCGTGCCGTGCAGGTTCGATTAGTGCGCCACCCCGGCGGCACCGTGCTCGTCCACCAGCGCTCCCGAATGGAAGCGGTCGATGGAGAACGGCGCGGCGATGGGGTGCATCTCGCCCTTGGCCAGGCTGGCGGCGAACACATGCCCCGACCCGGGCGTGGCCTTGAAGCCGCCGGTGCCCCAGCCGCAGTTGAAGAACAGCCCCTTGACCGGCGTCTTCGACAGAATCGGGCAGGCGTCCGGGCAGGTGTCGACGATGCCGCCCCACTGGCGGTTCATGCGCACCCGCGAGAAGATCGGGAACATCTCGACGATGGCCTGCAGGGTGTGCTCCACGGTGGGGAAGCTGCCGCGCTGGCCGTAGCCGTTGTAGCCGTCGATGCCGGCGCCGATCACCAGGTCGCCCTTGTCCGACTGGCTGATATAGCCGTGGACGTGGTTGGACATCACCACGGTGTCGAGGATCGGCTTGAGCGGCTCGGAGACCAGCGCCTGCAGCGGATGCGACTCCAGCGGCAGCCGGAAGCCGGCCATCTTGGCCAGCACACCGGAGTTGCCGGCGGTGACGCAGCCAATAGTCTTGGCCTCGATGTCGCCGCGGTTGGTATGCACGCCATAGACCTGGCCATCGCGGATCTTGAAGCCGGTGACCTCGGTGTTCTGCAGCAGGTCGACCCCCAGCGCATCGGCGGCACGAGCGTAGCCCCATGCCACCGCGTCGTGGCGCGCCACCCCGGCCCGCGGCTGCCACGAGGCGCCCATCACCGGATAGCGGGCGCGCTTGGAGCAGTCGAGGATCGGCACGATCTTCTGTACGCCGTCGGCGTCGAGCACTTCACTGTCGATGCCGTTGAGGCGGTTGGCGTTGACCCGGCGCTGGATGTCGCGCATGTCCTGCAGGGTGTGGCCGAGGTTAAGCACGCCGCGCTGGGAGAACATCACGTTGTAGTTGATGTCCTGGGAGAGCCCTTCCCACAGCTTCATGGAGTGTTCGTAGAGCGCCGCCGCCTCGTCCCACAGGTAGTTGGAGCGCACGATGGTGGTGTTGCGCGCCGTGTTGCCGCCGCCCAGCCAGCCCTTCTCGACCACGGCGACATTGGTGATGCCGTGCTCCTTGGCCAGGTAGTATGCGGTGGCCAGGCCGTGGCCGCCGCCGCCGACGATGATCACGTCGTACTGCTTCTTGGGCGTGGGATTGCGCCACTGGCGCTCCCAGTGCTCATGGTGGCTCAGCGCGTGCTTGACCAGGCCGAAGCCGGAATAGCGTTGCATGGACGACTCCTGGGAGTGGCTGCGCTAGGCGCAGTTTCATGGTTGTGAGCAACTGCATCACTGACGACGATGGTAGAAGCCGTTCAGCGAGGTGAACTACTCGCCAGCGTCATGCCGGGTCGCATTTGCGACAGGCAGGCCAGAGAAACGCGGCCTGCCCTGCAAAAACCCCATGGCAACATGGGCAGCATGAAGCTATCTAGCGCGCTACCAGCGTGTGACCCAGAGGATTAGCTCGGGAAACAGTGTGAATAGCCCCACCGCTCCCAGCAGTATCAGCCAATAGGGCAAGGAAGCCTTGGCAGCAGTGGTAAGGTCGACTTCGTTTTTGGAAATGGACGTCAAGACGAAAAGATTCAGCCCCATGGGAGGAGTTATCATTCCTATCTCAACCAGCAGGGTAACGACGATGCCAAACCAGATGGGATCAAACCCAAGGCCAATAATCATAGGGAATGTGATAGGCAGCGTCATCAACAGCAGTGAAATACCATCGAAGAAACAACCAAGCACAATATAGACGATGACGATTAACAGTAGAATACCGTAGGGACCCAGGCCAAAACCACTGATAGCATCTACCGCAGATCGGGGAATACCCAACAGACTGACGGCCTGAGATAGAATTACCGTGCCGAGCAAGATCATGCCAATTGCTGCGAACATCAGGGAGGCATTTTTAAATGCCTGCCACAGTTTGGGCAGGTTGAGATTCCCCCATGTCATGCCTAGCACAATACTAGCAACAACCCCCAGAGCGGCGGACTCCGTAGGCGTTGCTATACCCAAGTAAATTGTTCCTAAAACGAAGAAGATCAATATTGGCAGCGGCCAGATTTCCTTGAGCCCGCGGGCCACTGCTAGCCAGTCCATTCGCCCCTGTGACTCCGGCGCAACCGGCCCGCCAAACTTGGTACGCACTATGATCCATATGGAAAAGGCACAAGCAATCATCAGTCCAGGCAGCATACCCGCGATGAACAAGGTGCCGATGGACACATTCTGGGTGGCGCCGTAGATGATCAGCGCCAGGCTCGGCGGTATCAATAGGCCCAGGGTGCCGCCCGCCGCCAGGCTGCCTACCACCATACCCGGGTCATAGCCGCGCGACCTCAGCTCGGGATAACCTACCGAGCCGATGGCGGCGGCGGTCGAGGTGCTGGAGCCGCTGACAGCACCGAACAGTGTACATACTGCAATATTGGTATGAAGCAGCTGCCCCGGCACACGTGCAAAGAGTGGCGTCAGGCCATTATAAACTCGCTTGGATATGCCACTCGCCAGGAGAATTTCTCCCAGGAAAATGAACAGCGGCACCGCGCTCAGCGTAAAGTCGGTCAGCATATTCCAAGAGGCGGTGATCGCCAAAGGGGTAGCGCCATTAGCTTGAAAATACAGCAGCGCCATGCCAACCAACCCCAGCGCTGCACCCAGTATTGCCCCACTAGTAAGAAGTACGGCAAGTCCACCGCTAAGCAGTAACCAACTCATGGTGCCACCTCCCCAGGCGACACATTGTCGCTAGGTGCTTGACGTATGCCATGGCGACATTGCACCAGTATGCATAGCAGCATGGAAATAGGCATGAGCGTCATCCAGGGCCAAAGCAGAATGCCGCTAATATCCGTTCGAGATCGGATGGAGTGAGAGAACTCCATGAAGCTCCATGCCTCATAGGCGAACACGACACAGAAGGTCACCAAGGTAAGCGTGCCGATCGCATCCAGAATGCTGGCCGCTGGCTCAGGCACCATTCTTCGCACGATCTCTATGCGGATATGGCGTCCCTTGTCCAGCACGTAGGGCAGGCAAAGGAAGGTCATGGAAAGGAACAACAAGCCGGCCAGTTCGTCGGAAAAGCGCACTGGCCGACCGCCAATATAGCGCATTAGCGTACTGACGAAGATCAGCCCCGTCATCGTAATACCGCTGAGCACACCCAGCAGAAAGGCGCCATGAGCCGATCGCTCAATGATGGCGCTCATTTTCTTCAGCATCGATCAGTCCACCCTGAAATGAAAAAAACGGGAGCCAGCTACTGGCTCCCGATGGATAGACCTCACTCGGAGAGTGCTTCGGTCACTGTTTCGTAGTACCGCAGGCCATCCTCGCCAGCGTTCTCCGCCAGACTCTGCCAGTTGTTCCAGGCTGCTGTTACAAAGGTCTCGACATCCTCAGCGGAGAATGGCTCCAGCACGGTGATACCCAACTCCTCACGCTCTGCCCGTGCTTCGGCCTCTCGCTCTGGATCCACGGCCAGCTCACGAGTGATATCCCAGACTTCCTGGCCGGCCTCTTCCAGCGCTTGGCGCTGATTCTCGTTGAGTCGTCCCAAAGCCCGCTCACTGATGCCGAATATCCAAGGCGCCGCGGCCCATGGATGTAGATAGGCCTCGTACTCGGTGACTTCCTGTAGAGAAATCGTCTTGGCGACGGTAGAGAGATAGTAGGCGCAGTCCACGACACCGGTCTGGAGGGCCATGTACATATCGTTCTGAGGAATCACCTGAGCTGCAATACCCAGCTCATCGAAGGTCTCGACCAGGTGCCTAGACCAAACTCTTACCTTCTTACCCTGCAGGTCTTCCAAGGTGTTGACGGGGCTCTTGCAGTGCAACCCTACGTCGAATACTGGCGCTACCACACCACCCACGGTGTGAATATCCCACTGCGCGAAGCCATCGTCATACAGCTCCTTGATGACGGGCAGGATGTCGAGGTGCTGCTCGGGTTCGGTAATCGCACCTTGGGCATACACCGCCGAGAGAGCCGGAGCATCACGTGTATAATACTCACCGTACAGCAGTGCCATATCCACCATGCCGCGCTGCAGAGTACGCAGAATATCCGCTTCCTTGAGCCCCAGTGCACCAGCATGGTAGACGTCGATCTTCAGTTCGCCTGCGGATTTTTCCTCTACCAGTCGTGCAAACTCCTCGATATGTTCCGCCTCGGGGCGAGATTGCGCCAGACCGCTATGGAAATTCAGTGTGATCTCGCTCGCCTGGGCATCGGATGCTACCAAGGCGAAGCCCAGCAGCGGCAAGAAAATCTTTAATTTGTTGATTTTGTTGTCTTTCATCGATTCACAACCTTCGAATGAGGAGGAGAATTTCATTCTCCCCGCGCCCCCCATTCAGTAGCGGACCGCATGCGACACCTTGATGCCGCAGAGCGACGACTTTGATTTTGGCACCACTTTGCGTATCTTGGACTTTGGTCTACCCGGGACAGTCCCTATCCTAGACCCAACATCAGGAGCCCATTCTCACATGGCCGCTCATTTCGAAAGCTTGCTCAAGAACAAGAACAGGGCTTACTTACCTCCCGGCTCTCACCCCATCGGGCCGCCCCAGACGCGCAAGGTTGCTTTCGTACTGCTGGAGCACTTTTCCATGATGGCCTTCACCGGTGCAGTGGATGCCTTGGTGACTGCCAACCTGATGCGCCCCTCTACACCTTACGAGGTAATAGTGGCTAGCATTTCAGGGAAGCACGTATTGAGCGACTTACATATCGAGACGCCCGTCAGCTGTCAACTCGAGGAACTCGATGAAAGACAGCTAGATATGTTGATCATCTGCGGCGGGTTGCGCGTTCAACTGCAGCAAGCCCAAGGTATACGCAATAAACTCAAAGCGGCCAGCAAGGTAGGAGTCACACTAGGTGGCTTGTGGAATGGCGCTTGGTTCCTTGCCGATGCCGGGCTGCTACATGGGTACGAATGTGCCTACCACCCCGACGGGCGTACTGCCCTGCGAGAGATGTTTCCCGAGGTCACGGTCTCCAAGCACCACCATGTCCTGGATAGAGAACGATTGACTTGTGCGGGAGCCAACAGCTCGCTGGACATGATGCTGCAGATGGTGCGGCGTGATTGCGGAGAAGAGTTCACCAACGCCATTGAGGAGATCCTCAGTTGCGACAAGCGACAAGAAATAGCCGATATATCCGTCATCAGCATCGACCATGACCCGACCTTGCCTCAGCCATTAAAAATTGCGCTAGAACTCATGCAGAATAATATAGAAGAACCGCTCTCCATCCACGAAATCGCCGACTGCATCGATATTTCCCGACGGCAGTTGGAACGTCTGTTTCAACGACATGTAGATGCCTGCCCGTCACGCTACTATCTCGAACTTCGCTTGACTCATGCTCGCCGCTTACTGCAACAGACAAACAAGTCCATCACCGACATCGCCGTAGCCACTGGGTTTATCAGTATTTCCCACTTCCGACGTAGCTTCCACCAGCTATTCGATATTCCACCTGGCCGCTTTCGAAAGACACAGGCTAGCCAAGAGCACAATCTTCAAGGCTAGCCTGCCTGGGCATCCGGAGACGCGACTCTCGCAAGCTTGCTTATGACATATAGCCCGCGCCTAACTCAGGCGATGGCGCCGTGCCGCTCGGCGTCGGTGTGCCGGCTATCAGCGTAGACGGGGTAGCGGGCACACAGCGCCTCGACCTGGGCGCGCACCTCGGCTTCCACCGCAGTGCTGTCGTCGCCTGCGGCCAGGACGTCGAGGATGTCGCAGATCCAGCCGGCCAAGGCTTCGCAGTCGTCGACGCTGAAGCCGCGGGTGGTGACCGCCGGGGTGCCGATGCGCAGGCCGGAGGTGACGAAGGGGCTCTGCGGGTCGTTGGGTACGGCGTTCTTGTTGACGGTGATATGCGCCCGGCCCAGGGCGGCGTCGGCGTCCTTGCCGGTGACGCCCTGCTCGATCAGCGAGACCAGGAACAGGTGGTCGTCGGTGCCGCCGGAGACCACGTCGAAACCGCGGGCCATGAACACGCCGGCCATGGCCCGGGCGTTGTCGATCACGCGCTGCTGGTACTGTACGAACGCCTGGCTCATGGCCTCCTTGAAGGCCACCGCCTTGGCGGCGATGACGTGCATCAGCGGCCCGCCCTGCTGGCCGGGGAACACCGCGCCGTTGAGCTTCTTGTAGAGGTCGGCATCGCCGCTGGCGGAGAGGATCAGGCCACCGCGAGGGCCGCGCAGGGTCTTGTGGGTGGTGGTGGTCACCACGTGGGCGTGGGGCAGCGGGCTGGGGTAGAGGCCGGCGGCTACCAGCCCCGCCACGTGGGCCATGTCGACCAGCAGCCAGGCGCCGACGGCATCGGCGATGGCGCGGAAACGCCGCCAGTCAACCACCCGCGAGTAGGCCGAGAAGCCGGCGACGATCAGCTTGGGGTTATGCTCATGGGCCAGCCGCTCGACCTCGGCGTAGTCGATCTCGCCGGTGGCCGGGTCGAGGCCGTACTGCACGGCGTGGTAGTGCTTGCCGGAGAAGTTGGGCGCGGCGCCGTGGGTCAGGTGGCCGCCGTGGGCCAGGCTCATGCCCAGCACGGTGTCGCCGGGGCGGATCAACGCCATGAAGGCGGCGGCATTGGCCTGGGCCCCGGAGTGCGGCTGAACGTTGGCGTAGTCGGCGCTGAACAGGTCGCAGGCGCGCTCGATGGCCAGCGACTCGACCACGTCGACGTGCTCGCAGCCGCCGTAGTAGCGCTTGCCGGGATAACCCTCGGCATACTTGTTGGTCAGCTGCGTGCCCTGGGCCTGCATGACGTGCACGCTGGCATAGTTCTCTGAGGCGATCAGTTCGACATGCGCCTCCTGACGCGCTGTCTCCTCGGCGATGGCCGCGGCCAGCGGGGCATCGAATGCCGCCAGGGTGTCGGTATAGGCAAAGCCGTCGCGATGTGGCATCAGGGCCTCCAGAAGCACGGTGATGAGCGGTGATTGATTTCACTTGCGGCGATGGTATCCCCCGCCCCGCCAACCAAGATGCTTGGCGACGTCACGACCCGATGCGTTTGCGACAGAGCTGTCGGGTTGCGACATCGCCCCAGCCTTTGCAGCGCAGCATGAATCGACGACAATAGCGCATCATCTTAGACCTTCGTCGCTAGCGGCGGCGTCGACCGCACCGCAGCACAACCAAGGACAGCGCATGTTCGTCGAACTCTTTGCCGTGATGGCCCCGGTCTTCGTCGGCGCCAGCCTGGGCTTCACCTGGATTCGCCTCGGCCACGCCTACCCGGTGGAGTTCGTCACCAAGCTGGTCTTCAACATCGGCACCCCGGCACTGATCCTGGCCTCGCTGAGCGGTGCCGAGATTGATGCCGGCAGCTTCGGCCGCACCATGCTCGGCACCCTGCTGGTGATCGTCGCCATGGGCCTTTTGACCTTCGCCGTGGCGCCGCTGCTGCGCAAGGACTGGCGGGTACTGCTGTCGCCGATGATGTATCCCAATACCGGTAACATGGGCCTGGCGGTGGCGCTATATGCCTTTGGCAGCAGCGGCTTCGCCTTCGCCATCGCCTCGATGGTCACCGTATCGCTGGTGCAGTTCACCTTCGGCACCGCCATGCACAGCAGGAGCGGCCGCCCACTGCGCACCCTGGCCCGCACCCCCACCGTCTACGCCATCGGCATCGCCTTGGCGCTACTGCTCACCGACACCGCCCTGCCGCGCTGGCTGGACAACACCGTGGACCTGATCTCGGGGTTCACGGTGCCGCTGATGCTGATCACCCTCGGCGTGTCGCTGGCCAGCATTCAGGCCCGCAACCTCTCCTCGGGGATTGGCTTCAGCGTGGTCCGCACCCTGGCCGCGGCGCTGCTGGCGTGGGGCATCGGTACCGTCATCGGCCTGCCGCCCCTGGCCCACAGCATTCTGGTACTGCAGATGAGCATGCCGGTGGCGGTGTTCAACTACCTGTTCGCCCAGCGCTCCGGCCGCGAGCCGAAGTACGTCGCCGGGCTGGTGTTCTGCTCCACCCTGCTGTCGTTCATCTACCTGCCAATCCTGCTGGCGATCATGATGTAGTGGAGAAAATCGCCCCCGCCGGGGTCTCTGCTAGGGTGAAGGTCATCCATCCATGTCAGTGAGTTCGACACAGGGAGCGAGATCATGAGCAAGTTGGGCAAGACATCGCAAGGTGCCATGCTGGGCAGCGCGCTGATCGCCGGCGGCCTGCTGGGCTTGAGTAGCGCCCATGCCGAGGAGCTGGTCGCCGAGGGCATCGACAGCGAAGAGACGGCGCTGCGCATCGTGCAGCTGGCCGGCGGCCTGGAGCACCCCTGGGGCATCGCCGAGCTGCCCGACGGGCGTTTCCTGGTCACCGAGCGCGCCGGGCGCATGGCGCTGATCGACGGCGGCGAGATCACCCACCTCGACGGCGTGCCGGAGGTGGCCGCCAACGGCCAGGGCGGCCTGCTCGACGTGACCCTGCACCACGCCTACGCCGACGGCGAGGAGTGGATCTACTTCAGCTACTCCAAGCCCGGCGACGGCGGCACCGTCAGCGCCCTGGCCAGGGCACGCCTGGACGGCGAGGCGCTGGTCGACGTCGAGGAGCTGTTCGAGCAGGACCGCTACTCTCAGCCCGGTCGCCACTACGGTTCGCGACTGGCGTGGCTGCCCGACGGCAGCCTGCTGATGACCGTCGGCGACCGCGGCGTCGAGCCCGAGCGCTCCCAGGATGCCGGTGACCACGCCGGCAGCGTGCTGCGCCTGACCGAGACCGGCGGCGTGCCCGACGACAACCCCTTCGTCGACGACGACGCGGCGCTGGACGAGATCTACTCCATCGGCAATCGCAACATCCAAGGCTTCGCGGTGGATGCCGACGGCACCATCTGGGCCAGCGAGCACGGCCCGCTGGGCGGCGACGAGCTCAACCTGATCGAGGCCGGCGAGAACTACGGCTGGCCGACGGTGAGCCGCGGCGTCGACTACGGCACCCGCGAGCCGATCGGCGAGGACTCCCACCCGGATATGCAGGACGCGCGCTATATCTACGAGGACCGCTTTGCACCCTCGGGCCTGGCCCAGGTCGACAGCGAGGCATTCTCCGCCTGGCAGGGCAACCTGCTCGCCGGCGGGCTGCGCAGCGAGCAGCTCAAGCGGCTGGTCATGGAAGACGGAGAGGTCGCCCACCGCGAGATCGTGCTCGACGGCGAGATCGGCCGCATTCGCGAAGTGCATCAGGGCAGCGACGGCTACATCTACCTGCTCACCGATTCGGGCGACGATGGCCTCTACAGGCTCGAGCCGGACAACTAGGCGCGGGCGACGGCCAGCCTAGAGGCAACGTGTACATGAACATGACACCTATGTACACTTTGCCTCGACGATGTCAGAGACCGCCACCATGCCACCCACCGCTTCGCCCCCTGCCAAGGGATCACGCGACGTCTGGCTCGATGCGGCATTCGACCTGCTGATCGAGTCGGGCGTCGATAGCGTACGTATCCTCCCGTTGGCCAAGCGCCTCAAACTCTCCCGCACCAGCTTCTACTGGTTCTTCAAGGACCGCGAGGCGCTGCTCGATGCCCTGATCGCACGCTGGCGAGAGAAGAATACCCTGGGCCTGGTGCGCCAGACCGAGGCCTACGCCGAGAATATCGCCGAGGCGATGCTCAATGTCTTCGACTGCTGGCTGAATCCTCAACTGTTCGACTCCCCGCTGGAATTTGCCATGCGCAGCTGGGCGTTGCAGTCGGCGCCAGTGGAGCGTGAAATCGAGGCTGCCGACGCCGAGCGTATCGACGCACTGACTCGCATGTTCGAACGCTACGGCGTCGAGCCGCTGGCGGCCAACGTACGCGGGCGCACCATCTACCTGACCCAGATCGGCTATATCTCGATGAAAACCCAGGAGCCGCTCGAGGTGCGCATGCAGCGCATCCCTGACTATGTGGAAATCTTCACCGGCCAACCCCCGGGGCCTCGCGACCTGAAGCGCTTCCATGCCCGGCACGGGCACTCTCCAACACCCCCTCGCTAGGCCGTCCTTGGCTCCGCTGCCAAGCCGCTAGGCATGCCGTAGGCCACGGTGAGCAGCAATGGCTCACGTGCTGGTGTGTCCTGCTTGCGCCGCCAATGTACATCAATGTACATTTCAATGACCCTGGTGTACATACGCCGCTAGCGCCGTAAACGAGACAACAAGAAAGCCCCCACAAGAGAGCCCCGACCATGGCTAACGATCCGCTGCTGCAGCCCTTTCAGCTCAAGCACTTGACCTTGAAAAACCGGCTGATGATGACGTCCCACGAGCCCGCCTACCCCGAAGATGGCATGCCCAAGGCGCTCTACCGCGAATATCACGCCGAGCGGGCCCGCGCCGGCCTTGGCCTGACCATGACCGCCGGGTCGGCGGCAGTGGCCAAGGATAGCCCGCCGGTGTTCAACAACATCCTGGCCTACAAGGACGAAGTGGTGCCGTGGATGAAGGAGCTCACCGACGCCTGTCACGAGCACGGCACCGCGGTGATGATCCAGCTGACGCATCTGGGCCGGCGTACCCGCTGGGACAAGGGCGACTGGCTACCGGCGGTATCCGCCTCGCACCGCCGTGAAGCCTCCCACCGCGCCTTTCCCAAGCAGGTCGAGGAGTGGGACATCGAGCGACTGATCCGTGACTACGCCGATGCCGCCGAGCGCATGCACGCCGCCGGCCTCGACGGCATCGAACTGCAGGCCTATGGCCACCTGATGGACCAGTTCTGGTCGCCGCTGACCAACACGCTGGACGCCCCCTACGGCGGCGATCTCGACAACCGGCTGCGCTTTACCTTCGAGGTGCTGCGCGCCATTCGCCAGCGGGTCGGCGAGGCGTTCATCGTCGGCGTGCGCTACACCGGCGACGAGATGCTGCCCGGCGGGCTCACTGCCGAGGAGGGCATGACGATCTCCCACCGCCTGAAGCAGAGCGGCCTGGTCGACTTCCTCAACGTGGTCCGCGGGCATATCGACACAGACGCGGGGCTCACCGACGTGATCCCCATCCAGGGCATGCCCAGCGCCCCGCACCTCGACTTCGCCGGCGAGATCAAACGCCAGGTGGACTTCCCTACCTTCCATGGCGCCAAGATCCAGGACGTCGCCACCGCGCGCCATGCCATCGCCTCGGGCAAGGTCGACATGATCGGCATGACCCGCGCCCACATGGCCGACCCGCACATCGTGCGCAAGATCATGCAAGGCCGCGAGGAGGAGATCCGCCCCTGCGTGGGCGCCAACTACTGCCTCGACCGCATCTACCAGGGCGGCGCCGCCTACTGCATCCACAACGCCGCCACCGGGCGCGAAACCAGCATGCCCCACACCATCCCCAAGGCCGCGCAGCGGCGCCGGGTGGTGATCATCGGCGCCGGGCCCGCAGGCCTGGAAGCCGCCCGGGTCGCCGGCGAGCGGGGCCATTCAGTGGTGGTGCTGGAAGCCGCCAGCGATGCCGGCGGCCAGGTGCGCCTCACCGCGCAGAGCGAGCGTCGCCGCGAGATGCTGGGCATCATCGATTGGCGCCTGGCACAGTGCGACGCGCTCGGCGTCGAGATCCGCTACAACGTCTGGGCCGAGGCCGAGGAGGTGCTCGCCGAGCAGCCAGACGCGGTGATCGTGGCCACCGGCGGCTACCCCATGGAAGACCAGCCCGAGGTCGGGCACGACCTGGTAGTCAACACCTGGGATATCCTTTCCGGGCACGTAGCGCCGGGAAACCGGGTACTGCTGTTCGATGACGCCGGCGATCATGCCGCCATGCAGGCGGCGGAGATCATCGCCGCCAGCGGGGCCGAACTCGAGATCATGACGCCGGACCGCACCTTCTCGGCGGAGATCATGGCCATGAACCTGGTGCCCTACATGCGCGCCCTGCAGCGCCCCAACGTCACCTTCACGCCCACCTACCGGCTGAAGTCCGTGCAGCGCGATGGCGGTGAGCTGCTGGCTACTATTACCAGCGACTATGCGTCACCAGGGCAGTTGGACCTGAACCAGGCGCGGCGCATCGACCAGGTAGTGGTCAACTACGGCATCACGCCGATGGCCGACATCTACTTCGCGCTCAAGCCACACTCCCGCAACGCCGGCGAGGTAGACTACGACGACCTGATCGCCGGCAGGGCCCAGGCCGTCATTCGTAACGCGAACGGTGGCTTCCAGCTGTTCCGCATCGGCGATGCCGTCGAGTCACGCAATACCCATGCGGCGATCTATGACGCCCTGAGGCTGGTCAAGGACCTGTAACGCGAGAGCCCCATGCCGCAGCGCGACACGGGGCTCTCAGCACGCCCTCTCGCCTCAGTACTCCACCACCACATTGCCGGTGGGCATGCTGCAGCAGGAGAGGATATAACCCTCGGCGATATCCTCGTCGGTGATACCGCCGTTGTGCTCCATGTTGACCTGCCCCGAGCTCAGCGGCACGCGGCAGGTACCGCAGATGCCCATCCCGCACGCCTTGGGAATGTGCAGGCCAAGCTTGGCCGCGGCGGCATGCACCGTCTCGCCGGGCTGGATGCGCACGCTCTTGCCGGTGGCGGAAAACTCGACGCTGAGCATGTCCGCCGTATCGAGCTCCTCGGCTTCGGCTTCGGCCTGCTCGACCAGCTCCAGCACGTCCTCCTGCACCGCCAGCGGCGTGGCGCCGAACGACTCCTCATGGTAGTGGGCCATGTCGAAGCCGTTGTCGCGCAGGATGCGCTTGACCGCGTTCATGTAGGCGGGCGGGCCGCAGCAGAAGATTTCACGCTCCATGAAATCCGGCGCCATCAGCTCGAGCATCGCCTGGCTGAGATAGCCGCGGAAGCCGGCCCAGGTCTCGCCCAGATCGTCGCTGCGCTCGCAGACGATATGCAGCTTGAACTCGGGGATTCGCGTGAAGATATGCTCCAGCTCGCGCTGGAAGAGAATGTCGCGCGGCGTACGTGCGCTGTGCACGAACTCCAGGTCCACGGCGGCGTTGGTGTCGAAGAACCAGCGCGCCATCGACATCAGCGGCGTGATGCCCACCCCGCCGGAGAGCATCAGGATCTTCTCGGCGGGGTAGTCGATGGCATTGAAGTTGCCCACCGGGCCGTGTACCGCCAGCTCATCGCCGATGCGCAGATGATCGTGCAGCCAGTTGGAGACCCTGCCACCGGGCAGCCGCTTGACGCTGATCGAGAAGCTGTAGGGGATCGAGGGCGAACTGGAGATAGTGTAGGAGCGCATCATCGGCTCGCCGTCGATCTCCAGCTCCAGGGTCACGAACTGTCCAGGCTTGAAGAAGAACAGCACCGGCTGCTCGGCCATGAAGCAGAAAGTGCGTACGTCCCAGGTCTCCTGGATCACCTTGACACAGCGCACCAGGTGGCGGCCATTGGTCCAGGTCTGGGTGGTGACCGGGTTGAGGAAGTTCATGGACATGGGAACACTCGCCTGGGCTGCGGTCATGAAATGGACACCGCTCTCACATGGCGGTACCGGTTGCTGCGAATTCTGCGCACAGTGCGGCCATTCCACATGCCTGTCTGCGACATCGGCATGCCCACCCGTCCCAGCCCCAGGCAGGATTCTTGCCCCATGCGTCGCCGCTGCATCACGCCTTGTCGTCGCCAGACAACCGTGCAGCGAGCGACTGATCCAAACTCGCCACCAAGTATCCCCGATCGCGCCGGTCACACCCACCGACAACCGTCCCGTGCCGCTGCATGCGGCCCCGTTACAGAGGAAGCGTTTTCATGGACTCGATGTCACACGAGCGTCTCGACGATCCGTTGGCCGGCGCCCGCGAGGCCACCAGCACCATGCTCGCCCAGCGCACCCCGCAATTCTCGCTGCCCCAGCCGTTCTACAATGACGCACGGCTGTTCGCCCTGGACATGCAGGAGATCTTCGAGAAGGAGTGGCTGTTCGCCGGCATGGCCTGTGAAATACCCGCCAAGGGCAATTTCATGACCCTCGAGGTCGGCGACAATCCGCTGATCCTGGTGCGCGGCGCCGAGGGCGCCATCCACGGTTTCCACAACGTCTGCCGTCACCGCGGCTCGCGGCTTTGCGTCAAGGACAAGGGCAAGGTCGCCAAGCTGGTCTGCCCCTACCATCAGTGGACCTACGAACTCGATGGCCGGCTGCTGTTCGCCGGCAGCGACATGGGCGACAACTTCGACCTGAACCAGTACGGCCTCAAGCCGATCCAGGTGCGCACCGCCGGTGGCTTCATCTTCGTCAGCCTCGCCGAGCAGCCGCCGGCCATCGACGACTTGCTGGCCACCCTCGAGCACTACCTCGAGCCCTACGACATGGCCAACACCAAGGTCGCGGTGGAGTCGTCGATCGTCGAGCAGGCCAACTGGAAACTGGTGATCGAGAACAACCGCGAGTGCTACCACTGCAACGGCGCCCACCCGGAGCTGCTCAACACCCTGCTCGAGTTCGATGACACCGACGACCCACGGGCCACCCCGGCCTACAAGGCCCAGGTGGCGCGCAAGCAGGCCGACTGGGACGCCGAGCAGGTGCCCTGGCAGCTCAAGCGCTTCGGCAAGCGCAACCGCCTGACCCGCACCCCGCTGCTGGAAGGCACCGTGTCGATGACCATGGACGGCAAGCCGGGCTGTCGCAAGCTGATGGGCCGCCTGCAGAGCCCCGATATGGGCTCGCTGCGCATCCTTCACCTGCCCAACTCCTGGAACCACTTCATGGGCGACCACGCCGTGGTATTCCGGGTACTGCCACTCGGCCCGCAGCAGACGCTGGTGACCACCAAGTGGCTGGTGCATGCCGATGCCGTGGCCGGCGTCGACTACGACCCCGAGCAGCTGCGCAAGGTGTGGGACGCCACCAACGATCAGGATCGCCGCCTCGCCGAAGAGAACCAGCGCGGCATCAACTCCCGGGCCTATCAGCCAGGCCCCTACTCGACGACCTACGAGTTCGGCGTGATCGACTTCATCGACTGGTACAGCGAGCGCATGCAGGAGAATATCGGCCACACCGCGCCCCACCTGCACATGGTTAAGGGCTGACATTCGCCCCTTGGCCACCGGCTGAAAGGACGGGTGATCGCAGTTGCCCTTAAGCGTAGGACGCCGGGGACAGGTCGAAGAGGAGGTTTGCGCCTTGGGTGAGGAGGATTCCTCCGAACGGGCTGGCCATGGATGGCCAGCACTGGTCCTGCAAGCGGAGCAGGATGCGAGAGCGCAGCAGGGCGCAAGGTAGCGCCCAGGGACGGGTTCACAGCGCCTCCTCGCAGGCCTGTCGACGGATCAGTCCGAGCGGTACTGTTAACTGCGATAGCCCTGGGCTGAACGGTCGGTGGCTGGATTTCCGCGCCGCGGCGTGTTGGGATAGTCGCTGATCCGAACGTCGCGGTAAGCCTGCATGCGCCTACGCAACATCATTATCGTCACGGTTCTGGTGCCGCTGTTCCTGATCCTGCTGGTATTCAGCCTGGTGGCGATCAAGTCACTGGAAGACAACGTGCGCACCAAGCTGCAAAGCGAGGTGCAGATCATCAGCCACGCCATCGGCACCTCGTTGGGCTACGCCCTGGAGCGTGATACCCCCGACGCCCTGCAGGAGTCGCTGCACTCGGCGTTCTCCTTCCACCGCATCTACGGCGCCTACGTCTTCGACCCCCAGGGCGACAAGATCTATGGCCTGGGGCTCGGCGAGGAGCTGTTCGATGCCGACGACATCCGCGCCGTGGTCGAGGCCGGCGAACCGACCGGCGACTACCGTCAGCACGAGCGCTGGAACTACTACTCGGCGCTGGTACCGCTGACCACGCCTGGCGGCGAGATCCGCGGGGTGCTGCAGGTCAACCGGCTCAATACCGGCATCGAGAACTATACTGGTTTTATCAGCATCGTCGCCGTCGTCGTCTTCGCGGTGGGCGCTGCGGGTATCGTGCTGATGATCTGGTGGGGCTTTCGCCACTATATCGAAAGACCGCTCAATCGCCTGCTGGGGGTCATGGAGCGGGTCGAGAAGGGCGACCGCAGCCAGCGCGCAGCGATCGACGGCCCCGCCGAATATCGCAAGCTGTCGCTGGCCCTCAACGGCATGCTCGACGCCATGGCCGAGAAGGACGCCGATATCGAGGCCCGCCAGCGCAAGGAGATCGAGCTCGAGAAGCGCCTGCGCAAATCGAAGAAGCTCGCCGAACTCGGCGTGCTGGCCGCCGGCGTCGCACACGAGATCGGCGCGCCGCTGACGGTGATCAACGGCCAGGCCCAGCGGCTGGCACGCCGCGAGGTGATCGGCGACGACGAGCGCGCCAAGCTGGGCCGTATCCGCAGCGAGGTCGAGCGCATCGTGGTGATCGTGCGCCAGCTGATGGAGCTGGGCCGCCAGCACAACGTCGAGAAGGAGAGCTGCCGGCTCGACGAGCTGATCGCCGCGGCGATCGAGCTGCTCGAGGATGAACTCGAACGCTGCGGCAGCCATGTCGAGGTTGCCCTACCTAGCCCCGCACCGGAGCTCACCGTCAACGGCCAGCAGCTCACGCAGGTGTTCACCAATCTGATGCACAACGCCCTGCAGGCCAACCCCGGCGGACATATCCGGGTCAGCGCTGAAACACTCAACGGTGAGCTGCATATCAAGGTCGAGGACGACGGCCCAGGTATCGGCGAAGCCGACAAGAACCGTGTCTTCGACCCCTTCTTCACCACCAAGCCGGTCGGCCAGGGAAGTGGCTTGGGCCTGTCGATGGTTCACCGTATCATCAACGACCACGGCGGCACCGTGGGGGTCTTCGACAGCGCCCTGGGTGGCGCCGGATTCGAACTGAACTTCCCCACCGAAGATCCGCCACCCGCGCAAGGAGCGCAACCCGCATGACAAGGAGGCTTTCGTGACGCCGCCGATTCTGATCGTCGAAGACGACCCGGCGATTCTCGAGCTGCTCGAGGAAGAGCTCCAGGATGCCGGCTATACCACCCTCGGAGTCGCCAGCGCCGAGGACGCCATCGCCACCCTCAGCCACGAGAGCGTCGAGCTGATCATCAGCGACGTGCGGCTGCCCGGTATCAGCGGCATGCAGCTGCTCGAGCGGCTGCGCCACGACGGCAGCACGGTCGGCTTCATCGTGATCACCGCCTTCGGCACCATCGAGCAAGCGGTGGAGGCACTGAAGATCGGCGCCGATGACTTCCTGACCAAGCCGCTGGACCTCGAGGGCGTGCGCGATGCGGTCTACCGGGTGCTCGAGAATCATCGCCTGGCGGCGCGCCTGGAGAGCGCCGGCGGTGCCCGCCCGCACTTCCACGGCATTGTCGGCGAGAGCGAGGCGATGCAGTCGCTGTTTCACGACGCGGCGCGGCTGGCCAGGAGCAGTGCGCCGATTCTGATCCTCGGCGAGAGCGGTACCGGCAAGGAGCTACTGGCCCGCGCCATCCACGCCGAGAGCCCACGCCACGACGCCCCCTTCATCGCCGTCAACTGTGCCAGCATCCCCATGGAGCTGATGGAGAGCGAGTTCTTCGGCCATGTGAAAGGCGCCTTCACCGGCGCCAACGAGGCGCGCCAGGGGCTGTTCCACGCCGCCAACGGCGGCAGCCTGTTCCTCGACGAGATCGGCGAGATGCCGCCCTCGCTGCAGGCCAAGCTGCTGCGCGCCCTGCAGGAGAGGTCCGTGCGTGCGGTTGGTGCCGAAAAGGAGGAGCAGGTCGATGTGCGCATCATCGCGGCCACCCACCGCGACCTCGAGAAGGAGATCGAGGGTGACAACTTCAGGAGCGACCTGTTCTATCGCCTCGAGACCTTTTCGCTGCGCATTCCACCGCTTCGCGAGCGCGAGGGCGATATCGAGAGGCTGACCGCCGCACTGATCGACAAGCACGCCGAGCAGCAGGGCAAGCACATCGAACAGGTCGAGCCGCTGGCCCTCCAGGCGCTGCTCAACTACCCCTACCCGGGCAACGTCCGCGAGCTGGAAAACGCCATCATGCGCGCGGTCACGCTGGCCGAGGACGGCATCCTGTGCCACCACGACCTGCCAGAGCGCCTGCGCGGCCACGCCGATGAGCAGCGCATCGCCCTCGGCAACGAGGTGACACCCGCCGCGGCCCAGGGCGCCAGCTGGCCGAGTCTAGAGGACGTCGAGAAGCGCTATATCCAGAAGGTGCTGGAGGCAACTGGCGGCAACAAGCGGCGCACCGCCGATATCCTCGGCATCGCCCGCAAGACCCTCTATCGCCGCCTCGAGGACCACGACGACGCCACCTAAGCGTTCTCTGTTCGGCGCCCTGCACACGCCAACGGCGCCTACTGGGGCGCCGTTGATGTATGCGATCGAGGCTCGTCAGCCGTGCTGCTGACGATAGTCGCTGCGATCAGTTAGCCTCTTCTTCCGGCAGCGGCTCGCCGGAGTGCTCGGCGGGCGGGTCCGCTTCGCCGGGCATGGCCTCGCCGCCATCACCGAAGCCGGCTTCCTCCTCTTCCGGCATGCCGGCGCTAGGCTCGTCGCCGGTCCCCGGCTCGCCGGTGGTCGGATCGGCGGTGCCCTGCTCGGCATCGGCGGGGTCAGTCCCCGGGGTCGCCGGATCCTGGGTGCCCGGTGAGGCCGGATCCGAGGTTCCCGCGGGATCGGCGGGCGCACCACCGTCGTGCATATCGGCGATCACCAGCGGACTGGCAGTAAGCCCCAGCGATACACCAACAATACCCAGCGTCTTCAAGAATGTCTTGGACATCATCGCGAACAACCTCCTGATCCATTGTGGCCACATCCCTGTGTGGCCTGCCGGCGAACGTGTCGCCGGTCGACAAGCGAGGCCTCCGTGCCCCGCCATCATGCAATCGAACTACCAATTCCGGATGGGCTGGACGATCAGAACTCTTCGTCCTGCTCCTCCATCATCGGGTCTTCTTCCATCATGCCGTCGTCATCCATGGCGGGGTCGTCGCCCATGCCCTGATCCATTCCCGGATCCTCGTCCATGGGCTGGTCCATTGCCGGATCTTCCTCCATCGGCGCTGGCTCCTCCTCCATCGGCGGCATATCGTCGTCATTACCGCAGCCTGCGAGTGCCAGGCTGCCCAGTAGCATGGCGGCAATCGAGGTGGCGGCCATGAATTTGCGGCTTGCTTTGGTGCTTATGTTCATCCTTGCCTCCTGACGATTGCTTGGGTGTCACCACAGACCAAGCAGAAACCGCGCCACTTCGCCAGAAGCAAGGAATAAAGCTCATAAAAACAGATAGATACAATTATTACGCACACACCCAAGACGCCACCACCTGGCCCGCATGACGGGCCAGGAGTGGCGAAAAATGACACATGGGTCGCAATGGCCAGGCTAACGCGCCTGGAGGATATCCTCGATGGCACGCCGCACCGAGGGCAGCATGATCTCGCGCTGCTGCATCAGTGCGGCGATCTCCGCCTCCAGCCCCGGCACGCCGACCTCGTGCTGCTTACGCCTGGCGAGCCGGGCGCAAGTCTCGGGACAGGCGCCCTCGGGGAGCTGTACGCCCAGCGCCACCAGGCGCTGGCGAAAGTCATCCCCGTCGATCAGTTCGGCGATCATCATGGTACAGCCCTCCTCCAATAAAGGCCTCGCACTACGCTGGCGTCGCCGCGGCGGCGGTCAGCCGGCAGGCGGCATACTTGAACTCAGGGATCTTGCCGTAGGGGTCCAGCGCCGGGTTGGTCAGCACGTTGGCCGCCGCCTCGGCGTAGCAGAACGGCACGAACACCATGCCGTCCGGCATCAGCATGTCGGCCCGCGCGCCCAGGGTGATCGAGCCGCGCCGGGTGGTAATGGTCAAGGCGTCGCCGGGCTGCAGGCCCAGGCGGCGCAGTTCACCCGGCGACAGGCTGGCCACCGCCTCGGGCTCGAGGTCGTCGAGCACCTTGGCGCGCCGCGTCATCGAGCCGGTGTGCCAGTGCTCCAGCTGGCGACCGGTGGTCAGCACCGTGGGATAGTCGCCGTCGATGGGCTCGTCCGGCGGCAGCGGCACGGTGGGACTGAAGCGGGCACGGCCGCTGGCGGTGGGGAAGGCGTCGCTGAACACCACGTCGGCGCCGGGGGCGTCGTCTGCCGGGCACGGGTAGGTCACAGAGTCCTCGCGCTCGAGGCGCTCCCAGCTGATGTGGTCCAGCGACGGCATGCCGCGCTGCATCTCGGCGAACACCTCGCGGGGGTGGCCGTAGTCCCAGGCCAGGCCGAAGCGCCGGGCGATCTCCTGGATGATCCACCAGTCGGGCTTGGCGTCGCCGGGCAGCGGCATGGCGGCGCGGCCCATCTGCACCTGGCGATTGGTGTTGGTGACACTGCCGTCCTTCTCCGGCCACGCCGAGGCGGGCAGGATGACATCGGCGAATTGAGCGGTCTCGGTGACAAACAGGTCCTGCACCACCAGGTGCTCGAGCTTGGCCAGGGCCGCCCGCGCGTGGTCGAGGTCGGGGTCGGACATGGCCGGATTCTCGCCCTGGATATACATGCCGCGAATGGTGCCGGCATGTACGGCGTCCATGATCTCGACCACGGTGAGACCGGGCTCGGGATCGAGCTCGGTGTTCCACAGCTCCTCGAAGGCGCTGCGCACCTGGGCGTCGGAGACCGGCTGGTAGTCGGGCATCACCATCGGGATCAGGCCCGCGTCGGAGGCCCCCTGGACGTTGTTCTGGCCGCGCAGCGGGTGCAGGCCGGTGCCCGGGCGGCCGGTATGGCCGCAGGCCAGCGCCAGCGAGATCAGGCAGCGCGCGTTGTCGGTGCCGTGGGTGTGCTGGGAAATGCCCATGCCCCAGAAGATCATCGCCCGCTCGGCAGTGGCGTATTCCCGCGCCACCTGGCGGATCTCCTCGGCGCTGACGCCGCAGGCCGGTGCCATGGCCTCGGGGGTCATCTCGGCGACGTGGGCCTTGAGCGCCTCGAAGCCCTCGGTGTGAGCGTCGATATAGGACTGGTCGTAGAGCCCCTCGCTGACGATGACGTTGAGCATGGCATTGAACAGCGAAACGTCGCTGCCCGGCGTGAAGCGCAGGGTCTGGTGAGCGTAGGCGCCCAGCGCCTGGCCGCGGGGATCGATGACGATCAGCTTGGTGCCGCGCTTGGCGGCCTGCTTGAAGAAGGTCGCCGCCACCGGGTGGTTCACGGTGGGGTTGCAGCCGGTGAGGATCACCACATCGGCCTGCTCGGCCTGCATGAAGGAGGCGGTGACCGCGCCGGAGCCGATGCACTCCATCAGCGCCGCCACCGAGCTGGCGTGACACAGCCGGGTGCAGTGGTCGACGTTGTTGGAGCCGAAGCCGGTACGCACCAGCTTCTGGAACAGCCAGGCTTCCTCGTTGGAGCACTTGGCGCTGCCGAAGCCGGCCAGCGCCGCCGGGCCACGCTCGGCCTTGAGCGCGGTGAGACCGCCGGCGGCGGCGTCCAGCGCCTCCTCCCAGCTCGCCTCGCGGAAGTGACTCAGCGGCTGGGCCGGATCGAAGTCCGGGTCGAGCCCCTTGGCCACCCCGGCCCGGCGGATCAGCGGCGTGGTCAGCCGCGCCGCATGGCGCGGATAGTCGAAGCCGAAGCGCCCCTTGACGCATAGCCGGTTGTGGTTGGAGGGCCCGTCGCGGCCCTCGACGAACAGGATCTCGTCATCCTTGATGTGGTAGGTGAGCTGGCAGCCCACCCCACAGTAGGGGCACACCGAGTCGACCTGTCGGTCGGCCACGTGAGAGTCGCCGCGGCCCTGGGCGTCGATCAGCGTGGCCGGCATCAGCGCGCCGGTGGGACAGGCCTGGACGCATTCGCCGCAGGCCACGCAGGTGCTTTCGCCCATCGGGTCGTCGAAGTCGAAGACGATCTTGGAGGCCGCGCCGCGATGGGCGAGACCGATCACGTCGTTGACCTGCACCTCGCGACAGGCGCGCACGCACAGGTTGCACTCGATGCAGGCGTCGAGATTGACGTGCATCGCCGAGTGCGTGGCGTCATGGCCCTCGGCGTGCGGCAAGGCGTCGTCCCGCGCGGCGACATGATGCACCGTGGGCGCATCGCGCGCGCTGCGCGGCGGCAGCCACTCGCGCACCGCCGCGGCATCGATGGCCAGCTGGTCGGCCATGGCCCAGAAGTGGCTGGCGCGGTCTGGGCTCTGCTCACGCTCGGGCTGGTCGGCGATCAGCAGCTCCATGACCGCTTCGCGGGAGATTCGCGCGCGCTCGGAGCTGGCACTCTTGACCACCATGCCCGGCGCAGCCTGACGCAGGCAGCTCGCCGCCAGCGCCCGCTCGCCGTCGATCTCGACCATGCAGGCGCGGCAGTTGCCGTCGGCGCGGTAGCCGTGGGCATCCTTGTAGCACAGGTGAGGAATGGTCTCCCCGGCGCGCTTGGCTACCTGCCACAGCGTCTCGCCGGGATGGGCGATGACCTCGACGCCGTCGAGCGTCAGGCTGAAATTCTGTTCGCTCATGCTCATCTCCCTTAGCCCTTGACGATCACGTGCTGGGCGGCAAGCTCGTTGCGAAAATCCTTGAGCAGGCCCAGCACCGGATTGGGCGCCGCCTGGCCGAGGCCGCAGATCGAGGCGTCCATCATCACCTGGGACAGCCGCTCGAGGTCGGCGACATGCCACTCGTCGCGCTCGAGCAGGGTCAACATCTTCTCGGTGCCGACCCGGCACGGCGTGCACTGCCCGCAGGACTCGTCGGCGAAGAACCCCAGCAGGTTGGCGGCCGCGCCGCGCAGGTCGTCCCGGTCCGAGAGCACGATCACCGCCGCCGAGCCGATAAAGCAGCCCTCGGCCTGCAGGGTGTCGAAGTCCAGCGGGATATCCGCCTTGCTGGCCGGCAGGATGCCGCCGGAGGCGCCTCCCGGCAGGTAGGCAGCGAGGCGATGGCCGTCGGCCATGCCGCCGCCGTACTCCTCGACCAGCTCATTCAGGGTGATGCCCGCCGGGGCCAGGTGCACGCCGGGGCGCTTGACCCGCCCGGAGAGCGAGAAGCTGCGCAGGCCGCTGCGTCCGTGTCGGCCGTGGCCGGCGAACCACTCGGCGCCGCGCTGCCAGATCAGCGGGATCCAGTAGACGGTCTCGACGTTGTTGACCAGGGTCGGCCGGTCGAACAGGCCGCGCTGGGCGACGAACGGCGGCCGGTGGCGTGGCTTGCCGGGCTTGCCCTCCAGCGACTCGATCATTGCCGACTCTTCGCCACAGATATAGGCGCCGGCGCCGCGCCGCATCACCACGTAGCCGGGACTGATCAGGCCGACGGCCTCGAGCTCGGCGATCGCCTCGTGCAGCACGCGGTGCAGGCCGGGGTATTCGTCACGCAGGTAGATGTAGAGCGCCTCGGCGTCCACCGCCCAGGCGCTGACCAACGCGCCCTCGAGGAAGCGGTGTGGCGCCTGCTCCATGTAGTAACGGTCCTTGAAGGTGCCCGGCTCGCCCTCGTCGGCGTTGATCGCGCAGTAGCGCGGCCCCGGCTCCTGGCGCACGAAGTACCACTTCTTGAAGGTCGGGAAGCCGGCCCCGCCCAAGCCGCGCAGATTGGCCGCCTCGAGGGTCTGCATCAAGCTCTCGACCGTCACCTCACCATCGCGGCAGGCCTCAAGCAGCCGGTAGCCACCCTCGTCGCGGTAGGCATCGAGCCGCTGCCAGTCGACGGCCTCGGGATGGAAATGGCCGGTGTCGACCACAGTCTCCACCGCCTCGCGACTGGCGTGCAGCACATGGCGGTGGCCGACCTCGACCACCGGCGCGCTCTCGCAGCGGCCCATGCAGGGCGCACGACGCACGCGCACCTGGGCCGGGTCGGCGCCGGCCTCAAGCTCGCTCTGCAACGCCGCGGCGCCAGCCAGCTGACAGGACAGCGAGTCGCAGACACGAATGGTCACCGCCGGCGGCGGCGCCTGGTCGTCGTGGACCACATCGAAGTGTGCGTAGAAGGTGGCGGTCTCATACAGCGTCGCCATCGGCAGGTTCATGTAGGCGGCCAGGGCGCGCAGGTTGGCCATCGACAAGTGGCCGTGGTGGTCCTGGATCAGGTGCAGGTGCTCGATCAGCAGATCGCGGCGCTGTAGCGAGGGGGCGTCGCGCTCGTCGCCAAGCAGCACTCGCAGCGCCGTCAGCGCCTCGGGGGCCAGCTCGCGGCCGCGGGGCGTGCCGCGGAAGCGGCGCACGGGGGTCACGGGGGTCTCGGTCATGGGCGTGCTCGTTGTCGTTGAATCACTCATCGTCGTGGCAATGGCACCGGCCAAAAATGAAACAATTTGTTATCGTTGCATTGAAGTTCTATAAATCGGCATTATCTTTAGGGGTGCACGTCGCAGAAAGGATGCGCTGTCACAGCCAGTCTGCCATATAGCATAGCCGCTATGTTCGCCACACACGGCGAACGCCTCCCTGAAAACGACGTCAGGGTCGCGGGCAGGTCACGCTGCGGATACGGATCATGGTAACCACAAGGAGGAGCCACCATGAATTGGGACCAGATAGAAGGACGCTGGAAGGAATTTCAAGGCAAGGCCCGCGAGAGCTGGGGCGAGCTGACCGACGATGAGCTCGACCAGATCGCCGGCAAGAAGGATCGAATGATCGGTAAACTGCAGACCAAGTACGGCATTACCAAGGAAGAAGCGGAAAAACGCGCCAACGACTGGGCCGCCAAGCTGTAAACGGCACCCACACAGTGACACCACGAAAGGACTATCGAGGAGATCACAGCATGCGCAAGACCACTCTCGCACTCAGCATTTCTCTCGCCGCTGGCGGCATGGCACTGGCGAGTACCGCCCAGGCCGACGTCGAAGGCCTCTACTCGGCCGATGCGATCATGGATGCCGATGTTTATCTGGACAGCGATCCGGACGAGAACGTCGGCGACGTCGAGGATATCCTGCTCGACGACGACATGAGCGTTCAGGCCATCGTCATCGAAACAGGTGCCACCCTGGGTCTTGGCGGCCGCGATGTGGTGCTCGACAACGACCACTACCGGCTGGAAACCGAGACCGACGAAGACGGTGACACCGTGCACCGTGTGTATGTCGATGCCACCGCAGAAGAGTTCGCCGATCTTCCCGAGTACGATAGTGACTGGTGGGATCAGGCCCGCGAGAACGCTGCCGAGGCCTGGGAAGCCACTCGCGAGGGCGCCCAGAGCGCCTGGCAGCGCACCCGAGAAGGTGCCGAAAGCATCGGCGATACGGTCGGCGAAACCGTCAATAACTGATGTGATCCCGACCGACGCCGCTGTTAGGCGCCGCGCAACAGGCCCGCCATTTGGCGGGCCTGTCTTCGTGGGATAGTGGTCAGATATGGCGAGGTCGCTTAGGCGATATCGGCGCTGCGCGACCTGTCCAATAATGGCTCAGGTGTCGAATTCGTCTGAATCTTATCGGCCACTTGCCTGGCAATTCACTGGTAAAGCGTCACAATAACCCTGAGCCATCACAACATACGCACAAGGGAGATTTCGCAGTGGAAAAGAATTCTCAAGATCCCTCTTCCCAGGAGCGGCAAGAAGGCTCCGAAGGCATTCCCGCACCAGAAGGCCCCGCCAACCTGATCGATACCGACTATGTGATCGGTCAGGATAATACCAAGGCGTCGCCGATGGGTTTCAACGTCGACCTCCACGGCAAGGTATTCGGGATCTCCTCCCTCGTGGTGGTGTTCTTCGTGATCATCACCATGGCCCTGCAGGAGCAAGTGGCACCGCTCTTCAACGCCACCTTCGGCTTCCTGACCAGCAACATGGCCTGGTTCTTCCTGCTGGCCGCCAACATCTTCGTGCTCCTCTCGATCACGCTGATTTTCACGCCACTCGGCAAGGTGCGTCTCGGCGGACAAGATGCAACGCCGGACTTCAGCTATGCGGGCTGGTTTGCCATGCTGTTTGCCGCCGGCATGGGCATCGGCCTGATGTACTTCGGCGTCTCTGAACCCATGGACCACTTCCAGGCCGCACTCGGGGGCGTCGCTAGCGAGAACGGCGCGCGCACCGACTGGGCTCCGCTGGGCGGCGCCGAAGGCGACGAGGCCGGCGCCGTAGCGCTGGGCATGGCCGCCACCATCTTCCACTGGGGCCTGCACCCCTGGGGCATCTACGCCGTGGTGGCGCTGGCCCTGGCGCTGTTCTCCTTCAACAAGGGCCTGCCGCTGACCATGCGCTCGATCTTCTACCCGATCCTGGGGGAGCGCGTATGGGGCTGGCCGGGGCATTTGATCGATATCCTGGCGGTGTTCGCTACCCTGTTCGGCCTGGCCACCTCCCTCGGGCTGGGCGCCGAGCAGGCCACCAACGGCCTCAACGACCTGTTTGGCATTCCCAACACCAACACCACCATGGTGCTGTTGATCATGGGCATCACCGTCATCGCCATGGGCTCCATCCTGCTCGGCGTCGACAAGGGTGTGCAGCGCCTCTCCCAGCTCAATATGGGCCTGGCCTTCCTGCTGCTGGCCTTCGTGATCATCGTCGGCCCGACGCTGATGATCGCCACCGGCTTCTTCCAGAACCTGCTGGGTTACCTGACCAACCTGCCGGCGCTGTCCAATCCCTTCGGCCGTGAAGACGCCAACTTCAGCCAGGGCTGGACCGCCTTCTACTGGGCCTGGTGGATCTCCTGGTCACCGTTCGTCGGCATGTTCATTGCCCGGGTCTCGCGCGGGCGCACCGTGCGCGAGTTCCTGATCGCCGTGCTGCTGGTGCCGTCGCTGGTCTCGGTGCTGTGGATGACCTCCTTCGGTAGCGCCGGTATCGACCAGCTGCTCACCGGGACCTTCGATGGCGAGGCGGATGCGCTGTTCGTGATGCTGGCCGGCCTGCCGCTGACCGAGATCACCTCCTTCATCGCTATCGTGCTGGTGATCGTGTTCTTCATCACCTCGTCGGACTCCGGCTCGCTGGTGATCGACTCCATCACCGCCGGGGGCAAGGTCGACGCGCCCAAGCCGCAGCGTATCTTCTGGGCGATCATCGAAGGCGCCATCGCCATCGCACTGCTGCTCGGAGGCGGCCTGGCGGCGCTGCAGGCGGCGGTGATCTCCACCGGTCTGCCCTTCACCCTGGTACTACTGGTCGCTTGCTACGCCATCGTCAAGGGACTGATGAGCGAACCCCGCGGCTGACCCTCATCGACTAGCGCGAAAAAAAGGCGGCCCACGGGCCGCCTTTTTCATGCCTGACATTCAACTCCAGAGCTGGCCGATTGGCGTGCCCGGCTGATGCCGGGCAGCGATCTGCGCCTGCAGCAGCTCGGCGGTGGCCAGCGCGTCGATCAGCGCATGATGCCCCTGATACGGCGGCAGGCCGTAGCGCTCGCGGCTGTTGTGCAGGCGAATCGATACCGGCGGGCGTCCCATCCAGCGGCGAAAGCGCGCCCACAGCGACTGACGATGAATACGTGCTTCCAGCGACATGGTATCGATCATCGGGAAACGCAGGCTTTCTCTGCGCCGCGACTGCATCGCAGCGTCGAGGAACGGCCGCTCGATGTGCCGGTAGTGGACCACCACCAGACGCCCCGCCAGGGCGGCCAGCAGCTCATCGATGATCTCGTCGAGGTCCGGGGCATCGACGATCTCTGAGTCGGTGATGTGGTGAAAGGCCACCGATTGGCGCAACAGCGGACGCGGCGGACGCACCACCCAATAGCGGCGCTCGGCCAGGCGGATGCGGCTCAGGCTAAAGGGCACCAGGCCGATACTGACGATGGCATGGCGCCGTTCATCGAGACCGGTGGTTTCCATGTCCATGGCCACCAGCGGCGCTTCACCGATCGGCGTTTCCGGCGCCAGCTGGCTGGAGGCGAAGAAATCGGCCACGCAGGGGTCGCGGGCCTCACCGGCACGCCGTGCCAGGTAGTCGGGCCAGCTGGGAGTCGAGGGCTTTAGCGAACGCAACGAGAGCATGCCGATCAGCGCCGCGACGGCATGGGGTAGCGGAATTTGAGAAACTTCTGCGCATTGCTGAGCAGCTGGAAGGCGTCCTTGAGATGGTGACGCTCGCTGTCAGAGACATTGCTGGGCGCGATGTTGTTGTCGGGCTCCTGGTCCTCGCGCAGATCGATGGCCTGGTGGCGAATGCGCACCATCGACAGGAACTCGAAGGCGTAGCGGATCTTGTCGCCGGTGCCGGCCGGCAGCAGCTGGGTTTTGGAAATATCGTCAAGACGCTCGAAACTGTTCTGTGCCCGCGAGCCGCAGGCCAGGGCGTGCGCACGAATCAGGTCGACCATCGGCGCCGTGCCGCGGCGCTTGATATTGATGGTGTTGTTCTGCTTGCCGTCCTTCTCCATCACGAAGGTGCGGAAGAAGCCCAGCGGCGGCGTCCGGCCCAGGGCATTACGCGCCATGGCAGCGAGAAACAGCGGGCTCTCGGACGCCTTGCGGGCCACCAGGTCCTGCAGCTGCTCGACGAAGGCCTCTTCGCCATGCACGCTATCGAGATCGAAGAAGATCGAGCTGTGCAGCAGGTGCTCCGGATTGGGGTTATCGATCCAGTCGCTGAAGTAGCCCTTCCATACCGCCAGCGGCTGACGCCACTGGCGGTTGGTGGCCATGACGTCACCCTTGCAGTAGGTGTAGCCGCAGGCGTCGAGACCATCGCTGACGCGCTTGGCAAGGGTCGCGAAGTAGTCGTCATGCTGGGCCGGGTCGAAGCGGTCGTCGAGGATCAGGGCGTTGTCCTGGTCGGTGACGATACTCTGCTCGTTGCGCGCCATCGAGCCCAGCGCCATGAAGCAGTACGGCACCGGCGGTGGCCCCAGCTCCTCTTCGGCGAGTTCGAGCAGGCGGCGGGTAAAGCTGCGGCCGATGGTCGACAGCGCCGAGCCGACCATGTGCGAGTTGGCGCCCTCCTCGACCATCCTCACGAAGGCCTCGCGCACGTCGGGCTTGAGGCGCGCCAGGCCCTTGGCATCCGGTTGATGGAAGATGTTGCTGACCAGGTAGAGGCTGCTGTGGGTCTCGTAGCGAATGATGTCGGAGAGATGCAGCACGCCCATCGGCCGGCGCCGGTGGAGCACCGGCAGGTGATGCACGTTGTTGCGCAGCATCGACAGCATCGCCTCGTGCACCGATTTGTCGGACTGTACGCTGATCAGCCGTGAACTGACGATCTCGCCGACCCGGGTCGACACGCTAAGCCCTTCAGCCAGCACGCGGTTACGCAGATCCTGATCGGTGACGATACCCTTGAGGGTCCAGCTTTGCCCCTCAGGATCGTTGAACTGGTAGCGCGGGTCGCCTTCCTCCGTCGACAACACCAGCGCCGAGGAGACATTCTCCTCGTTCATGCGCTGTGCCAGCTCCTGAACGCTGGCACTCTCCTCGATCATCAGCGGGCGACGCGATACCAGCTTGCGCACCCGGGTGATCATCATGTCATTGCTCTTGTGCTGCTCCTCGACCGCCGCCTTGAGCCGCGTACGGCCAAATTCGACGAAATCGGCAAAGTGTTCGTCTTGGTCGCACAGCTCGCGGAACACGTCACCGGGAATGAAGTAGATCAGGGTGTCTTCGAGGGCCTTGGCGGGAAAATGCACCTTGCGGCTCCGCAACAGGCTGTAGTGGCCAAAGATGTCGCCTTCGCTGAGCCGGTTGTAGAGCTCGCCGTTGCGCCAGAAGATCTCCACCGCGCCGCTGCGGATATAGTGCAGGTCCTCGATGGCATCGCCGAGCTGCAATATATCGCTGCCAGCCTTGAAATAGGCAACTTCGATACGCCCGGCCACGCTATCGAGGTGCGCATCGCTCAGACCGTCGAAGGGGGCAAAGCGGGCCAGCTGCTCGCGAATCTCCAGCAGTTCGATGTCCATGTCCGCTCCCGGCCCGGCGTTATTGTTTGAAGTCTGATATTCCCGGCGCCTGCTGTAAAGCCGCCGGTGGGGATTGGCGTCGCCGTGAGCCATCCCGGCGTCGCCCAGACACGCCAAGGGCCGCTCAGTGGCGGCCCTTGACGCTCATGCTGTCGATGGGAGTCGACGCTGAGGCAGCTTACGACTGTTCAGCCATTTCCTGAACGCGCTGCATCATTTGCGGGTCTTGCTGGATGGTGTGGCCGATCGCATTGAAGGTATCGACGTCCAGACCGCTGTCTTCGACGACTTCGACCATGCGGTCATTGGCTTCCATGCGGACTTCCTGCTGGGTCGCCTCGTCTTCGGCGCCCTGCAGACGCTCAGTGTACTCCTGAGAAATCATGGCGATTTCCTGAGACGCATCGGCAAATTGCTGAAGCTCTTGATCGGAGAAATCCTGAGCGGGTGCCGCCTGCTGCTCCGGCGCCGCTGCGGGGTCTTGTGCAGGATCTTGGGCGGGATCCTGGGCGAAGGCTGCTTGGGCAGAGAACAAACCAGCAGTCAGCAGTGCTGCAGAGAACAGGGCAGTCATCCGTTGCATATCAATACCTCCAGAGTGTTGCTTGAATATGTGCCCCCCTGTGACGGCGGCGCACCAAGAGGGTTCATATTTTTCGAGTAACAGAAAGAAACAGACAATATCCATAATAGTTACAATAGTCGCAAAACACAGACGGGCGAGAGACTACCAACCTGCCAGCCCCGCTCCCATGGGAGTACCGGCAGCAAGCGGGCAACGGGATGCGATGAGTTATCACCTAAATATAGGGCCTTGGGCCACTCCGCAGCCGCCGCGGCTTTTCGCCACCGCAGCCAAGGCGTAACCTCTTCGCTCGATTGATCGCCCGCCTGGGGAACAAGGAACCCATCGATGCCCACCCAACATCCTCGCCACCTGGCCCTCGCCGCGATGCCGGTACTCTTCGTGCTGCTGTGGAGCACCGGCTTCATCGGAGCCAAGTACGGGCTGCCCTATGCCGAGCCCTTTACCTTCCTGTTCGTGCGCTTCGCCCTGACCCTGGCGCTGCTGGTTCCACTGGTGTTTTTCTTCAAAGGGAGCTGGCCGCGGGATGCCGCGCTGTGGGGGCATATCGCCATCAGTGGCCTGCTGGTGCATGGCGCCTACCTGGGCGGCGTCTTCTACGGTATCTACCTGGGCATGCCGGCAGGGCTTGCCTCGCTGCTGGTGGGCCTGCAACCGCTGCTTACCGCCGCGCTTGCCGGGCCACTCCTCGATGAGCGATTGTCGCGCTGGCAGTGGCTGGGACTGGGCCTCGGCCTGGTCGGTATTGCCATGGTACTGGGCAGCAAGCTCGACCCCGGAGCGGCACTGTTTCAGGGCTTTGGCCTGCCCGCCCTGCTGGCCGTGCTGGTGGCGCTGCTGGGGATTGCCTGCGGCACCCTCTATCAGAAGCGCTTCTGTACCACCATGCCGCTGCTCTCGGGCACCGTGGTGCAGTACCTCGCCGCCGGGGCCCTGCTCGGCGTAGGTGCGCTGCTGTTCGAGTCACGTCAGATCGACTGGACGCCGACCTTCGCGCTAACCCTGGCCTGGCTGGTCTGCATCCTGTCGATCGCCGCCATCCTGCTGCTCATGGCGCTGATCGAGCGCGGCGAGGCATCGCGGGTAGCAAGCCTGTTCTACCTGGTGCCCCCGGTCACTGCGCTGCAGGCCTGGTGGCTGTTCGGCGAGCATCTGCCTCCGACGGCCCTGCTGGGCATGGCAATCGCGCTTGGCGGCGTGGTGATGACGGTCAAAGGCAAGCAGCATGCAGCCAAGCGTGCAGCTAAAGTCCCGGGCAGATGAGCCGATACTAGAGTAATAGTCGTCTAACCTTATTATCAGATCGGCAAGAACACAGGAAACGCTCATGGGTCATTGCGCCAGGGTCGACAGCCAGTGCGGTCGCTGCGACATTCCACTTCCCTTCGATTTCACAATGGCCTTCCAGCCCATCGTCGATATCGAGTCCGCCAGCATTGTCAGCTACGAAGCCTTGGTGCGTGGCCCCGCCGGCGAGTCGGCCTACAGCATTATCTCCAAGGTCACCGACGATCTGATGTATCGCTTTGACCAAGCGTGCCGGGTCAAGGCCATCGAGCTGGCCAGCCGCCTGGGCATGCAGGAGCGCCTGTCGATCAACTTTCTTCCCAATGCGGTCTACGAGCCCAGCGCCTGCATCCAGGCCACACTGGAGGTCTCGGAGCGGGTCGGCTGGCCGACGGATCGAATCGTCTTCGAGATCACCGAGACCGAGCTGGTCAAGGACCGCCAACACCTGCGCGGCATCATCGACGCCTACCGCAACATGGGCTTCACCACCGCCATCGACGATTTCGGCAACGGCTACGCCAACCTGGACCTGCTTACCGACCTGCGCCCCGACAAGCTCAAGATCGATCGAGAGCTGGTCATGGGCTGCGACCAGGACTGTCGTCGGCAGGCCATCCTGCGCGCGGTGCACGGCCTCGCCAAGGAGCTCGATATCGGCCTGATCGCCGAGGGCGTCGAGACCCGCGAAGAGGCCCTGTGGCTGGCCCGTCAGGGCATCCAGCGCCAGCAGGGCTTCTACTATGCGCGCCCAGCCCTGGAGTCGCTCTGCCAGCACTCCTTGAGTGACGTGCTTCTCGACCTGCGCAGCGAGGCGCAGCAGCAACCCGGCATGCCGCAAGGCTGATCCGCCGCTGGAGCGCCAGCCCGAGCACGTCGGGCTGGAACGCTCGCTAACACCCGCACAACACCCAGCGAGGCATCGAGACTGCCCCGGTGGGTATCTGCATCACCGCCCCCGAGGGTCGCTCGGCCAATCCCACCTACCTCAAGACCCAACAAGACAACCGCAGGTCGCTTTCACGACACTGCCGCCGCCGCGTGGGCACAACAATGGCTAGGCTTTGTACGAAAAGTCGGCGAGCGATGGCCAGACAAGGCAAAAATCGGCGAAAAGACGGAGTTTACGGGGTGTAAATGAGTACTTTGAGCCGATTTTTAACGCCGTATGGGCGAGCGCAGGCAGTTTTCGTACAAAGCCTAGCCCGGTGTTGCGTCACAACCGGCACCCTGCAAGAGACGCCAATAACAACCCCAGAGGTAACCCCATGAACCATGACGAGGCGCCTATCCTGTCGCCTGGGCAAGACAATACCCAGGTGCTGGGGATGGACTTCCATCATCCCGTCTTTCCTCTCTCGGCCTTGGCCATCCTGGCCTTCATCCTCTACGCCCTGATCTATCCAGACGCCGCCAACAGCCACCTCACCGCCGCCCGCGGCTGGTCGATCGAGTACTTCGATTGGCTGTTCATGATGGCCGGCAACCTCTTCGTGCTGCTGTGCCTGGCGCTGATTGCCATGCCAGTGGGGCGCATTCGCCTGGGCGGCAGCAAGGCCCGGCCGGAGTACTCGACCACCTCCTGGTTCGCCATGCTGTTTGCCGCCGGCATGGGCATCGGCCTTATGTTCTGGAGCGTGGCCGAGCCAGTGGCCTACTACACCGACTGGTATGGCACCCCGCTCAATGCCGAAGCGCACACCCCGGCCGGGGCCAGCGCGGCGATCGGCGCCACCATGTTCCACTGGGGCCTGCACCCCTGGGCGATCTATGCCGTGGTGGGTCTGTCACTGGCCTTCTTTG
Source organism: Franzmannia qiaohouensis (assembly GCF_031451695.1). Taxonomy (NCBI): domain Bacteria; kingdom Pseudomonadati; phylum Pseudomonadota; class Gammaproteobacteria; order Oceanospirillales; family Halomonadaceae; genus Franzmannia; species Franzmannia qiaohouensis. The sequence goes on from NZ_JARWAM010000003.1 coordinate 124,807, forward strand.
CCTACAATCGCGGCCTGCCGCTTACCCTGCGCTCGGCTTTCACGCCGATCCTCGGCGAACGGGTACGCGGCTGGTTCGGCCACATCATCGACATCATCGCGGTGCTGGCCACCATCTTCGGCCTGGCCACCTCGCTAGGCTTCGGTGCGTCCCAGGCAGCGGGCGGTCTCAACTACCTGTTCGGCGTGCCCAATACCATCGGCACCCAGCTGGCCATCATCGTGGTGGTCACCACCGTGGCGCTGTTCTCGGTGTGGCGCGGCATCGACGGCGGCGTAAAGCTGTTCTCCAACATCAACATGATGATCGCCCTGGCGCTGCTGGTGTTCGTGATCGCCACCGGCGGCGTGCTGCTGTTCGTCAACAATCTATGGGGCACCACCCTGGCCTACGTTAGCCATGTCGTGCCTCTCTCCAACTGGGTAGGCCGCGACGATACCACCTGGTACCACGGCTGGACGGTGTTCTACTGGGCCTGGTGGATCTCCTGGTCACCCTTCGTCGGCATGTTCATCGCACGGGTCTCCCGCGGCCGCACGGTGCGTGAGTTCCTGATCGCCGTACTGCTGGTGCCGACCCTGGTCACCCTGGTGTGGATGAGCGCCTTCGGTGGCACCGCCCTGGACCAGTCGGCCGCCGGTGTCGGCGCCCTGGCCGACGGCATCAGCGACGTCTCGCTGGCGATGTTCCAGATGCTCGAGCAGTTGCCGCTAACCACCCTGACCTCCAGCCTGGCGATCCTGCTGGTGCTGATCTTCTTCATCACCTCGTCGGACTCCGGGTCGCTGGTGATCGACAACATTACTGCCGGCGGCAAGACCGACGCCCCCCGTGGCCAGCGTGTGTTCTGGGCAGTGCTGGAAGGCGTGATCGCGGGCATCCTGCTCTACGGCGGCGGTAGCACGGCGCTGGGGGCGTTGCAGGCGGGGGCCGTGGCCACCGGGCTGCCCTTCACCCTGGTACTGCTGGGCATGGCCTTCTGCCTGGTGAAGGGACTGCTGGAGGAGCAGCGCGGGCTGGCGACAGCCAAGCCGGCCTGATACGCAAGCGTCCCTTGCTGTAACGCCACAACCCCGGCCTCGGCCGGGGTTGTGGCTTATTGGCGCATGTGGCCAATGCTGAGCTGACGGCGTTGTCGCCTGCATAACGACAGCGGGTTAAACGCAATGACCCCGGCCTTGGCCGGGGTCATTGCTTGGTGGGTACTTCGGACAAGGCTAGCGCAGCACGCCCTCTTCTTTCAGCAACTTGAAGATCGCCTCGGCGCCCTGCTCCGCCGAGACACCTTCGAGTACCTGGCCGCTGCCGCCCTCCGCCTTGGCGGCGGCGGCCTTGAAGCGGTCCCGGGCCGAGGCCGCCTTGACGATCTTCAGGCGCTTGGGCCGCTTGCGCGCCGGCGTCAGCTGCCACTCGGCCAGTTCATGATCCGGTTCAGCAGCCACCGCAGTGGCCGCCAGCTCGCCCCGGCGAGCCGGGCCGAAGGCGCTCTGGCGCGCCGCCGGCGCCGCTTCATCCACGCTGATGATGGCCGGCAGCCGCACTTCGAGGCGACGCCGCTGCCCCCGGGGGAGGGCCTGCAGCAGCGTTGCCACGCCATTCTCCACCTTCTCCACTGCGGCTAGCCCATTGACCAGCGGCCAGCCCAGGCGCTCGGCCAGGGCATAGGGCAGCAGCCCCGAGCCCTCGCCGCGCTCGGCCCGGGCCCCGGTGATCACCAGCTGCGGCGGCGCCGCGGCCAGGTGCTCGGCCAGGGCCGGGATGGCATCGCAGCCCTCGGCCTGCTCGAGCAGGGTCAGGGTGTCCAGCCCCATGCCCAGGTAGCCACGCAGCGCCAGTTCGCTCTCCTCGTCGCGCGGGCCGGCGTGCAGCAGTCTCACCCGGCTACCGGGCAGCTGGCGTTCCAGGCCCAGGGCCAGCTCCAGCCCCCGGGCATCCTGATCGGCGCGGCGCGCCCGCCCGGTAATCGGATGACGCCCCACCGAGACCAGTACCGCCACCTCGACTCCCTGCTGTTCAGGCCGCATCGCGCTGTCCTCCTCGCTGCTGTTCCACCTTGGCCACCAGGGCGGCGAGGATCTCGGCGCTATCGCCGATCACCGCCAGGTCGGCGCGCTTGATCATGTCGCATCCGGGATCGAGATTGATGGTCACCACCTTGTCGCAGCGCTGAATGCCCTGTAGGTGCTGGATGGCCCCCGAGATGCCCACCGCCAGGTAGACCCGGGCGGTGACCCAGGTGCCGGTGGCCCCCACCTGGCGATCGCGCGCCATGAAGCCATCGTCCACCGCCACCCGGGAGGCGCCCTCCGTGGCGCCGAGCACCTTGGCGGCGTGGTGGAAGCCGTCCCAATCCTTGACGCCGTTGCCACCGGAGAGGATGAACTCCGCCTCGGCCAGCGCCACCCCGGCGGGGTCGACGGCGACCTGACCCAGGTCCTCGATCCGCGAGAAGGCACTGGGGATCGTCTCCGAGAGGCGCAGCGGCTCGGCGGCGTGTCGGGTCTCGTCCACCGGCTCGGCACACTCGGCCAGCGCCAGCGCGACCCTCGGCAGCGGGCGCTGGATATCCAGGCTGCCCGCCGCGCCGCGGGCGGTGCAGCGCCAGCCCAAGGGGGCCTCGCCATCGGCCTCGAGTTGCCAGACGCCGGTGGCAGGGCGCTGGTTCCTTCCCTCGCCCAGGCGCATCGCCAAGCGCCGCCCCAGGTCGGCCCCGCCCAGGGGCGAGTCGGGCAGCAGCCAGTGCCGCGGCGCCAGCTCCCGCTCCACCGCGCTGAGCACCGCCAGGCGCGCCTCGGGGGCGAAGCCGGCGTAGGCGTCAGCGTTGATGTGCAGCAGTCGATCGATGCCTGCCTCGCCAAAGGCATCTTCCTTATGCTCGCCGAAGACCACCGCCAGCACCGCGCCGGGGCGGTCAGGGTCGGCATCGGCCAGGCGCCGGGCCAGGCCCAGCAGATCCTTGTCGTGACCCGAGAGACGCCCGCCGGTCATGTCCGGCACCACCGCCACCAGGAAGGCGGGATCCTCGATGGTGACGTCGCGGCGGCTATCCTGGGCCGCCTGGCGGGTTGCACCCGCCGCATGACCGCCCTGCTGGGCACCGCTACGGTCGATGCGCTTGACGCCATTGGGGCCGATAAAGCCGATGGCGCGAGGGTTCTTGCGCATCACCCCGTTGGGCCCCATCCACTCTATCGCAGCCAGCGCCTGGCCCAGTTCGGCCAGCACGCTGGCGTGCTCGGGATGCAGGCGGTTGCGGGCGATCCACTCTTGGCGTGGATCGCGACGACGAATCTCGCTCATCAGGACACCTCCTCGGCGGTCGTCTTGTCGGCGGCGCGGCGGGGAGAATCGGCTGTCCCGGCGGCCGGATGTTCCCTGTGAGGATTCGCCACCAGGGCATCGGCCACCAGCTCGGCGATATCGCGCACCTCGGCGGGGCCGTCCACCACCCCCTCTAGCATGGCGGTGCACTGGGGACAGCCCACCGCCACCAGCTCGGCGCCGGTCTCGCGCACGTCGTTCATGCGCATATCGGGAATCCGCCGCTCGCCGGGAATATCGGTGATCGGCGCCCCGCCGCCGCCGCCGCAGCAGCGTGAGCGGAAGCCGGAGCGCTGCATCTCCTTGACCTCGATGCCCAGCGCCTTGAGCACGTTGCGCGGTGCCTCGAACTCGCCGTTGTAGCGGCCCAGATAGCAGGGGTCGTGATAGGTGACGCTGCCACCCTTCCAGGGTGCGAAGTGCAGGCGCCCCGCCTCGAACAGCTCGGCGATATAGGTGCTGTGATGACGCACTTCATAGTTTCCGCCCAGCTCGCCGTACTCGTTGCCGAGCACGTGGAAGCTATGCGGGTCGCAGGTGACGATGCGCTGGAAGCGGTATTTCGCGAGGGTCGCGATATTGCGCCTGGCCAGTGATTGGAAGGTCGCCTCGTCGCCCAGGCGCCGCGCCACGTCGCCGCTGTCGCGCTCTTCAACGCCGAGCACCGCGAACTCCACCTCGGCGGCGCGCAGCACCTTGACCAGGGCGCGCAGGGTGCGCTGGTTGCGCATATCGAAGGCGCCGTCGCCCAGCCACAGCAGCACCTCGGCCTGCTTGACGTCGGCCATCAGCGGCAGGTTGAGATCCGCCGCCCAGTGCAGCCGCGAGCCGGGATCGAAGCCGCCGGGGTTGTCGGTGGCGATCAGGTTGTCGAGCACCTCGGCACCCTTGTTGGGCGTATTGCCGTGCTCCAGGGTCAGGTGGCGGCGCATATCGACGATGGCATCGACGTGCTCGATCATCATCGGGCACTCCTCCACGCAGGCGCGGCAGGTAGTGCAGGACCACAGGGTCTCGGCATCCACCAGGGCCTTGCCTTCGAAAGCGACGATGGGTCCTTGCGGATCACCGCGGTGCTCTCCCACCGGTTTGCCAGGATAGGGGCTGCCGGCATAGGCCGCGTCGCTGCCGCCGGCCATGCCGACGACCATGTCCTGGATCAGCTTCTTGGGGTTGAGCGGCTGGCCGGCGGCGAAGGCCGGGCACACGGCTTCGCAGCGGCCGCACTGCACGCAGGCGTCGAAGCCGAGCAGCTGGTTCCAGGTGAAGTCGCTAGGCGTCTCGACCCCCAGCTTGGCGCCGGGATCGTCCAGGTTCAGCGCCTTGAGGCCGGTGGAACGGCCGCCGCCGAAGCGCTCGGCCCGGCGGTGAAAGGCCAGGTGCAGAGCGCCGGCGAAAGCGTGCTTCATGGGCCCGCCCCAGGTCATGCCGAAGACCATCTCGCCCAGGCCCCAGACCAGCAACGCGCTCAGCATCAGGGCCAGCAGCCAGCTGCCAGCGTCTTGCGGAAGCCCGCCGACCGTCGGCAGGGTGATCAGGAACACGCCCAGCGAGAACGCCATCAGGCTCTTCGGCAAGCGCATCCAGGGGCCCCTGGAGAGACGCGCCGGTGGATGGCGCCGCCGCTTGGCCACGAACAGGCTGCCCACGAACATGGTGGCGCTGGCCGCCAGCAGCAGCCCGCCAAGCACGGGCCCCATTCTTTCTGAAGCGCCGAGCCCCAGGCCATGCACCAGGATCATCAGCACGGCGGCAGCCACGAAGCCACCGGCGGTGGCCACGTGGGTATTGGAGATCATCTTGTCGCGCGCTACGACATGGTGCAGGTCCACCAGGTAGCGGCGCGGCAGGGCCGCCAAGCCCTTGAGCAGCGGCACGGCGGAGGGTCGCCCCTGGCGCCACAGGCGTATGCGCCGAATGGCGCCGATCGCCGCCAGGCCCAGGGCGGCGAAGATGAGTATCGGCAGTAGGGTCTCGAGCATCTCGCTCACCTCGCAGGCTAGAAGTGGTGGTTTGACGTTAGCGGCCTGACGGGGTCAGCCATCGCTTGTCGGCGCTATCAGCCGTGGGCCATCCACAAGCGCGCCGCGCGTTCGCTATTCCGACTCTCGACTGGCAACCTGCGGTCACGGCGTGGAAGGGCCATCCCTGGCCCCCACGCCTCTGCCGAATCCCTTCGGCAGAACCGCGTTGCGGCGTCTCGCCTCGGGCGAATCGCTGAAGGCGCGGCTTGTGCATACCCTCGGGCTGCACCCGACCACACATGCGCCGTCAGAAGTCCTTGCAGATCCGCAGCGCGTCGTAGATGGCCGCGTGGGTATTGCGCGGCGCCGTGCAGTCGCCCAGCCGGAACAGCAGGAAGCCGTCTGCCCCCGCTTCGCTCAGGCAAGGCTGCGCCTGGGCGGCGTAGAGCGCCTCCAGGTCCACCTGGCCACGGTTGCGAGACTGCTCCTTGAGGGCGAAGTAGAGCGCCTCGTCGGGCCGCACGCCGTTCTCCACCACCACCTGGTCGACCACCCGCTCCTCCTGGACGCCGGTGTACTCGTTCTCGAGCACCGCCACCAGAGAATCGCCCTCGCGATAGACCTTATGCAGCATCAGGTCGGAGGTCATGATCACCTCCTTCTCGTAGAGGCTGCGGTAGTAGGTCGGGAAGGTGGTGCCACCCACCGCCGCGCCGGGCTTGATGTCGTCGGTGACGATCTCGACCTTGGCGCCCTTGTCGGCCAGGTAGTCCGCCGCCGAGACGCCGGAGAACTCGCAGATGGCGTCAAAGATCAGCACGTTCTTGCCCGGCGCCACCTTGCCGGACAGCACGTCCCAGGTGCTGACCACCAGGCTCTCCTCGGCACTTTCCGCGTAGCCCCACTCAGGGTACTGGCTGAGGAAGGGCTGGCCGCCGGTGGCCAGCACCACGATATCCGGACGCAGGTCGAGCAGGGTCGCCTCATCGGCGCGGGTACCCAGGCGCAGGTCGACGTTGAGGCGCGCCAGCTCCAGCTGATACCAACGGGTGATGCCGGCGATCTGATCGCGCTGCGGGGCCTGGGCGGCGATGGTGATCTGCCCGCCCAAGGCCTCCTCGGCCTCGAACAGGGTGACGTCGTGGCCGCGCTCGGCGGCGACCCGCGCCGCCTCCATGCCACCGGGGCCACCGCCGACCACGACGACCTTGCGCTTGGGGCCCTCGCTCTTCTCGATGATATGCGGCAGGCCCATGTACTCCCGGGACGTGGCGGCATTCTGGATGCATAGCACGTCGAGGCCCTGGTACTGGCGATCGATGCAGTAGTTGGCGCCTACGCACTGCTTGATCTGGTCGACCTGGCCCATCTTGATCTTGGCGATCAGGTGCGGGTCGGCGATATGCGCGCGGGTCATGCCCACCAGGTCGACGTAGCCACCCTCGAGGATGCGCTGGGCCTGGTTGGGGTCCTTGATGTTCTGGGCGTGGATCACCGGCACGCTGACCACTTCCTTGATGCCCGCCGCCAGGTGCAGGAAGGGCTCCGGCGGGTAGGACATGTTGGGAATGACGTTGGCCAGGGTGTTGTGGGTGTCGCAGCCTGAGCCGATCACGCCGAAGAAGTCGACCTGCCCGGTGGCGTCGTAGTAGGCGGCGATCTGCTTCATGTCGTCGTGGGAGAGACCGTCCGGGTGGAACTCGTCGCCACAGATGCGCATGCCCACCGCAAAGTCGTCGCCGACCTCGGCGCGCACCGCCTTGAGCACCTCCATGCCGAAGCGCATGCGGTTCTCGAAGCTGCCGCCCCACTGGTCCTCGCGCTTGTTGACCCGGGGGCTCCAGAACTGATCGATCAGGTGCTGATGCACGGCGGAGAGTTCGACCCCGTCGAGCCCCCCTTCCTTGGCCCGGCGCGCGGCCTGGGCGAAGTCACCGACGATGCGCCAGATCTCCTCCTCCTCGATGGTCTTGCAGGTCGAGCGGTGCACCGGCTCACGGATCCCCGAGGGCGATACCAGGGTCGGCCAGTCGAAGCCGTCCCAGCGCGAACGGCGCCCCATATGGGTGATCTGGATCATGATCTTGCCGCCGTGCTGATGCACCGCATCGGCGAGATTCTGGAAGTGCGGGATGATGCGGTCGGTGGAGAGGTTCACCGAGCTCCACCAGCCCTGAGGGCTGTCGATGGAGACCACCGAGGAGCCGCCGCAGATGCACAGGCCGCAGCCGCCCTTGGCCTTCTCCTCGTAGTACCTGACGTAGCGGTCGGTGGTCATGCCGCCGTCGGTGGCGTGCACCTCGGCATGGGCGGTGCTGACCACGCGATTGCGGATGGTCAGCTTGCCGATCTGGATCGGCTCGAAGATTGCGTCGAATGCCATGGTTATTACTCCTCGCGCCCGGGGTTAGCGGGCGTCGCCTGCCAGCGGCTTGACCTCGAAAATGCCCACCTCGCAGCCCGGCTCGGCGCCACTCTGGGTCTGCTCGGCGACGGTGCGCAGCGCGCTGCCACGCGCGGCGAGGATCTGGTCCATGGCGCCGGCGAACCAGCCGGTGAACATGTACTCCTCCTTGTGCCCCGTCTTGCCCAGTTGATAGACGAAGGCGCTGTGCTCGAGGCGCACCCGGGCGGTGCCGGCGTCGAGGTCGATGGCCTCGGTGACGAACTTGCCCCAGCCGCGCTGGGAGAGCCGCTGCATGTAGTGCTCAAAGACGTCCACACCCTCCAGGCCGTGGCACTCGGCTTCCTTCTCGCACCAGTGCCAGGCGCTCTTGTAGCCGGCGTGGTAGAGGATCTCGGCGTACTTGTCCACGCCCAGCGCATCGGCGACGGCGGTGTGGTTGTTGATAAAGAAGTGGCGCGGCACGTAGAGCATCGGCAGGGCGTCGGTGGTCCACACGCCGGTCTCGCTATCCACCTCGATGGGCAGTTCGGGGGCCATCTTGGTCACGGTTGAATTCCTCGAAATCGTTGTTATGCAAGGTGAGCGGCGCCGGGGATAGGTCGTAGAGGGGGTCTTTTGCCATGGATGGCAAAAGTAGCGCCCAGGGAAGGGTTTACAGCGCCCCCTCATAGACCTATCGCCGGTTAAGCCGCGTCTTCGGGCCGTCGCTCCTCGCTACAGGGCTATCTCAGCCGCTATCGTCACTCGCCCCAAACATCCTTGAGTACCCGCACCCAGTTCTCGCCCATGATCTTGCGCACCTGGGGCTCGCTGAAGCCGCGGCGCAGCAGCGCCTCGGTGAGATTGGGGAACTCGCCGATGGTACGGATGCCCTCGGGGTTGATGATCTTGCCGAAACTGGTCAGGCGGCGGGCGTAGCCCTTGTCGTGGGTCAGCCACTCGAAGAAGTCCTGGCCGTGGCCCTGGGTGAAGTCGGTACCAATGCCGATGGCGTCCTCGCCGACGATATTCATCACGTACTCGATGGCCTCGACATAATCATCGACGGTGGCGTCGATGCCGGCGCGCAGGAAGGGGGTGAACATGGTCACGCCGACGAAGCCGCCGTGGTCGGCGATGAACTTGAGCTCCTCGTCGGACTTGTTGCGCGGATGCTCCTTGAGGCCCGAGGGCAGGCAGTGGGAGTAGCAGACCGGCTTCTGGGATTCGAGGATCACCTCCTCGGAGGTCTTGCCGCCCACGTGGGAGAGGTCGCACATGATGCCGACGCGGTTCATCTCGGCGACGATCTCGCGACCGAAGCCGGACAGGCCGCCGTCGCGCTCGTAGCAGCCGGTGCCGACCAGGTTCTGGGTGTTGTAGCACAGCTGCACGATGCCCACGCCGAGCTGCTTGAAGATCTCGACGTAGCCGATCTGGTCCTCGAAGGCGTGGGCGTTCTGGAAGCCGTAGATGATGCCGGTCTTGCCCTCCTCCTTGGCCCGACTGATATCGGCGGTGGTGCGCACCGGACGCACCAGGTCGCTGCACTCGGCCATCAGCTGGTTGGACTTGACGATATTGTCGACGGTGGCCTGGAAGCCCTCCCACACCGAGACGGTGCAGTTGGCGGCGGTGAGGCCGCCGCGGCGCATATCCTCGAGCAGCTCGCGGTTCCATTTGGCGATGATCAGGCCGTCGATGACGACGGAATCGTTATGCAGGTCGAGCGGGGACATGGGGATTGCTCCGGCAGTGACGTGGACTTGCCGGCAGCATAGCGCCGCCCTAGGCGCGGGCGACGCTTGGAAACGACGGGGGAAATCCCAAAAGCGTCACGGCTGTCGTAATCTCGATAGGCCCTGTCAGAGCTGCTCCAGGTAACTGGCTCCACCGAGGTTGTTCATCTGCTGGCGGATCCAGGCGCTGCGCCGCTCGACGTGGGCGCTGGGCTGCGAGGCGCTCCAGTTGCGCGGGCTGGGCAATATCGCCGCCAGGCGGCTTGCCTGGTGGGCGTTGAGCTGAGCCGCGGAGACGCCGAAGTAGTGCTGGGCGGCCGCTTCCAGGCCGAATACGCCGCTGTCCCACTCGGCGATATTGAGATAGACCTCGAGGATGCGCTCCTTGGGCCAAAGGGCCTCGATCAGCAGCGTGAACCACGCTTCGAGCCCCTTGCGCAGCCAGCTGCGCCCGGTCCACAGGAACAGATTCTTGGCGGTCTGCTGGCTGATGGTACTGGCGCCGCGCAGCCGCCCGCCCTGGCGGCTGGCTTCCCAGGCACGCCGCATTTCATCGACGTCGAAGCCGCGGTGATGCGGGAAACGCTGGTCCTCGGCAGCAATCACCGCCAGCTTGGCGTGGTCGGAGAGTTCGCCCCAGCCGCGCCACTGGTGCTCGATGCGGATCGGCTCGCGGGCCACCCAGGACTCGACCTTGCGCTCCACCATCACCATCGAGCCAAACACCGGCACCACGCGAAACAACAGTACCACCAGCAGCGACAGGGCGACGAAGCCGATCACGGCATACAGCAGACCACGCAGCACGCCGCGTAGCGAGACTCGGTGTCGCCAGGCCAGGGCCATAGCAGGACTCCTCGGATCGATGGCGCCGTGCGCCCGGAATGACCTATGCCGGCAGTATAACAAGCGTGCCCCGAGATTCGGGGCACGCTATCAACGCAGGGATAGTAAAGAGGCTGGCGGCCTAGAGCGGCACGCTGGCATAGGTCGGTTCACCACGGGCCTGGGCCAGCGCCACGACCGCGCTCGATACCAGCTCGGGGGAGGCGTCGGTCTGAGAGACGGGGTGGATCACGGCCACCTCCACGCGCTGGCCCGGGCGCGAGATACCCAGCCGCTCGTCCCGCGGCGGCATGCCGAAGTACTCGCGGTAGCACTTGGAGAAGTGCGGGGTGGAGACGAAGCCGCACGCTGAGGCGACTTCGATGATCGACATCGGCGTCTGCTTGAGCAGCTGCCGCGCCCGGGTCAGGCGCAGCTTGAGGTAGTAGCGCGACGGCGAGCAGTGCAGGTACTTCTGGAACAGCCGCTCCAGCTGACGCCGCGATACATCGACGTAGTGGGCCAGCTCGTCGAGGCCGATCGGCTCTTCCAGATTGGCCTCCATCAGGGCGACGATCTCCAGCAGCTTGGGCTGGGTAGTGCCCAGCACATGCTTGAGCGGCACGCGCTGCTGGTCCTGCTCGTTGCGCACCCGGTCGTAGATGAACATCTCCGAAATGCCCGCCGAGAGCTCGCGGCCATGATCACGACCGATCAGGTTGAGCATCATGTCGAGCGGCGCGGTGCCGCCGGAGGCGGTAGCGCGATCGCGGTCGATGGAGAACAGGCGGGTGGTCAGCGCCACCCGCGGGAAGGCTTCCTGCATGGCCGCCAGACACTCCCAGTGGATGCTGGTCTCGTAGCCGTCGAGTAGCCCCGCCCGGGCCAGCGCCCAACTGCCGGTACATACCGAACCGAGCCGGCGCGACTGGCGCGCTTGGGACTGCAGCCAGTGAACGTGTTCGCGCTGAACGCTGCGGTTGGGCCCCACCCCGCCGCAAACGATCACCATGTCGAGCGCCAGCGGCGTAGCGGTGGCGGCATCCGGGGTCACCTGCAGACCGTCACTGGCACGCACCGGTCCACCGTCGAGGCTCAGCGTATACCAGCGGTAGAGCTCACGACCGGCCAGCTGATTGGCCATGCGCAACGGCTCGATGGCCGAGGCCAGTGAGATCAGGGTGAAGTTGTCCAGCAGCAGAAAGCCCAGGGTCTGGGGTGCGGCTGGGGGTCGTGCGGCCTGGGGGGAAAATGTCATGGGTCACTCCAGCACGGTTGGCTTAGTGGCCGCCGGTACCACCGACGACCGCTGTTGTCGTTATTAGGTGTCGCTTGCCTGTCGCGAATAGGCACGTTTCCCGGCAATTTAATCGCATGGCGCCGTTAACACAGCTCAAATTTGCCTATCGCATTGCCGGGATGCAGTAATCTGCGACAATCGTGTCGCTAAGAGGCATGCGAAGGTCGCACCAGTCGCCGGACATCAACCAAGGACGCCGCTGCAAGGCAGCGGCGTCGCGGAGGGATAATCGCTGAGCGTTCAACGTTTCTTGAACAGGTGCTCGGCATGGTAGCGCAGGTGGTCCTCGATGAAAGTGGCGATGAAGAAGTAGCTGTGGTCGTAGCCAGGCTGGCGACGCAGCGTCAGTGGGTGGTCGTGCTCGGCGCACACCGCTTCCAGACGCTCTGGACGCAACTGTTCCTCGAGGAAGTTATCGGCCTCACCCTGGTCGATGAACAGTGGCTGTCGCGAGGCACCCTTGGCCACCAGCTCACAGGCATCGTACTGGGTCCAGCTACCCGGATCGTCGCCCAGGTAGTTGCTAAAGGCCTTCTTGCCCCACGGGCAGGCGGTAGGATTGACGACCGGGGCGAAGGCCGACACCGAGGCGTAGTGCCCCGGGCGGCGCAGCGACAGCACCAGCGCCCCGTGACCGCCCATGGAGTGACCGCTTATCGACTCGCGGCCGTTGACCGGGAAGTGCTGCCGCACCACCGAGGGCAATTCCTCGGAGACGTAGTCGTACATACGATAGTGCTTCGACCACGGCTCCTGGGTGGCGTTGACATAGAAACCGGCGCCACTGCCGAAGTCGTAGCTGTCATGCTCGCCTGGCAGGTCGGTGCCCCGCGGGCTGGTATCGGGGCAGACGATGGCAATACCCAGCTCGGCAGCCAGACGCTGGGCACCGGCCTTGTGCATGAAGTTCTCATCGTTACAGGTCAGTCCCGACAGCCACCATAGCAGCGGTACCCGCTCGTTTTCGGCCTGGGGCGGCAGGTAGATGGCAAAGATCATCTCGCAATCCAGCGCCCGTGAGTGGTGCTTGTAGCGCTTCAGCCAGCCGCCGAAGGACTTGTTGGCCGACACCAGCTCCAACTGTTCGCTCATGGTCATGTGGCGTTCTCCTCTAAGCCGATAAACCCCGGCCACCACTGGATAGCCGGGGAATTCCGCGCACTCTGATTCAGCAACAGCCGTGGCGCGTATTGCTCTAACGTTTCGCGCAGCGTCGGGCGCGTTTAACAGTCGCGCGGCAGCGGGCGCGTTTAAAAATGCAGCACAGTACGAATGCTCTTGCCGGCATGCAGCAGCTCGAAGGCCTCGTTGATCTGCTCGAACGGCATGTCGTGGGTGACGAACTCGTCGATCTTCAGCTCGCCGTTCATGTAGCGCTCCACGTAGCCCGGCAGCTCCGTGCGACCCTTGACCCCGCCGAACGCCGAGCCCTTCCAGACCCGCCCGGTGACCAGCTGGAACGGCCGCGTGGAGATCTCCTCGCCGGCCCCCGCCACGCCAATGACGATCGATTCGCCCCAGCCCTTGTGGCAGCACTCCAGCGCCGAGCGCATCACGTTGACGTTGCCGATGCACTCGAAGGAGTAGTCGACGCCGCCATCGGTGAGGTCGACGATCACTTCCTGAATCGGGGCGCTATAGTCCTTGGGATTGACGAACTCGGTGGCGCCGAACTGCTCGGCCAGCGTGAACTTGTCGGGATTGACGTCGATGGCGATGATGCGGCTGGCCTTGGCCATCTGCGCGCCCTGGATCACCGCCAGGCCGATGGCACCCAGGCCGAACACCGCCACGGTGGAGCCCGGCTCGACCTTGGCGGTGTTGAGCACCGCGCCGATGCCGGTGGTCACGCCGCAGCCGAGCAGGCAGATCTTGTCCAGCGGCGCCTGCTTGGAGACCTTGGCCAGCGACACCTCGGGCAGCACGGTGTACTCCGAGAAGGTCGAGCAGCCCATGTAGTGGTGCAGCATCTTGCCGTCCAGCGAGAAGCGGCTGGTGCCGTCGGGCATCAGGCCCTTGCCCTGGGTGGCGCGCACGCTGCCGCACAGGTTGGTCTTGCCCGAGAGGCAGAACTTGCACTTGCCGCACTCGGCGGTATAGAGCGGAATGACGTGGTCGCCGACGGCCAGTGAGGTGACGCCTTCGCCGACCTCCTCGACGACGCCGGCGCCCTCGTGGCCAAGCACCGCCGGGAAGTTGCCCTCGGGGTCGGCACCGGACAGGGTGTAGGCGTCAGTGTGGCAGACGCTGGTGGCCTTAATGCGCACCAGCACCTCGCCGGCCTTGGGCCCTTCGACGTCGACCTCGGTGACTTCCAGCGGCTTGCCGGCTTCAAGTGCGACTGCGGCGCGTGACTTCATTGGCGGACTCCTGTAGACCCGTGCGTCGAGGCGTGCGTCGGCGACTGCCGAGCGCCACGCCAGTGTCTTGTCAGTCTAGGTCAGGCATCGCCTCTGGATAAACTGGGCTAAGCTCATAAGATTATTGTCATCAAGCAATAATCCAACGGGGAAACCACCATCATGCAACGCTGGGATCGCATCGAGGCCTTTATCGAAGTCGTCCGGCTGGGCACCTTCTCGGCCGCCGCGCGCCACCTCAAGGTATCCAACTCCCACGTCAGTCGACTGGTCGGGCAGTTGGAGAACCAGCTCGGTACCCAGCTGCTCTACCGCACCACCCGCCAGATCCGCCTGACCGACGCCGGCGCGCTCTACTACGAGCACTGCCATCATCTGTTCGACGGCTTCCGCGAGGCCGAGGCGGCCATCGACGACCTCCAGCGGCGCCCCAAGGGCATTCTCAAGCTGACCTCGGCAACGACCTTCGGCGAGCGCTTCGTGGCCCCGCTGGTCAACGACTTCCAGCGCCTCTACCCGCAACTCGAGGTCTACATGCACTTCACCAATCGCCAGGTGGAGCTGATCGACGAAGGCTACGATATTGCCATCCGCATGGGGGTGCTCAAGGATTCGACGCTGATCGCACGACGCCTGTGCGAACGCCGCGAGTACGTGGTGGGGTCGCGGGAGTATTTCGAACAGCATGCCCGGCCACATTCGCTGGCCGAGCTGGCCAATCACCGCTGCCTGCTGGGGTCGCGGGACTTCTGGCTGTTCGATGTGCGCGGCTCACGCCGCGAGGTGAGGGTTCATGGGCCCTGGCAGGCCAACTCGGGACCCGCGCTGCTCGACGCCGCGCTCAAGGGGCTGGGGCTGGCACAGCTGCCGGACTACTACGTGGAGCCCTACCTGCAGTCCGGTGAGCTGGTCTCGGTGCTCGAGGCCTTCCAGCATACCGATACCGCGGTATGGGCGGTCTACCCGCGCCACCGCCATCTCTCGCCCAAGGTCAGGCTGCTGGTCGACCACCTGGTCGCCAATATCGGCGATCGCATCCAGCACTGCCACGACCACCCCGGGGTAGGTTTCCAGCCCCCGGCGCGCTAACCGACTTCGTCGAGCAACGGCCGCAGGCTATCGGTCAAGTAGCACTGGTCGAACTCACCCTCGTGGGCCAGCGCTTCCATATCGGGAATCAGCAGCTGGTGGCGGTCGCGATGCACCAGATCGTCCTCGCCCAGCGCGCTGAAGGTACGACTGACGTGCACCGGGCTGAGGCCGAGGATATCGGCCAGCTGCTCCTGGGAGAGCGGCAGCCGGAAGGCCGCGCCACCGTCGGGCTCGGTCTGACGCAGCCGCACATACATCTCGAGCAGGAAGTGCGCCATCTTCTGGCGCGCACTGCGCCGCGCCAGATTCACCAGGCGTTCGGTCAATAGCGCCTGCTGGCGGCTGGAGATCGCAAACAGCACCGAGGTAAGGGTGGTGGACTGGCGGAACAGCTCGAGCATGCGGGCGTGGGGAAAGTGGCAGACCACGCCATCCTCGATCATCTGCACGCCTGCCAGGCGCTGGCAAAATGCGAACTCGCGCAGGCCGATGATATCCCCAGGCAGATACACCTCGAGGATCTGACGGTTGCCATTCTCGAGATGCCGGTAGGAGTAGGCCCAGCCGGTACGCAACGTGCAGAACTCCGTTGCGCGATCGCCCTCTTCCCAGAGCTGGGCGCCGGCCTTGATCTCGGTTGGGCTCTGCTCCAGGTCGTTGAGCAAGCGCTTGTCGGCTTCCGATAACGAACAGTAGTGATTGAAGTGCCGAATGATGCAACTGTCTTTGTAGTCCACGACCGCCTCTCCCCTGATGACGATATCGAGCACTGCTGTCGGCGCTGGCGGCAATGCCGGAATGGCTGACGGGCGCTCTACCAATAGTATTGATTCTTAATAACTTGCGTTATATCCATCTCTCGACGCTCGCGTCAGCATGGCAGGCCATGTCAGTTCAGTGTCCGGAATGACACGATCAATACAAGGAGTTCTGCCATGACTTACGAGTCAGCAACATTCTCTACTATATCCCATAATTCACATACAACCGACTTCTATCCAACCCGCCTCGATAGGCCAGCAGCCCCCATCCCGCGCCGCTGCCCGATAATCCATACCGACCGCCCGGCCGGGCCACTCGACCAGGGGCACCTGGAACGCTTCGAGCGCGACGGATTTCTGTGGTTCGAAGGGTTCTTCGACACCGCCGAGGTCGCACCGTTCTTCGATGAGCTCGCTGCGCTGGAGGATGACCCGGCACTGCATGACGACGAACGCTTGATCCGTGACCCACGCTCGGGGGCCGTGCGCTCGGTATTTGCCATGCATGAGCTATCGCAGCGTTTCGCCAGACTGTTCGGCCAGCCGCGACTGCTCGACATGATTCGGCAGCTATTAGGCGGCGACGTCTATATCCATCAATCGCGGATCAACGACAAGGCCGGCTTCCAGGGCAGTGGATTCGAGTGGCACTCGGATTTCGAGACCTGGCACGCCGAGGATGGCATGCCCGGCATGCGAGCGATCAGCGCCTCGCTGATGCTAACCGACAACCTAGAGTTCAACGGGCCGCTGATGCTGGTACCGGGGTCACACCGGCAGTTCATCCCCACCGTGGGGCGGACACCGCCCAACCACTGGCAGGAGTCGCTCAAGGCCCAGGCGTTCGGCGTGCCGGATTATCAGACGCTAGACGGGGTGATCAAGCAGCACGGCATCCAGGCGCCGAAAGGGCCGGCCGGCTCATTGCTGCTATTCGACTGCAACACACTGCACGCGTCCAACGCCAATCTTTCGCCGTGGCCGCGCGCCAACCTGTTCTGCGTCTACAACAGCGTCGACAATGCGCTGGTGGCTCCTTTCGCTGCCGACCAGCCGCGGCCGGAGTACCTCGCCTCACGCCGGCCCTCCACGACAGCCGCTTAGCGTCGATGGCCCAAGGGGCGCCGCTTGGCGCCCGGGGGGGAATCAGCACTCGATGGCGTTGACGGCGAGACCGCCGCGGGAGGTTTCCTTGTACTTCTCCTGCATGTCGGCGCCGGTGTCGCGCATGGTGCGGATCACCTTGTCCAGCGAGATGAAGTGCTCGCCGTCGCCGCGCATCGCCATCTGGGCAGCGTTGATCGCCTTGACCGAGGCGATGGCGTTGCGCTCGATGCACGGCACTTGCACCAGTCCGCCCACCGGGTCGCAGGTCAGCCCCAGGTTGTGCTCCAGGCCGATCTCGGCGGCGTTCTCCACCTGGCCGACGCTGCCGCCCATCAGCTCGGCCAAGCCGGCGGCGGCCATGGCGCAGGCCGAGCCCACTTCGCCCTGGCAGCCCACCTCGGCCCCCGAGATCGAGGCGTTCTTCTTGCACAGGATCCCTACCGCCCCGGCGGCGAGCAGGAAGTCGACCACGTCGCGTTCGCAGGCGTCGGGCTGGAATTTCATGTAGTAGTGCAGCACGGCAGGGATGATGCCCGCCGCGCCGTTGGTGGGCGCGGTAACCATGCGCCCGCCAGCGGCATTCTCTTCGTTGACCGCCAGGGCGAAGACGTTGACCCAGTCCATCGCCGAGAAGGTCGTGGCTATCAGGCTGGGACTCTCGCCCACCGCCAGCAGGCGGCGATGCAGGGCCGCTGCCCGGCGCTTTACGTTGAGCCCGCCAGGCAGCACGCCCTCGGCGGCCAGGCCGCTATCCACGCAGGCGCGCATGGCCTGCCAGATCTGCCACAGACCGTCGCGGATCTCGGCCTCGCTGCGCCAGGCCTTCTCGTTCTCGAGCATCAGCTCGCTGATGCGCAGGTCATGCAGCCGGCACAGGGCCATCAGCTCGGCCGCGGAGTTGAAGTCATAGGGCAGCGCGGTGGTGTCGCTATCCAGTTCGCCAGCCTGGGCCTGACGCTCATCAATCACGAAGCCGCCGCCCACCGAGTAGTAGGTATTCTGATACAGCGGCTCGCTATGGCCATGGGCGACCAGGCGCATGGCATTGGGGTGATGCGGCAGGCACTCGTCGTGCCACTGCAGGTCGCGGGTCCACAGGAAAGGAACTGCCAGGCGGTTGTCGAGCAGCAGACTGTGGGACTCGAGCAACTCCTCGATGCAGGGTCCGATGACGGCAGGGTCGATGCGGTCGGGCTGCTCGCCCATCAGCCCCATGATCACCGCACGGTCGGTGCCGTGCCCCTCGCCGGTGGCCGACAGCGAGCCATAGAGATGCACCTCGATACGCGCCACCCGTTCGAGCAGCGCTCGCTCACGGAGCTCGTTGACGAAATCGCAGGCGGCGCGCATCGGCCCCACGGTATGCGAACTCGACGGCCCGACGCCGATCTTGAACAGGTCGAACACGCTGATGGACATCGCTCGGCTCCCCACTTGGCCCTCGGGCCTTTAGATCAGTTTGACTAAACCTCGGTAGCAACGCATCTTGCCTATCAAGGATAGCCTACGCATGGAAGCCATGTTCAATCAGGATGCGATGGGCGACAATCGAGAATATCTTGCCTTGGATATACTTAAACTAAACCATGAGCCGTTCACTCAATGCCCAGACCCACGCCTGGCTGAAGGTCTTCGCGGTCAGCGCCCGTCACCTCTCCTTCACCCGCGCCGCCGAGGAGCTGCACGTCACCACCGGTGCCGTCAGCCAGCAGATCAAGCAGCTCGAGGAGCGCCTCGGCTTCAAGCTGTTCCGACGCCGGCCGCGGCAGCTGGAGCTGACCGACGAAGGGCGCCGGCTGGCGGCGGTGGTCGACGATGCCTATCAATCGGTGGGGCTGGAGGTGAGGCGTCTGCGCAGCGGTGTCATGAGCGGCATCCTGCGCCTGCGCAGCGTGCCGTCGTTCCTGGCCAAGTGGTTGATGCCACGCCTGCCACGCCTGCAGGCACGCTTCCCCGACATCGAGCTGCAGGTGGTCGCCGAGGACAGCAACATCTCGCTGCGCGACGGCGACTACGATCTGGCCCTGGATCTCAACGACGGCCACTACCCGGGGCTCGCCATCACCCCGCTGATGGACGAAGTGATCTTTCCGGTTTGTGCACCGGCGCTGCTGCGCGGCAAGCCCTCGCTGTCCGCGCCCGAGGACCTGGCCTGGTACCCGCTGCTCCACGACGTCACCGCCTGGCGCGGTAGTCACGACTATGCCGAGTGGGAGCACTATCTGCACGCCATCGAAGCGCCCCACGTCAACGTACGCCGCGGCTACACCTTCAATCGCAACCAGCTGACCATGGAGGCGGCCATCTCCGGCATGGGCGTGGCCATTGCCCGCCAGACGCTGATCACCGGCGAACTCAAGAGCGGCGCGCTGATCGCCCCCTTCCCCCAGCGCGTGGCCACCGGCAAGCGCTACGGCATCGTCCACGCCCAGGGGGCACTGGACGATCGCCGCGTGTTGGCGGTACACGACTGGTTGGTAGAGGAGGCCCGGCGCTCGACGCCTGCGCAGGCGTAATCGACCCGCGGCACAACGCAAGACGCCCGCCACCTTGCGGCGACGGGCGTCTTGGGTGAGGCGCTAGGCGGCGTTATTCGTCGAGGAACGAACGCAGCGGCTCCGAGCGGCTCGGATGACGCAGCTTGCGCAGCGCCTTGGCTTCGATCTGACGGATCCGCTCGCGGGTAACGTCGAACTGCTTGCCGACCTCCTCGAGGGTGTGATCGGTGTTCATGTCGATACCGAAGCGCATGCGCAGCACCTTGGCCTCTCGGGCGGTGAGGCCGCCGAGCACGTTACGGGTGGCCTCGATCAAGCCTTCGCCGGTGGCCGAATCGATGGGCAGCAGCATGGTGCCATCCTCGATGAAGTCGCCCAGGTGCGAGTCGTCGTCGTCACCGATCGGCGTCTCCATGGAGATCGGCTCCTTGGCGATCTTGAGCACCTTGCGCACCTTGTCCTCGGGCATTTCGAGGCGCTCGCCGAGCTCTTCCGGGGTCGGCTCGCGGCCCATCTCCTGCAGCATCTGGCGCGACACACGATTGAGCTTGTTGATGGTCTCGATCATGTGCACCGGGATGCGGATGGTACGCGCCTGGTCAGCGATGGAGCGCGTGATCGCCTGACGAATCCACCAGGTGGCATAGGTCGAGAACTTGTAGCCGCGGCGGTATTCGAACTTGTCCACCGCCTTCATCAAGCCGATATTGCCCTCCTGGATCAGATCCAGGAACTGCAGGCCGCGGTTGGTGTACTTCTTGGCAATCGAGATCACCAGGCGCAGGTTGGCCTCGACCATCTCTTTCTTCGCCCGGCGCGCCTTGGCTTCGCCGATCGACAGCCGGCGATTGACCTCCTTGAGCTCGCCCACCGGCAGCTGGACCATGTCTTCCTCGAAGGCGATCTTGCGCTGGGCGCGGGCGATATCGCTGCGGAACGGGGCGAGACGATCACTGAACTTGGCGTTGGCGGCCAGGAAGTCGTCCATCCAGTCACTGCGCGACTCGTTGCCGGGGAACGACTTGATGAAGGTCTTGCGTGGCACCTTACCGCGCTTGACGAACACCTGCATGATGGCCTTTTCCTGCTCGCGGACCTGCTCGACGCTGATCCTCACCTGGCCCACCAGGCGCTCGAAGTGCTTGGGCACCAGCTTGATCGGCGAGAACAGCTCGGCCAGTCGCGCCTGCTCCTCGAGTGCCTGCTTGGACGTGCGACCATGCTTGGCGATGGCCGCCTGGACCAAGGCGTTCTGCTCGCGGATCTGCTCGAAACGCGCGCGTGCCTCCTCAGGGTCGGGACCGCCTTCGTTGCTGCTTTCGTCGTCTTCCTCGTCGTCATCTTCGTCGAGCTCGGACTCGGGTTCCGGCTCAGGCACTTCGGCCTCGGCCACCCCGGGAATGCCCTCGTCGGGATCGATGAAGCCGGAGAACAGATCGGACAGGCGGCCCGGTGCCTCCTCGTCCTGGGTGCCGTCATAGATCTCGAGAATCGACTCCACCGCACCGGGCAGATAGGCCAGCGCCGACATCACCTCGCGGGTGCCTTCCTCGATGCGCTTGGCGATCTCGATCTCGCCTTCGCGGGTCAACAGCTCTACGGTACCCATTTCGCGCATGTACATGCGCACCGGGTCGGTGGTGCGGCCCACGTCGCTCTCCACCGCGGCGAGCGCCGCCACCGCTTCTTCGGCAGCCTGCTCGTCGGTGGAGTGATCGGACATCATCAAGGTGTCTTCATCGGGGGCTTCTTCAACGACGCTGATGCCCATGTCGTTGATCATGCCGATGATGTCTTCCACTTGATCCGGGTCGGCGATATCCTCGGGAAGGTGGTCGTTGACCTCGGCATAGGTCAGGAAGCCCTGCTCCTTGCCGCGCGCGATCAACTCCTTCAGACGTGACTGCTGCTGCGCATTTCCAGCCATAGAAACCCTATCTCGACGAAGAAGAATGAAGCACCCAAACGGGTAGGCGAAGAAAATCGTAAAGCCGACCAGTATAGCTGCTAGCCATAGGGGTCCGCCAGTGATGCGTTTGCGCCAACGTTCAGGTGTGTTAGGTTGTTCGGTTAGGCTCGCGCCAGCGTTGCCCAGCTCCCCCTTAGATGGTGATGCTTGGCAACAATTCAACCCTGGCGCCAATAAACACCTTGGCCGTTCACTTCTCTGCCTCAGACAACAAGGTCATGAGGCGACGCCGCTCCTCGGCCGTCAACGTCTCTCCCTGACGCTTTCTTCCCAGCAATGCATCGATTTCCTGCTGGCGCGTCGGCTGCTGCCGATTGCGCTGGAAATAGGCCACCAGGCCATCCAGCTCGGCGCCGCGATTGACGCGGGGGATCAGCAGCTCACGATGCGCCAGCGCCGCCAGCCGCTCGCCCTCCTGGCTACCGTGAAAGTGCGCCAGCAGCACCTGGGCGCTGCGGTAGCCGCCGGCGCGGATCAGCGCGATCACCTCGCGACACAGCACACCGTCCGGATCACCCTCGGGGCACCAGTCGTCCCCCTCCGGCAGCCTCTCCACCAGCCCCGGCTCATGCACCAGCAGCTGCAGCGCCCGCGCCGCCAGGCTTAGCGCGCCCCGCGACGGCGCAGGACTCTCGCGGCGCCTCGCTTCATGAGGCTCGGCAGCGGCCGGCGGCGGCTCGACGGACGACTCGGGCGTGGCCAGCAGCGCCTCGAAGCGCGCCTGCTCGACGCCGGTGCGCTTGGCCAGCTCACTCAGCAGCAGCGACTTGAGCACTCCTTCCGGCAGCCTGGCCAACGCCTTGAGCACCTGGCTGGCGTAGCGCTCGCGCTCCTCGATGCGCGCCAGGTCCCGCCCCGCCGCCGCCTGATCGAACAGGAACTCCGAGAGCGGGCTGGCGCAGACCACGCGATCCTGAAAACCCTCGGCGCCTTCGTTGCGCACCAGCGTGTCCGGATCCTCGCCCTCGGGCAGGAACAGGAAGCGCGCCTGGCGACCGTCGATCATCATCGGCAGCACCGTTTCCAGCGCCCGGGTGGCGGCCTGCCGACCGGCGCGATCGCCGTCGAAGCAGAACACCACCTCGTCGACCATGCGGAACAACCGCGTCAGATGGTCCTCGCTGGTCGAGGTGCCGAGGGTGGCGACCGCGTTGCGAATGCCGAACTGCGCCAGCGCCACCACGTCCATGTAGCCCTCGACGATCAGCACCCGTTCCAGCTGGCGATGGGCCTGACGCGCCTCAAAGAGGCCGTAGAGCTCGCGCCCCTTGTGAAACACCGGCGTTTCCGGCGAGTTCAGGTACTTGGGCTTGGCGTCACCCAGCACCCGCCCACCGAAGGCGATGGTATTGCCCTTGACGTCGCGGATCGGGAACATCACCCGATCGCGAAAGCGATCATAGGTGCGGCCGCTATCTTCGCGGTGCACCAGCAACCCGTACTCTATCTGTACCGCTTCGCTGATGCCCTGCTCACCCAGATGGCGCTTCAGCGCCTCCCAGTCGTTGGGAGCAAAGCCGATGCCGTACTCCTCGACCACCTGGGGCGACAGGCCGCGACGCTCGAGGTAGCCGCGCGCCGCCTGCCCTTCGGGCATCTTCATTCGCTCACGAAAGAAGCTCGCCGCCAGCTCGAGCAGGTTGACGCCCTGCTTGCGCTTCTTCTCTCGGGCCTGGGCTCGCGGGTCGTCGGCGCCCTCCCGCGGCACTTCCATGCCCTGTCGCGCAGCCAGCTGCTCGACCGCTTCGGGGAAGCGCAGGTTGTCATACTCCATCAGGAAACGTAGCGCATTGCCGTGGGCGCCGCAGCCAAAGCAGTGATAGAACTGCTTGTCCTGACTGACGGTGAAGGACGGCGACTTTTCCTGATGAAACGGACACAGGCCCGAATGGTTGCGGCCACTCTTCTTGAGCTGCACGCGCTCGCCCACCACCTCGACCACGTCGACGCGGGCCAGCAGATCATCGATGAAGCGTTGCGGAATTTGCCCGGCCATGAACCTCAACGATCCTGAAACGCACACGCCAGCACTTGCCTGGGCATGGGCGGCGCGTGAAAAACAAGCGGCCACCGAATCGGCGGCCGCTTGGCGTCCCTCTTGGAACGGTCAGTCAACGCGACGTCGACCGCTCCCAGTACGGATCAATACAACCGTTCGAAACGCTTGCGCTCACGCTGCAGCTTCTTGGCGTGACGCTTGACGGCGGCTGCGGCCTTGCGCTTGCGCTCGGCAGTCGGCTTCTCATAGTGCTCGCGACGACGCACTTCGGAGAGAACACCGGCTTTTTCACAGGAACGCTTGAAGCGACGCAGAGCGACGTCGAACGGCTCGTTATCACGTACTTTGACAGAAGGCATTAAGCACTCACCTACCTTGGAATCATGAGTTCGGTTTGAACGCACGCCCTGGGGACCACGTCCCTCACGCGTTTCGTCACTGGCTGGCTTCGCCATGAAACATGGCAAGGCAGCAAAAGGGAGAAGCGAAAGAAAGAGTGCATCCCGGGCGCACGACCCAGTCTTACAGCGCACAGTAGTCTAGTCGTCGACTGCGGGGTTTGCAAATTTCCCGAGCAGACGCTGCCCCCAGCCACGCAAAGCACGTAGAATAAGCGCCCCACAGCGACCACGGAAGCCAGCCACGATGCGCGTACTGGGGATCGAGACCTCCTGCGACGAAACCGGCGTCGCCCTGTTCGACAGCCAGCGCGGCCTGCTCGCCGACGCCCTATATAGCCAGGTGGCAATGCATGCCGACTTCGGCGGCGTGGTGCCGGAGCTGGCCTCCCGCGACCACACCCGGCGCCTGCTGCCGCTGATCGACGAGGTGCTCGGCGAAGCCGGCCTGGGCCGCCACGACCTCGACGGCATCGCCTATACCGCCGGCCCCGGCCTGGTTGGCGCGCTGATGGTGGGTGCCGCCACCGCCCACGGCATGGCACATGCCCTGCAGATTCCGGTACTCGGCGTGCATCACATGGAGGGGCATTTGCTGGCACCCATGCTCGAGGCCGATGCCCCGGCCTTTCCGTTCGTCGCGCTGCTGGTCTCGGGCGGCCACACCCAGCTGGTCGAGGTGCTCGGCCTGGGCCGCTACCGCCTGCTCGGCGAGTCGCTGGACGATGCCGCCGGCGAGGCCTTCGATAAGGCCGCCAAGATGCTGGGTCTCGACTACCCTGGCGGCCCCCAGATCGCCCGCCTGGCGGAACACGGTGACCCCAAGCGTCTGCGCTTCCCGCGGCCGATGACCGATCGCCCGGGGCTCGATTTCAGCTTCTCGGGGCTCAAGACCCATACCCTGACCGCGATCCGTCAGCTCGATGCCGCCGGCGAACTCGACGACCAGGCGCGTGCCGACGTGGCCCGCGCCTTCGAGGAGGCGGTGGTGGATACCCTGGTGATCAAGTGCCGCCGCGCACTGGATGTCAGCGGCCAGTCACGCCTGGTGGTGGCCGGCGGCGTCAGCGCCAACCGGCGTCTGCGCGAGCGCCTCGACCGCGAGTGCGCCAAGCGCGGAGCCCGGGCCTACTACCCGCGCGGGCGCTTCTGCACCGACAACGGCGCCATGATTGCCTATGCGGGAGCCCAACGTCTGCTGGCCGGCGAGCACGACAGCGCCACCATGCTCGCCGTACCGCGCTGGCCGCTGGCGGATCTAACCCCGCCTGCCAGTACGCCAACCCCGCAATGATCGCGCTATTTATGTTCAGAACCCAGCGCCTATTGGCCGGCGAACGCGACAGCGCCACCATGCTCGCCGTACCGCGCTGGCCACTGGCGGCGCTTACTCCTCCGGCGGGTTAGTGCGCCGCTCGAGACGCGGCTCGCCGCCACGCCCCAGGCGGCGGATATTCCAGACATGGCGCGTCACCACCAGCAGCGCGAAGGCACTGACCACCCACACGTAGTCCGGGGCCAGCCACCAGCTGGCCAGCGGCGCCAGACAGGCCGTGGCCAGCGACGCCACCGCAGCAGTGCGCACCCTCCAGGCCAACAGCGCCCACAGCAGGGCGCACAGCAGCGCCACCCACGGCGTCAGCACCAGCAGCACGCCGAAGGCACTGGCTACCGCCTTGCCGCCACGAAAGCGATGCCACAGCGGATAGCTGTGGCCCAGCAGCACACCCAGGCCGACCAGCCCCTGGGCCCAGGCCGGCAGCGCCACGCCCTTGGCCAACCACAGCACCGGCATGCCCTTGGCGGCATCCAGCGCCAGCGTGGCCAACGCCAGGCGGGCGCCGTACAGGCGTAGCACATTGGAGAAGCCCGGGTTACGCGACCCGGCCAGTCGCGGGTCGCGCACTCCCGCCCAGCGGCAGACGCTGATCGCCCCCAGCCAGCCGCCGCAGGCATAGGCCAGCGCCATCAGCATCAGGGTAACCATCAGCAGTTCGACTAACGACATGGCAAGCGCGCCGCGGCGAAGGATGTCTCGATTCTGCCAGCCTTGCCCGCCCAGCGGTAGCCGTGCCTTCCTATCGTTGGCGACATGGCTACAGTACAATCGCCGCTCGTTCGTCAGACAGCAGGATGGGAGACAGGGATGCGCAGCGATCGAGTGATCATCGAATCACTGGCAGTGGAGACCGTGATAGGGGTCTACGACTGGGAGCGTGAGATCCGCCAGCGGCTGGTGCTCGACCTCGAGCTGGCCACCGACATCCGCGCCGCCGCCGCCGCTGACGATATCACCCTGACCCTCGACTATGCCGCCATCAGCCAGCGCATTGCCCGTTTTGCCGACGAGCAGGCATTCGCCCTGGTCGAGACCTTCGCCGAGCGCCTTGCCACCCTGCTGCATGACGAGTTCGCCATCGCCGGGCTGACGCTCACGGTGCGCAAGCCCGGCGCCGTGGCCGAGGCGGCCGCGGTAGGCGTGCGCATCGCGCGGGAGTGGTCCTGATGGCGCTGGTGACGGTCAGTATCGGCAGCAATATCCAGCGCGACCACCACGTGCGGGTGTGCCTGGACGCCCTCGCCGAGGGCTTTGACGCCCTGCAGATCTCGCGGGTCTTCGAGAGCGAGCCGGTGGGATTCGAAGATGGGCGCAATTTCTACAACCTGGTCGCGGCCTTCGAGACCCAGCTCGGCGTGGGCGAACTGCAGCGCTGGTGCAAGACCCTCGAATACGCCAACGGCCGGCGCAAGGACAGCCCCAAGTACAGCCCGCGCACCCTCGACATCGACCTGCTCACGGTGGGCGATGCCTGCGGCCTGGTGGACGGCGTGGCGCTACCCCGCGACGAGGTCGACAAACATGCCTTCGTGCTGCGGCCGCTGGCCGAACTGCTGCCCGACCAGCACCACCCGCTCAATGGCCAGCGCTATGCGACTCTCTGGGCACGCTTCGCCGAGAGCGAGCTGGCTCTCCAGCAGCCGCTGTGGCCGGTGGATTTCGTGTGGCAGGGCAGGACCATCTCCAGCGCCCGCTAGTCGACACGGGAACAGTTCACACCAGAGCGTCGGCGATCACCTGCCAGCGCCGCCGCCGCACCTCCTCGCCCAGCGCCTTGCCGCGATAGCCCTCCTCGAGCAGCAGCCGCGGCACCACCTGCTGGGCCAGCCGCCAGGCCAGCGCCAGGTCATCGGCCAGCGCAGGGCGCTCGAGGCTGACCAGCGAGATCAGCGGTACCACCCGCGCGCCGCGCCGCCAGGCATCAATGGCGTCCAGCCAGCTGAGGATCTCCGCTGCATCGGGATTTTCCTGGCGCCATAGCCCGCGGCTCAGCGCCACCTGCCGCGCCAGGTCGACGTAGGCATTGGGCAGCCGCAGGCGCTTGGCCAGGGCGTCGCGCTGATCGTCGGCGAGGTGCTCGACCAGCCGCGCCCAGCGCCAGCGCGGCAGTGCCCCGGCAAGGTCGTCGAGGGGCTCTTCCGGGACCCGCGCAAGGCGCGCCAGGGCAGCGGCGAGCTCATCCGAGTCGCCGCCGAGTTCTGGCATCAGCCGTGCCAGGGCGCCACAGGCATCGAGAATCGTGAAGTAGGCCGCAGGGTGCGGCTCGCCGAGGGCCTTTTCGGTTTCCCCCCAGACGCGTTCGGCGACCAAGTGAGCAAGCTCGCCGCTAGCCGCCAGCTCGCGCATCAGCGCCAGGGTCTCGTCGGCGATGGTAAACCCCAGCCCCTGGTAGCGCGCCAGAAAGCGCGCCGCGCGCAGCACCCGCAGCGGATCCTCGGCAAAGGCCGGCGACACATGGCGCAGCACTCGGGCCTCGAGGTCGTCGCTGCCGTGAAAGGGGTCGACCAGGCCACCGTCGGCATCCTCGGCCATGGCGTTGATGGTCAGGTCGCGGCGCGCCAGATCCTCTTCGAGGGTCACCTCCGGGCTGGCGTGCACCACGAAGCCGGTATAGCCGTGACCGGCCTTGCGCTCGGTGCGCGCCAGGGCGTACTCCTCGTGACTCTGCGGATGCAGGAACACCGGGAAGTCGCGGCCCACCGGCTTGAAACCGCGCCGCTGCATCTCCTCCGGGGTGGCGCCCACCACCACCCAGTCGTTGTCGTACACCGGCCAGCCGAGGCGTGCATCGCGCACCGCACCGCCGACCCGATAGACCTCGAGCCCAGCGGTGTAGCGGTCGCTGGCGGCGCCCATTGTCAGTGCGCCACCCGGGTCGGGTGGCGCTGCGCCCAGTCGCTGAAGCCGCCGTCGAGGCTATACACCTGTCGATAGCCCTGCCCGGCCAGCCAGGCAGCGGCCTGCTGGCTGGAGTGGCCGTGGTAGCAGACCACCACCAGCGGCCGGTCGTGGGGCGTCTGGTCGAGCAGCGCACCGGCGCTGGCGTTGTCGAGGTGGCGGCTGCCCGGGATGTGCCCCTGGGCAAAGCTCATCGGGTCGCGAATGTCGACCAGCGTCAGCGAGGCCTCGGCGTCGAGCCAGTCGGCTAGCGTGGTGGGGTCGAGGTGCTCGAAGGGGGTGTCGCTCATGGGTGTCTCCTGTGGCATGGCTGCTGCAGTCTCAGCGCTGCTGGCTGGGTACGCTGATACGTTCACCGCTATCGAGGTCGAGCGCCGTCAGGCTGCCGCCCCAGACGCAGCCGGTATCCAGGGCCTCGGCGCGCACCCGAGCGCCTGGCGTATGCCCCTCGAGGGCCGCCCAGTGGCCGAAGATGATCTGCGGGTCGTCGGCGCGCGGGTAGCTGAACCAGGGGGCAAAGCCCCGCGGCGCCGAGTCGAGGCCCTCCTTGGCGGCAAAGTCCAGGCAGCCGTCGGCGTCGATGAAGCGCATGCGGGTAAAGGCGTTGACGATCACCCGCAGCCGCTCGATGCCGTCGAGGTCGTCACGCCAGCAGGCCGGCTGGTTGCCGTACATCTGCTCGAGGAAGGCCCCGCCATGCTCGCTGCCCAGCCGTTGGCGCACTTCATCGGCCAGCCCCAGCCCCAGCGGCAAAGACCACTGCGGCAGGATACCGGCATGCACCATCAGCTGCTCGCCCTCGGCCACCGCCAGCGGCTGCTGCATCAGCCAGTCGAGCAGGGAGTCGCGGTCGGCGGCGGCGAGGATGGCGTCAAGGGTATCGCTGCGCTTGAGCGTCGCGCCACCCCGCGCCACCGCCAGCAGATGCAGGTCATGGTTGCCCAGTATCACGCGCGCCGCGTCGCCCAGGGCCCGCACTTCGCGCAGGCAATCGAGGGAGCCCGGGCCGCGGTTGACCAGGTCGCCGGCCAGCCACAGCTGGTCGCGATGCGGGTCGAACGCCAGGCGCTCGAGCAGTGCGACGAATTCGCGGTGGCAGCCCTGCAGGTCGCCAACGGCGTAGCGCGCCATGGTGCTCTCCTTGCTCTGCTTTGGGTGTCGGCGGCGGTGGCAGCCGGCTGTCAGTGTACCTGATTGGGCCCGGCCAGACGGAAGGGCGCAATGGCCACGTCGAAGGCCCGCTGGGCGGTGGTATCGATGCAGGTATAGGCGCCCTCCATGACCCCTACCGGGCCATCGAGGATCGCCCGGCTGGTGTAGCGGAAGGTCTGCCCCGGAGCGATCAGCGGCTGCTTGCCGACCACGCCCTTGCCGCGCACTTCCTGCACCTTGCCGCTGCCCTGGGTGATCTTCCAGTAGCGCGCCAGCAGCTGCACGCTGCTCGATGAATGGTTGTGCACGGTGATCGTGTAGCTGAACACGAAACGCCGCTCTTCGGGCGAGGACTCCTCCTCACGGTACTGCGGGTCGACGTCGACGTGTACGCCCTTGGGCAATGGCAGGCGGCTCATGGCGTGGCCTCCGCCAGGTGGTTGGCGATGCGCACGAACTCCTCGATGTGCAGCGTCTGGGGGCGTCGCGCCGGATCGATCTCCAGGCCCGTCAGCGCCTCGGCAGTGATGCGCCCCTTGAGATTGTTGCGCAGCGTCTTGCGGCGCTGGCCAAAGGCTTCGCGCACCACTTCGAACAGCATGCGCTCATCAAGGGCCGGGTGCGGCAGTTCAGGGTGCGGGGTCAGGCGCACGATGGCCGAATCGACCTTGGGCCGCGGCACGAAGGCCTCCGGCGGCACCACAAACAGCGAATCGACCCGGCAGCGGTACTGGGCCATGACCGAGAGTCGCCCCCAGTCGGGTCCGCCGGGCGTTGCCGCCAACCGCTCGACCACCTCCTTCTGCAGCATGAAGTGCATGTCGGCAATCGCCTCGCGCTGCTCGAGCAGGTGCACGATCAGCGGAGTGGAGATGTTATAGGGCAAATTACCCACCACCCGCAGCGGCTGGCCGTCGCCCTTGAGCGCGGCGAAATCGAATTTCAGCGCATCGCCCTCGTGGATCGTGAAATCCGGATAGTTGAAAAACTGCACGCGCAGCCCGGGGATGAGGTCGCGGTCGAGCTCGATGACCTCGAGGCGCCCGCCGGCGGCATCCAGCAGTGGCTCGGTGAGCGCCCCCTGCCCGGGACCGATCTCGACCAGGCGCTCGCCGTCGCGGGGAGCGATGGCACGCACGATGCGCGAGATGATGCCGGGGTCGCGCAGAAAGTTCTGGCCGAAGCGCTTGCGGGCCCGGTGTACGGGAGGGCGAGATGACATGCGGGTTGGCGTCCTCTATGGGTCAGGCGAAAATCATGGATCAGGCGCTAGCGGCCCGCGCGGCGGCCATCTCGGCAGCCAGATTGAGTGCCACCGCAAGGCTGCCGCCATCGGCGCCTCCGCTGGCAGCGAGATCGAGGGCGGTGCCGTGATCCACCGAGGTGCGCACGATCGGCAGGCCCAGGGTGATATTGGCACCGCGACCGAAGCCGGCGTACTTGAGCACCGCCAGGCCCTGGTCATGATACATCGCCAGCACCGCATCGACGCCGGCCAGATGGCGCGGCGTAAACAGGGTGTCGGCGGGTAGCGGGCCATCCAGGGTCAGCCCTTCGCCGCGCAGCGCCTCAAGGGTCGGGGTGATCACCTCGAGCTCCTCGCGCCCCAGGTGGCCATCCTCGCCGGCGTGGGGGTTGAGACCGCACACCGCGATGCGCGGTCGGGCGATGCCGAAATCGCAGCGCAGGTCGTGGTCGAGAATCCGCAGCACCCGGCCAAGTGACGCCGGGGTAATGGCATCGGCCACGTCGCGCAGCGGCAGGTGGGTAGTGGCCAGCGCCACCCGCAGCCCGGGGTCGCCCTGCCAGCCAGGCTGTCGGGCATGCAGCGCATCGTCGGTGGCCAGCATCATCACCACCTCGTCGATGCCGCAGGCGTCGCGCAGGTACTCGGTATGGCCCGTGAACTGCGTCCACCCGGCCTCGATGATCACGCCCTTGTGCAGCGGCGCGGTGACCATCGCAGCCGCGCACCCTTCGCGGCAGGCCGCAATCGCCACATCGAGACACTCGAGCACATGCCCGGCATTGGCCACCGACAGCGTGCCGGCCTGGCAGGGCGCCCTGAGGGCGACCGGCCAGAGCGATAGCCGCCCCGGCGCCATCTGCGGCGCCTCGCCGTCGGCCAGGGCCACCACTTCGACCGCCAGGTCGAGCTGCGCGGCACGCTGGCGAAACAGCTCGGGATCGCCGATCGCCAGCCACGGCCGCCCCACCTGGGCGCCGACGGCTGCCAGCCCAAGGATCAGGTCGGGGCCGATGCCGGCGGGCTCGCCGGCGGTGATCACCAGCGGGCGCATGCTTACAGGCGTACCTCGACGAAGGCATCGGCGCGGATTTCCTGCAGCCAGATATCCAACTCGTCGTTGGCCTTGCGCTGGAACAGCGCCTGGCGGGCCTGGTCGCGCTGATTCTGGCCGCTGGCCGACTGGCCGCTCTGCTCACGATCGAGCAGCTTGACGATATGGAAGCCGCTGGGGCTGCGCAGCGGCTGGCTGAACTCCCCCACCTCGAGCTGCGGCACCGCCTCGGCGAACACGCTGGGTACCTCACCGGCCTCGCGCCAGCCGATTTCGCCACCGTCGAGAGCCTGGCCGCCGTCGGACTCGGCGGCAGCCAACTGGGCGAAGTCGGCGCCGTGTTCCAGCTCACCGCGCAGCCGCTGGATGGTCTGCTGGGCCTCGCTTACCTGGTCGCTGGTCGGCGACTGCGGTAGCGCCACCAGGATATGCGCCAGGCGATAGCGCACCCCCTGGTTGGCCCCCTGCTGGTCGAGGTAGCGATCCACCTCGCGCTCGCTGACGTTGACCCGGCTGCCCACCTGGCGCTGCTGCAGCTCGCGCATGATCAGCTCACGTCGCACTTCCTCGCGCACCGCCGCCAGGCTCAGGCCGTCCGCCTCCACCGCATCGGCGAACTGGTCGAGGGTCATATTATTGCTCTCGGCGATCGAGCGCACCGCCCGGTTGAGCTCGGTGTCGTCGACGCTGAGGTTGGCGCTGCGCGCCATCTGCAGCTGGATCTCTTCATTGATCATCTGCTCCAGCACCTGACGACGCAGCGTCTGGTCGGGAGGCGAGTCGATGCCGCGACCGGTGAGCTGGCTGCGCGCCTGCTCCACTCGCTGCTCGAGCTCGCTGGCCATGATCGCGCCCTGGTTGACCACCGCCACGATTCGATCGAGCGGCTGAATCGACTGAGCCCAGGCGGCCGGCGCCAGCAACAGCAGGCCGATGGCCAGCATCAGCCAGCTTGTCACCGCGAGCCGCGGGGAGGAATGTCGACTGCGCATAGCTACCTCATTTACTCTCATCATTGACTCTCTGCTCGGCGTCCCGCTGCTAGGCGGGACACGATGTATCCATGCGCCGTTGCCAGGACAACGGCGGCGGCATTAGAACTGGGTCGCCCGATAGCCGGGGATCGCCTCTTCGAAATAGCTGTCCGCGTCGCGCCCAACGCCACCCAAGCCCTTGAACACGAAGCGCAGGAAGATACCGCGATCGGTGAAATCATCGTCGATCCTCGCCGTATCGTTGTCGTCGACCCATTCACGCCACACCAGCTGCAGCCCGTAGCAGCAGTCGTTCCACTGCACCCCGGCCAGCTGTTCCAGGGCCCGGCTGTTGGTATGGTCGTACGTGAAGCGTCCGATCACGTCCACTCGCGGGCTGATGCGATAGGCACCGGAGACATCGTACTCCTCACGGTTGTAATCAAGCCGGTCCTCTTCATCCAGCGACGGATCGAACCCTTCGAGTTCCCAGCGGTAGCCTAGGTTCAACACGTGGCCGCGCGGATCGCGATAGCGCAGGTCTACCGAGTTGCGCTCGGTGAGACGCCGCTGCTCATCGTAAAGCAGCTCGTAGCCGGCACTCCAGCGGTCGGTGACCTGCCAGTCGAGCCGGGTCACCACCGGCGAGCGGTCACGAGTGGCATTGTAGCGACGCTCGAAATTCCTCTCCGGGGGCAGGGTGTCGGGGTCACCGTTCATGTCGATGGTGCGATCATCGAAGTAGGTGGCCTGCCCTACGCCCAGCGAGAAGCGCTCGCGTCCGCTTTCATCGGCCAGGAAGCGAGTGCTGACGCCATAGGAGAGTCGATTGAGGTCACCAACCCGATCCGCCCCGGAGAAGCGATGCGGCGACCACAGCTGGTTCCAGGAGAAGGCTCGCTCATTGGTATCGAACTCGGGAAACTCGCTCTGGTCCCGGGCCGGCACGTAGGCGTAGTTGAGACGCGGCTCCAGGGTCTGGCGGTAGCCGTTGTCGCGCACGTCGAGTTCACGCTCGAAGATCAGGCCGGCGTCCACGGAGGTGACCGGCACGGTGCGTGTCAGACTGGTGTCGCGGTCGGTCTGGCGATCGCCATAGTCGACCTCGTAGGCGGTGTGCAGCATCTCCACACGCGGCTCGAGAAACCCCCAGCTCGGCTCGCCCCGCCAGCCGAATGCCGGCGAGAGATGCACACGCCCGCCGGTCGCCGACTCGCGCAGCGGCACGCGGGTTTCATCCACATCGCGCCAGAAGTAGGTGGCATTGGAGCGCCACTGCTGATAGAGCCCGTTATCCTGGCGCCAGGTGGCATTGGCGGTCAGGCTGGGGAGCCGATAGAAGGGCTTGTCGCGGTCGCGCAGCGGGTCCTCCAGCTTCTGGAAGCCCTGGGCACGCGCCTCGAGCCGCCACAGGCTGCCGCGATAGTCGAGCTGCGCCAGGCGCGGCATGTTCTCGGTCTCCTGCTCGCCGAAGTCACCGCCGTAATCCTCGAAGTAGCGGCCATCGCTGGCGCCGCCGTAGCGCAGCCGGTAGCGCAGCTGGGGAGAAAAACGCCCCTGATGCTGATAATCGATATACCAGCGATCCTCGCCTTCGAAGCGCCGGCTGGGGTTGTTGGGATCGCGCGCCGAGCCACCCTGATCATCGGCCAGGTAAGCACCTTCGATCTGGCCTTCGTCGCTGTCGAACAGGTAGCGGAACTCGCCCCCGAGCAGCAGGCCTCGATCGGAGATCCAGCGCGGGGTCAGGGTGGCGTCGTAGTTGGGCGCCAGATTGAAGTAGTAGGGCTGGGCGAAGTCCAGCGAGTTGCTGGAGATCCCCAGGGTCGGCCAAAGAAAGCCGCTCTGGCGCCGGTCATCAATGGGAAAGCGCACCCAGGGCCAGTAGAACACCGGCACGTCGGCCACCTCGAGCCGCGCGTGGCGCGCCGTACCGAAGCCGCTCTCCTCGTCGAGAACCACGTCGTTGCCGACCAGCTGCCATAGGTTGTCGCCGGGGTCGCAGGTGGTGAAGCTGGCCTCGGTCATGCGGTAGCGACCGTCGTCGAGGCGCTCGAGGCGCTGCGCCCCGCCGCGCAGGCGCTGGTCGTGCAGGACGTAGTGGGCGGTATCGACCTCGGCCTGGTCGTCGACCAGCGACAGCTCGGCGGCATCCCCGCGCAGCAGCAGGCCCCGGTCGCGCAGCGTCACCGGCCCCGAGGCGAAGGCGCGATCACGCTCGGCGTTGACCCTGACCCGGGGTGATTCGAGCTGGCTCTCGCCGCGGCGCAGCACCACCTCACCGCCAAGAATCGTCTCGCCATCCTCGCCGTAGCTGGCATCGTCGGACTCCGAGCGCGCCTGCTCCGGGCTCGGTGCAGCATCGATACGGTAGTCGGGCATCACGTAGCGCCCGCGGCACAGCGCATCGGCCGGGGCCTGCTCTCCCCACGGCTGCCAGTCGAGGCGCTCGGCCGGAAGCGGCGGCGGCGGTGCGGCGTGGGCCGTCATGACCCACAGGCCGGAGCCGCTGGCGAGCCCGACCAGGGCAGTCCAGGAGAGTCGCTTGCCCATGTTTCTCGATGTCCTTGGCGAGTGAAATCGGTATTATACAGAGCGCGTTACGGCTGTCGCCCGCGACTGGCCCTTATCGCCGTTGGCGTCTGGCTCAGCATGCGGTGGCGCCCGCGGCCCGTCAACCGCTGACACCGGCACGGCCCCTCGACCAGGAGTTTTCATGCCCCACACGCCTCGCCTCACCGCCCTGGCCAACTGGAGCGCGGCCCGCCACGGCCTAGCGGCGGGCAGCGTCGATCTGCAGCTGGCCGCCGGTGACGCCAGTTTTCGCCGCTACTACCGTCTGAGACTGCCCGACGGCACCACGCGGATGCTGATGGATGCCCCGCCGGCGCAGGAAGACAGCGCACCTTTTCTGCGCATCGCCGAGCAGTGGCGCGACGCCGGCCTGCCGGTGCCCCGTGTCCATGCGGCCGACCTTGAGCAGGGCTTCCTCGAGCTCGACGACCTTGGCGATGCCCCGCTCAACGCACGCCTCAGCGACGCCGCCTACGATGACGCCGAAACGCTGCTCGATGCGCTGCAGAACCAGGCGCCGCTGGACGGCCTGCCGGCCTATGATGCCGCCCTGCTCGGCCGCGAGCTCGACCTGTTCCCCGAGTGGTGCCTGGCTCGGGTGGTCGACCTCGCAGCGCCTGTCCAGTGGCCGGTCTGGCGTCAGCGCTTGATCGAGATGGCGCTGGCCCAGCCGCGGGTCGCGGTGCATCGCGATTTCGACGCCATGAACCTGATGTGCCACCGCGAGCAACTCTATGTCATCGACTTCCAGGACGCCGTGGCCGGGCCACTCAGCTACGACCTTATCTCGCTGCTACGCGGCCGCTACCGGCGCTTCGACCTGGACGATTTCGGGCGGCGCTGCGAGGCGTTTCGCCAGCGCGCCCTGGCCGACGGGCGCCTGACCAGCGACGAGGGTGCCAAGGCGTTTCGCCGCCAGGTCGACGCCATGGCCGCCCAGCGCTGCCTCAAGGTACTGGGTATCTTCTGCCGCCTAACCCTGCGCGACCACAAGGCGGGTTATCTGGCGCGCCTGCCGCACTTCGTGGCCCACCTCGAGGATAGCCTGGCGCCCCACGCCGAGTTCGCCGCTCTCGCTGACTGGCTGCAGGGTCAGTTCCAGCCGGCGCTGACAAGCGCGCTGCAGGCACGCGACGTCGAGGCAGCGTACCAATGAAGGCGATGATCCTGGCTGCCGGGTTCGGCACCCGCATGCGCCCCCTCACCGACCACTGCCCCAAGCCGCTGCTGCCGGTGGCCGGCAGGCCGCTGATCGTCCACCAGCTGGAGCGGCTGGCCGCCGCGGGCATCGATGATATCGTGATCAACGTCAGCTACCGCGGTGAGCAGATCATCCAGGCGCTGGGCGACGGTAGCGACTACGGCGTGCGCATCGCCTGGAGCCGCGAGGAGGCGCCGCTGGAGACCGGTGGCGGCATTCGCCAGGCGCTGCCGCTGCTCGGCGAGGCGCCGTTCCTGCTGGTCAACGGTGATATCTGGTGTGATGCCGCGCTCGACGCCATGCCGGCACTGGAGGGGGGCCTGGCGCACCTGTGGCTGGTCGACAACCCCGACCACCATCCGGCCGGCGACTTCCATCTCGATGCCCGTGGCGGCGTCCACGTCGAGGGCTCGCCGCGTCTGACCTTCGCCGGCCTCAGCCTGCTCGACCCGGCGCTGGTCGCCGACCAGCCGCCGGGCGCTTTCGCCCTGGCGCCGCTGCTCAAGCGTGCCATGGATGCGGGCCAGGTTCGCGGCCAGCACTTCCGCGGCACCTGGGTCGATGTCGGCACGCCGGCGCGCCTTTATGCCCTCGATGCCCAGCTACGACGCACGCCCTCCGCTCACTGAAACAGAAGGACCGCGATATGAAAGCCAGTGTCAAATGGACCGATGGTCGCCAGTTCGTTGCCGAGTCAGGCAGCGGTCACAGCGTGGTGATCGACGGCCCGCCGGACCACGGCGGCCGCAACACCGGCCCACGCCCGATGGAGATGCTGCTGATGGGTCTCGGCGCCTGCACCTCCTTCGACGTGCTGGAGATCCTCGAGAAGTCCCGCGCCCCGGTCAGCGACTGCGTGGCCAGCATCGAGGCCGAACGCGCCGACAGCGTGCCCAGCGTCTTCACCAGGATCCACGTGCACTTCACCGTCACCGGCCGCGGCCTCAAGGAAAAACAGGTGGAGCGCGCGGTGTCACTGTCGGCGGAGAAGTACTGCAGCGCCTCGATCATGCTCGCCCAGGGCGGCGTCGAGATCAGCCACGCCTATACCATCGTCGAGGAGTAAGGCAAGCGACCTGCCTCCAACGCCTCTGCCAGAGCCGCCGGTTAAATCCTGTAGACGCTCTGGGTCATGGCCTTGGAGACCAGCCGCATGCCCAGCTTGACCGGTAGCGGAAAGCGCGCACCGCCGGCCTCCAGTGCCCAGCGCTCGTGGTGCGCCTCGTCCTCGCGCATCTTCTCGAGGATCGCCCGCGAGCGGCGATCCGCCGCGGGCAGCTCGTTCAGGTGCTCGTCGAGGTGCTTGCCGACCTGCTCCTCGGTGGCGGCCACGAAACCCAGACTGACCCGGTCGCCCACCGCCCCAGCCATCGCCCCCAAGCCGAAGGAAGCGGCGTAGAACAGCGGATTGAGCAGGCTGGTACGGCCATCGAGTTCCTGCAGGCGCGCATCGCACCAGGCCAGGTGGTCGATTTCCTCCTGGGCGGCGCGCTCCATCTGCTCGCGGGTGTCGGGTAGCTTGGCGGTCAGGCCCTGCCCCTGATAGAGCGCCTGGGCGCACACCTCGCCGGTGTGATTGATACGCATCAGGCCCACCGTATGCTCGCGCTCGGCCTCGCTGAGCGACGCCTCGGGCAGCTCGCCAGCCGGCGACGGCCGCGCGGGCTGGGCGGCGTGGGGCACCAGGGTGCGCAGCACGCTATCGAACTGGCCGATCCACTGGTCGGTGGTGGAGAGTGGGCGTGACATGGTGGATGCCTCCTGGCAGGAATGATGGCCTTGGCCACGCAGCAGACGGCCGCCCAAGGGCGGCCGTCCGTTACTGCAGTTACGAAAGGTATGCACCGATGCGTCGCAGCGCTTGCTGGTGGCGCGGAGTCCGCGGAGCGCCGGCTAGCCAGCCGGCCAAGTGAAGCGGCGACCGCCCATCAGGTGCATATGTATATGGTAGACCGTCTGGCCGCCATTTTCATTGCAGTTCATCACTACCCGATAGCCCTCTTCGGCAAATCCCAGCTGCTTGGCCAGCTTGGCGGCCACCAGCGGCAGGCGCCCGACCAGCGCCTGATCCTCCTCGG
Organism: Franzmannia qiaohouensis; assembly: GCF_031451695.1. NCBI lineage: Bacteria > Pseudomonadati > Pseudomonadota > Gammaproteobacteria > Oceanospirillales > Halomonadaceae > Franzmannia > Franzmannia qiaohouensis. The sequence goes on from NZ_JARWAM010000003.1 coordinate 163,042, forward strand.
TGAGATCGTTGAGGGTGGCGATCGGCTTCTTGGGGATGATCAGGATATGCGTCGGGGCCTGGGGGTTGATGTCGTGGAAGGCCAGCACCTGATCGTCTTCATAGACGATATCGGCGGGTACTTCGCGCGCGATAATCTTGCTGAACAGCGTAGACATGGGCGACTCCTGGCAAAGGTTCGGTCAACGAAAGCGCCGCTGGGCGAGCAGGTGGCGCAACAGCGGGGCGAGAATCAGCTCCATGGCCAGCGGCATCCGCGAACCGGGCACCACCAAGGTGTGCGGGCGGCTCATGAAGGCGTCCTGAATCATCGCCAGCAGGTAGGGAAAATCCACCGCCGAGGGGTCGCGGAAGCGGATCACCACGAACGACTCGGCGTCGGTGGGGATATCCTGCACCTCGAAGGGGTTGGAGGTATCCACGGTCGGCACACGCTGGAAATTGATATGCGTGCGCGAGAACTGCGGCTGGATATAGCGTACATAGTCGTGCATGCGCCCCAGGATGGTGTCGATCACCGCCTCCTGGGAGTAGCCGCGCAGCTTGGTATCGCGGTCGATCTTCTGTATCCACTCCAGGTTCATGGTCGGCGCGACCCCCACCAGCAGATCGACGTGGCGGGCGATATCCAGATCGGCGGTCACCAGGCCACCGTGCAGCCCTTCGTAGAACAGCAGGTCGGTGCCGCAGGGCAGCGGCTGCCAATCGGTGAAGGTGCCGACCTGATGGCCGGCCTCGACCATGCGCTTGTCTTCGGCGTGGATATAGTGCCGGTAGGTACCGGTACCCTGCTCGCCATACTCCTGCAGCAGCGTCTCGAGGCGATCGAGCAGGTTGGCCTCGACGGCGAAGTGCGACAGCTCGTCGGTGCGCTCCGGTTCCTCGCGAAACATCCGCGCCAGCTCATCGCGGGTATAGCGGTGGAAGGCATCGCCGTCGACGAAGGCGGCATGCACGTCCTCGCGGGCGAACATGCGCTCGAAGGTGCGCCGCACCGTGGTGGTGCCGGCCCCCGAGGAGCCAGTCACCGCGATCACCGGGTACTCGCGGGACATCAGTCGCGCCCCGCGCTGGAGTGACGGCGTAAGTGCCGGGTGGCAGCAATCATCATGGGCCTCTCCGGTTGTTGTTGTCAGCGGCAGCTGGAGTGCCGGCAAGCGAAGCGTTCAGGATGACGCCATTCATGCCTCGCGGGCAATGGCACGATAGGCGATATCGCGACGCAGCAGCACCTCGGGCCAGTCGATGGCCGCCGCGCCGCGGTAGGCCAGATCCCGCGCCTGGGAGACGCTGTCGCCCAGCGCGGTGACACACAGCACCCGGCCGCCGCTGGTCACCACGCGCCCCTCGGCGTCGCTGGCGGTGCCGGCGTGAAAGACCTTGCAGCCCGTTTGCTCGGCGGCCTCGAGGCCATCGATCACGTCACCCTTGCGATACTCCCCCGGGTAGCCGCCGGCGGCCAGCACCACGCCCACCGCCGCACGCGAGTCCCACTCGCAGCGCGCCGTGTCCAGTTCGCCGCGGGTCGCGGCCAGGCACAGCGCCGCCAGGTCGGACTGCAGGCGCAGCATGATCGGCTGGGTCTCGGGATCGCCGAAGCGGCAGTTGTACTCGATCACCTTGGGGTTGCCCTCGGCGTCGATCATCAGGCCGGCATACAGGAAGCCCACATAGGGGTGGCCCTCGGCGGCCATGCCCTCGACGGTGGGAGCAATGACCTGCGCCATGATGCGCTCATAGACCGCCGGAGTGACCACCGGTGCCGGCGAGTAGGCACCCATGCCGCCCGTGTTGGGGCCAGTATCGCCGTCGAAGGCGCGCTTGTGATCCTGGCTGGTGGCCATCGGCAGCACGTGCTTGCCGTCGACCATGACGATGAAGCTGGCCTCCTCGCCGTCGAGGAACTCCTCGATCACCACCCGCGCACCGGCATCGCCGAAGGCGTTGGCCTCGAGCATATCGCGGATCGCCGCCTCGGCCTCGGCCTCGCTCATGGCCACGATCACGCCCTTGCCGGCCGCCAGGCCGTCGGCCTTGATCACGATCGGCGCGCCCTTCTCGGCCAGGTAGGCCAGCGCCGGGGTTATCTCGGTGAAGGTGGCGTAGTCGGCGGTGGGAATCGCATGGCGCGCCAGGAAGTCCTTGGTGAAGGACTTCGAGCCCTCGAGCTGGGCGGCGGCCCGGCTGGGCCCGAAGATGGCCAGCCCAGCGGCCTGGAAGCGATCGACCACGCCCTCGACCAGCGGCGCCTCGGGACCCACGATGGTCAGCTCGATGGCCTGCTGGCGGGCAAATGCCTCGAGCCCAGCCAGATCATCGGCCGCCAACGCGACGTTTTCGAGCTTGGGCTCGCCGGCCGTACCGGCATTGCCCGGCGCCACGAAGACCCGCTCCACGGCAGGAGACTGGGCGACCTTCCAGGCCAGGGCGTGTTCGCGGCCACCGCCGCCGATGATCAGAACCTTCATCTACAGACCTTGCTCGACAGATTGATACGCAGGATGGGAAAGATTTTGGGCCGACAGTATGCCAGAAGCCTGGCAGGCTGTCGGCCGCCATTACTCCTCGTCGTCCTTGCGCTGCTGGCCCTGGTTGATGGTCTGCTGCCAGAAGCGCATGTTCTCCTCGGCCAGCTCGCGCATCAATTCCATCGGTGAATGGCGCATGGCCTGCTGCCATTGATCCTGCATGCGCTGCTGCTGCTCCATCATCAACCGCGTGCCCTGCTCCAGATAGCGCGCCAACGGCAGCGGCTGGGACATGGCATAGACCCGGATCAGCTGCTCCAGCAGGTCATTGGAGAACACCTCCGACTCGCCGTCGGCCTGCTCCTGCTCGATGATGATCGAGAGCAGGATGGTCCGCGTCAGATCCTCGCCGCTCTTGGCATCCTCGACGCGAAACGGCACCTCGTCGAGAATCAACCCACGCAGGTCCTCGAGGGTCACATAGCGGCTCTGCTCGGTATCGTAGAGACGGCGGTTGGCATACTTGCGAATCACGCGCACGGCGCTGCTCCTTTATCCATTGTTACGGGTATTGTGCACCGGCTGGCCGACCATGCAAACGAAACTCGCCCACGCTGGGGTAGACTACCGGCTGCCAGCCAGCCTTGATCAAGAGACACGATGAATCTGATACTGCTCGAAGCCGACGAATGGCAGGCCGATGGCCAGGCGCACATCGGCGACCCGCGACGCCTGCGCCACCTGCGCGAGGTGCACCGCGCCACCCCCGGCGACGAACTGACCCTGGGCCGGCTCGGCGGCGGTATCGGCCGCGGCCGCCTGGCCCGGCTCGACGCCGAGGGCGCCTGGTTCGAGTGCGACGCGCTCGACCAGCCGCCGCCTCCGGCGCTGGACATCGAGTTGATCCTGGCCCTGCCGCGCCCGCGCATGCTGGCCCGCAGCCTGGAACACGTCACCGCGCTGGGCGTCAAGCGCATCACCCTGCTGCATACCCGGCGCGTCGAGAAGAGCTACTGGCAGTCGCCGGAGCTGCACCCCGACAAGATCCATCAGCACCTGCTGCTGGGCCTCGAGCAGGCCCGCGACACCGTGCTTCCCGAGGTGCGCCTGGCGACCCGCTTCAAGCCCTTCGTCGAGGATTGCCTAGCCGATGACATCGCCGGGCGCAGAGCCCTGCTGGCGCATCCCGGCATGCCAGCGGCGTGCCCGCGGGGCCTTGAAGCGCCCGCCACCCTGCTGGTCGGCCCCGAGGGCGGTTTCATCCCCTACGAGGTCGAGCAGCTGCTGGCCGCCGGCTGCGAGGGCATCCACCTGGGGCCTCGCATCCTGCGCGTCGAGACCGCGGTGGTGGCGCTGCTCGCGCGGCTCGGCTGAGCGCCGATGCGCAGGACGTCGATGCGGCCTAGCGGCGCTGCAGCCGCTCCAGCAGGCTGACGGTCGCAAAGCCATCCGGCACCAGTCCTTCGGCGCGCTGATAGCTGCGCAGCCCGCTGCGGGTGTTGGGGCCGAACACGCCATCCGGGGTACCGGTATCGAAGCCGGCGGCGTTGAGGCGCTGCTGAAGTTCGCGCACCTGGCTGCGCGTCAACGGCTGCTCGCTGCGCGGCCAGCCCTGCACCACACCGCTGCGCCCGGCGATCTGATCGGCCAGGGTGCCCACCGCCAGCGCATAGCTGGTGGCGTTGTTGTAGCGCAGGATCGCCCGATAGTTGGGGCCGACCAGGAACGCCGGTCCGCTGGCCCCCGCCGGCACCACCACCGCCGCCTCGCTGAACGTCGGCAGGCTGCCACCGTTCACCGGGCGCACGCCGCGCTCGGCCCACTGCGCACTGCTCAAGCGCGTATCGTCGGCCTGGGAGTAGTCGAAGCCGCTACCCAGCCCGACCTCGACGCCCCACGGCTGGCCGCGCTGCCAGCCGGCCCGCGCCAGATAGTTGGCGGTAGAGGCCATGACGTCGGGAATGCTGCCCCAGATATCGCGCCGCCCATCGCCGTCGCCATCCTCGGCATAGGCCTCGAAGCTCGAGGGGATGAACTGGGTGTGGCCCATGGCACCGGCCCAGGAACCGACCATCTGCTCGGCGGCGATATCGCCCTGCTCGATGATGCGCAGCGCCGCCATCAGCTCGCCGCGGGCGAAGCTCTGGCGCCGACCGTCGTAGCCCAGGGTGGCCAACGCGTCGATGGTCGAGAAACTGCCGAAGTTGCCGCCGTAGTTGCTCTCGATGCCCCAGATCGCCACCACGATCTCGGCCGGCACGCCGTAGCGCTGCTCCATCTCACGAGCGGTGTCGCGATGCTCGGCGAGCTTGTTGCGGCCCTGGTTGATACGCGTCGAGGAGACCGCGGTGTCGAGGTATTCCCAGATCGGCCGCACGAACTCCGGCTGCGACTGGTCAAGCTCGATGATGCGCGGCTGGTAACGCACCTCGGCAAAGGCTTCGTCGAGGGTCGCCTGGGAGATGCCTTCGCTGCGCGCATGGCGCTGGAAGGCCTCGACCCAGGCCGTGAAGCTGGCCGGGCGCTCGGCGCCATTATCGCTGCTCGATGCGCCGCTGCTCGATGCCGTGCCGCTGTCGGTAGCGGTCTCGCTGGTCTGGGTCTCGGCGTCGTCGGCGGCGGCGGGCGGTGCCAGCTGTGCGCCGGACTGGCAGCCGGCAAGCATGGTGAACACCAGTGAAGTGTAGAAAAACTTACGCATGGCCATCCCTGTCAGCAGTTCCGAAATGAGTCAGTCTGTGACCGGGATCATCGCCCAGAAGTGCCCGCGGAACCAGTCCCGTTTGCCAGCGTTCAGCCGATTACGAGACGCAGGGCCATCAACACATGCCCGCCGGCGACGCACAGCGTCAGGGAGCGCCTCAGCGACCGGTACCATCCAGGCAGTCGCGCCCGGCTGGCCGGCTGACCTTCATAGGCATGGATCAACAGATATCCCGCCAGCAGGATCAGCGTGGCGGCCAGGTCAGGCAGCAGCAGCGCCGGCCAGGCGATCAGGCTGGGCAGCATGCTGCGCAGCATCCGCGAGGCAAAGGCTGCATCCTCGGGCGCATCCAGGGTCATTGCCACCCCCCACTGGATGCCGCCAAGAAACGATAGAATCACCGCGCTATAGAAGAGAAACGCGCTTATCGCCCACGCTTGCCAGCCAGCGGGCGCCACCCAGGCCATCAGCAGCGTAAAGGCAAAAGGCAGCAGGCCTGCAGCGCCCAGCCGGGTGGTCAATCGGGCTTGCAGCAGCATGGCATGCGCCTCACTCATCCGGTTCCACCGGCTCGGCACCACTCAACGCCGGGATGCGCCACTCACGCCAGGCCGATGGCTCGACCTGCGGCGCCGCAAAGCGCCCGGGGGCCGCCTGCCAAGGCTGATGGCGGGCCGGCCCCGCCGGCAGCTCCGCCAGCGACGGCAACCAATGGGCCACGTAGTGGCCTTGGGGATCGTAGTGCCGCGCCTGCTTGAGCACGTTGAAGTAGCGACCCTGGCGCGGGTCTCGACCGAGCCCCGCCACATAGCGCCAGTTGCCCCAGTTGCTGGCAACATCGTAGTCGATCAAGCAGTGCTCGAACCACGCCGCCCCCAGCCGCCAGTCAGCGCCAAGATCCTTGACCAGGAAGCTGGCCACGTTCTGACGCGCGCGGTTGGAGAGCCAGCCGCTGCTGGCCAGCTCGCGCATGGCGGCGTCGATGAAGGGGACGCCGGTGCTGCCCTCGCACCAGGCCAGCACCTCGGCGCCGGGCGTCGGCAGCTGTGCCGCCCCGAATAGCGTCGCAGCGTCCTGCCAGGCGGCCCAGTGAAAGTAGTCGCGCCACAGCAGCTCGAAAATCACCCAGTAGCTCGACTCGTTGGCGCCATGCTCCGCCTCCCAGGCTCGCACCTCGGCATGGACCTGACGGGCCGACAGGCAGCCGTGGGCGAGCCACGGCGAAAAGCGCGTCGAGAAATCCGCCCCCAGCAGCCCATTGCGGGTTTCCTTGTAGGTGGCGATGGCATTGCTGTCCCAGAGATAGTGGTTCAGCCGCTCATGAGCAGGCACTTCACCGCCCTCAAGCGCCATGCTGGCAGCAGGCCACTCCGCCGCCACGCTGCAGACCTTGTCGAGCGGCGGCAGGCCGCGCGGTGCACCGTCCGGCCACAGCGGCAGGGTCACCGGTGCCGGTCGAGGAGGCAGCACCTGCCAGTCACGCTCCATTCGGCGCCGGAAGGCGGAGAACGTCGCCGGTAGCCCATCCTCGCCAAACGCTAGCTGGGCGCGCTCGAACAGCATGCCCGACTCGCAGCGCTGCAGCCGGCATCGGTCGTCCAGGCGCTGGGTCAGCCTGTCGAGCTGGGCGCGCTCCTCGACGCCGGGCTCGTCGCGCACCAGCACGCGGTCGGCCGCCAGCCGCTGTGCCAGCTCGGCGACGACCTCCGCCGGGTCGCCGATGCGCACCAGCAGGTCACTGCCGCGCTTGAGCAACTCGCCACGCAGTGCCATCAAGCTCTGCCATAGGAAGCGCAATCGCGCCGGGCCGCAGCGGCTGGCGGCCTGCTGCGGCGCCCAGTCGCGCAGTTCACGAGCATCCAGCACATAGACGCAGGCCAGCGAGCTGGTGCCATCCAGCGCGCCGAACAGTGGATTGTCCGCCACCCGCAGGTCGTGACGCAGCCATACCACGGCGCAGCTCATGCCTGCCTCCTGGCGACACGTGCTTCGCGGCGGCAGCGCTCGCTGCAGTAGCGCACCTCGTTCCAGCAGCGCGCCCACTTGCGTCGCCATTGGTAAGGTCGCTGGCACTGCTCACACTGCTTGGATGGCAGATCGGCGGATCGACGCATGCTAATACTCGCTTGCACCCGGGGTGCCCGATGGACTGGCCGCCTGAACCAGGCGGGCCTCGGTGCCTATAGACCCAACACCTATACAACAGTGATATAAATCTACACCCTATGTACATAAAAAGACAGCCTTGCCCCCAACGCAAAAGGGCCACCCCTACGGGTGGCCCTGCTGTCGCTCATGGGCGTACTGCGTTCAGGGTTTGTCGGTATTCTTGGGCTGCCGGGCGGCGTTGGCCTCGGTCTCAAGACCGCTCTTGAGCTCGTGGGTCAGCGGGTCGTAGTTGGGCTTGAGCTCATCCTTGACCGTGCCGCTCCACAGCTTTGATCCGACGAAGTAGCCCGCACGGCCAATCACGTGGGCGGCCACCGGCGCGGTCATCAGGATGAAGGTGATGATGGCGAAGGCGCGTGCCACCACGCCGACTTCGGCGAAGTGCATGGCGACCGCCAGCATCACCAGGATCACACCCAGGGCCGCTGCCTTGGTAGTGGCGTGCATGCGCGTCAGCAGATCCGGCAGGCGCAGGATGCCCAGCGATGCCAGCAGCATGAACAGCGCGCCGACGATGATCAGCGTGCCCTTTATCACTTCAATCATCGCGGGGTCCTCCACGTTCCAGAAAGCGCGCGAAACCGATGGCGGACAGAAACGCCATCAGCGCGATGACGATCGCCGCATCGAGAAAGCTCGACAGGTCGGAGCTGATCGCATGTACGCCGACCAGGCCGACGATGATGCTGGCGAACAGTTCCAGCGCCACCACCCGGTCGGGCAGGCTGGGACCACGCACCAGGCGTACGAAGGCGAGAATCATCGCCAGGCCCATCAGCACCTGGCTTATCAGGATCACGGTATCCAAGGTCACTCCTCACAGGGGCGTCGAGCGGTCAACGGAACAGCGCCAGCGCTCGGCTCTCCATCTCTTGCAGGCTTTTGCGCAGCTCCTCCTCGTTGTCGAGGAACATGGCGTGAATGTAGAGCACCCGCTTGTCATCGGAGACATCCAGGCTCAGGGTCCCCGGCGTCAGCGAGATCAGGTTGGCCACCATGGTGATCTCGAGTTCGGTCTCGGCCTTGAGCGGCATCGCGATCACCCCCGGCTGCATGTGCCAAGGCGGGGTCAGGATATCGAAGGCCACCCGCATGTTGGCCATGATCAGCTCCTTGATGAAGAAGCCGATGAACATGATGATCCTGGGCACGCGCCCTGGGTAGCCCTTGAGCGCCGGCACTTGGGGCTCGATCAGCACCAGGGTGGCATAACCGAAGATCAACCCCACCACCAGGTTGATGCCGGTGAACTCGCCGCCCAGGATGACCCAGGCCAGCGCCAGCAGCAGGTTCCAGATCGCACCGGTCATGGATTCACCTCCAGGGCGTCACGCAACAGCACATCCTGATCCTCGCCCAGCACCGCGTCGATGTAGCCCTGGGAATTCATCAGCTGTTCGCCGGCCATCAGCATCATCTCCATCAGTGGCTGCGCGAAGACCCCGATCAGCACCGCAAACAGCGCCAGGATCGCCACCGGCAGGTACATCAGCCCCAGCGAGCTCTTGACCAGGCGTCCCTCGTCACCGCTGGGCGTAGAGGCTTCCGGCACCAGGTTGTCCTCGGGCAGCTTTTTCCAGAACACTTCGTTCCAGATCTTGACCATCGAGTAGAGGGTCATCAGGCCCACCGCCAGTGCTACCGCGGTGACCACGTAGGCCTCCGCCTCGATGCCGGCGCGCACGATCACGAACTTGGCAAAGAAGCCCGACAGCGGCGGCACCCCGGCCAGCGAGAAGGCCGACAGGAAGAACGCCACCGACAGCCACGGGCGCTCCTTGAACAGCCCGCCCATCTTCTTGAGCTGGTAGGTGCCCTGCAGCCGGTGGGTAATGCCGCTGATCAGGAACAGGTTGGTCTTGACGATGATGTTGTGCATGATCGCAAAGATCCCGCCGGCCAGCGCCAGCGGCGTAAACAGCGCCAGCCCAAGGATCATGTAGCCGATCTGGCTGACGATATGGAACGACAGGATGCGCCGGAACTCGTACTGCGCCGCCGCCCCCAGCACCCCGGTGACCATGGTCAAGGCCGCGCCCCACAGCAGGATGTCCTGCACATAGTCCATGGTCTGGTCAAACATCAGGGTGAACACGCGGAACAGCGAGTAGACCCCGACCTTGGTCAACAGCCCAGCGAACAGCGCCGATACCGCCACCGGCGGCGTGTGATAGGAGGCCGGCAGCCAGAAGAACAGCGGAAAGGCCGCGGCCTTGATGCCGAAGGCGATCATGAACATCACCGCCAGCACCTCGACCATGCCCTGGTTTTCGGCTTCGGCCAGGCGCTGGCCGATATCGGCCATGTTGAGGGTGCCGACCATGCCGTAGGTCAGGCCGATGGCTGTCAGGAAGATCACCGAGGCCAGCAGGTTGAGGGTCACGTACTTGATCGCCCCCTCCATCTGCGCCTTCTCGCCGCCGAGGATCAACAGCGCAAAGGAGGCCACCAGCATCACCTCGAACCACACGTAGAGGTTGAAGATATCGCCGGTCAGGAAGGCCCCGGCCACCCCCGCCAGCAGCAGGTGCATCAGCGGGTAGAAACCGAACTTCTCGTGATTGGGGCCGGTGGAGGCGAGCGAATAGATCGCCAGCCCCAGGCCGATGATGCCGGTCAGCAGGATCATGATGGCGCTGAGCATGTCGGCCACCAGACTTATCCCGTAGGGGGCCTGCCAGCTGCCCATGTGGATGACCACATAGCCCTCGCGGGAGACGCTGGTAATCAGCCACAGGCCAACCACCAGCAGCGCCAGGGTACCTGCCACGGCGATGAAGCGCTGCATGGGCCGCGAGCGCCAGAACAGCAGCGACAGCGCACCGGACAGCAGCGGAATGATAACGGGGAGTGCGACTTCGGGCCTCACGTGTCGGTATCCTTCATCTTGTCCAGATCATCGGCCTTGACGATTTCATAGGCGCGGCGAATCAGCACCACGGCGAAGGCCAGCACGCCGAAGGCGATCACGATCGCCGTCAGCACCAGCGCCTGGGGCAAGGGGTCTGCCACCTGGCCGGCCGGCGCCAGGGCGCCCTCGGGGATCAGCGGCGGCGCGCCGCGGGTCATTCCTGCCGAGGTGAAGATCAGCAGGTTGGCGGCGTTGGAGAGCAGCATCAGGCCGATCACCAGCTTGACGATCGAGCGCCGCAGCATCATGTAGATTGCGGTGGCGTAGAGCAGGCCTATGGCGAGCGCCATCAGCGGTTCCATGGCACCTCCTGAAGAGTCGGCGAGTGAATCGTCGGCGAGTGAATCGTCGGCGTCACGAGATCAAGGCTCATCCTTGTCCACCTCCATCAGCGTCATGATCGCCGCCAGCAGGGTGCCGAGCACCGCCAGGTAGACGCCGATATCGAAGATCAGCGGCGTCGAAGCCTTGAAGTCGATGCCCGGAATCTCCCACCACTGGGCGGTGAAGAATGGCTCGCCGACGAACCAGGCCGGCAGGATCGACAGCGTGCCCAGCAGCAGCCCCAGGCCGATCAGGTCACGGGGGTCGACCATGCGCAGCACTTCCTTGGTAGCACTCACGCCAAAGGCGAACAGGTAGAGGATGAAGGCGCCCGCCGCCACCAGGCCGGCGATGAAGCCGCCGCCCGGTTCATCGTGGCCACGCAGCAGCAGGAACACCGAGAACAGCAGCTGCAGCGGCATCAGCAGCCTTGCGGCGGTATTCAGGATGATGGTACCCGACTTAACCATCGGCAGACTCCTTGGCTCCTTTGCCCCCGTTCTTGGGCTCGGACTTGGGCGCGCGTAGTTTGAGCATCGCGATCACGCCGATCGCCGCCAGCGCCAGCACGAAGATCTCGCCCAGCGTATCCAGCGCGCGGTAGTCGACCAGGATCACGTTGACGATGTTGCGACCGTGGGCCAGCGGCACGCTGTTCTCGATCATGTAGCCGGACACCGGCACGAACTGGTTGCTGGCCACCACGGTTAGGATCAGCAGCATGATCAACACCCCCATCGAGCCCGCCACCACCAGGTCGCGGACCCGTTCCAGCGGCGTCGACAGGCTGGCGAAGCGCGGCAGCCGGAACAGCACCAGAATCAGCAGGATCACGGTCAGGGTCTCGACCAGCAGCTGGGTGATGCCCAGGTCAGGGGCGCTGAACAGGATGAAGATCAGCGCGATACAGAAGCCCATGATACCCACCGAGGCCACCGCCGCCAGCCGCGAGCGCGAGATACAGGCGAACAGCGCCCCGGCCACCATCAGCCCGGCCACCACCGCCTCGTGGAACTGCACGTCGAAGCTGATAGCAAACTCGGGGGCATGGCGCAGCAGCAGCGAATTGCCTACCAGGGCGATCAGCACCACCACCATCACCATGATGTAGTTGCGCATGTAGCCGTTCTGCAGCACCCGGGTCTGCCACTCGGAGACCCGCACGATGCCGTCCATCAGGTTCTCGTAGCCGGCCTCGGGGCCGTGGGCGAACAGCGGGTCGAGCCGCGCCAGGTTGCCACGCACCCGATCCCAGTGGCGGAACAGCAGGTAGCCCAGCGCCAGGCTGACCAGCGACATGATCAGCGGCAGGTTGATGCCGTGCCACAGCGACAGCGACACCGTCACCGGCTCGCCGGCCACCGCTGAAGCCGCCGCGGTAAGCAGGCCGGTACCAGCCAGCACCGGCAGCAGGCCAAACGCCAGCGTCAGGATGGCCAGCCCCACCGGCCCGGCGAGCATCGAGCTGGGCGCCTCATGGGCCGCCTTGGGCGTTTCGCGGCGCTCGCCAAAGAACGGCCGCAGCACCACGATGGCCGCCACGGCGATGGTGAAGATCGCCGCCGCAAAGCTGAGCAGGAAGATAACGGCGCGGAAGCTGCCGGCTTCGAGCACCGATTCGAACATCAGCTCCTTGCCGATGAAGCCGAACAGCGGCGGCACCCCGGCCAGCGACAGCGCCGAAATGCAGGCCACCAGCGCGGTGACCGGCATCAGGCGACGCAGCCCGCCCATGGCGGTGACATCCTTGGTGCCGGTCTCGTGGTCGAGGATACCGGCGACCATGAACAGCGCCCCCTTGTACAGCGAGTGGGCCAGCAGGAAGGTGACGAAGGCGATCAGCGCCCCCTCGGTGCCAATGCCCAGTAGCATGGTCAAGGTGCCCAGCGCCATGATCGTCGAGTAGGCCAGCAGCTTCTTGATATTGGTGTGACGCAGCGCCAGGAAGGCGCCGGTGAACATGGTCAGGGCACCAACCACCGACAGGATGCCGATCCACAGCTCGGTGCCGCCGAGTCCGGGGTGCAGCCGCGCCAGCAGGTAGATGCCGGCCTTGACCATGGTCGCCGAGTGCAGGTAGGCCGACACCGGCGTCGGGGCGGCCATGGCGTTGGGCAGCCAGAAGTGGAACGGAAACTGCGCCGACTTGGTGAAGGCGCCGCCCAGCAGGCACAGCAGCATCGGCAGGTAGAGGGCATGCTCGCGCAGCACATCGCCGCCGTTCAGTAGCTCCTGCAGCGACCAGCTGTCGCCGGCAATCGCCAGCATCACCAGCCCCGCCATCAGCGCCAGGCCACCGCCGACGGTGACGAACAACCCCTGGCGGGCCGACTTGCGCGCCTCAAGATCGGTGTGGTTGAAGCCGATAAGAAGATAGGAGGTGATGCTGGTCAGCTCCCAGAACACGAACAGCGTCATCAGGCCATCTGCCAGCACCAGCCCCAGCATCGACACCATGAAGGCGACGATCACCACATGGAAACGCACCAGGTCGGGGTGGCCCTTGAGATAGCCGCCGGCATAGATCAGCACGAAGGTACCGATCACCGTGATCAGCAGCGCAAACAGCATCGACAGGCCATCGAGCAGGAAGGTCAGGCTCATGCCCAGCGCCGGCACCCACTCCAGGCTGAACACCAGCACCTCGCCGCCCATTACCGCCGGCAGTTGGGTCAACAGCCACAGCGCCAGGGCGGCAGGATAGAGCGCAAGCACCAGGCTGGTTCGCGCGCCGCACCAGCGCTGCAGCAGCGGGGCGAAAGCGGCCAGCACGAAGCCTGAAAGCACGGCTAGTTGCATAACGCGGGTCTCTCCTTGTGGTCGTCGTCACCCGCGTTCGCAGGGCGGCACGTGGCGCAATGATATAAATATCCTACGCCTAATGATTAACTGCGGGGCGACATGCAAGCCTACAATGATGGGAGTAAAGCCTATAGAATCAACGTGATAGTTGGCAAGAAATAGCGGCACATCGCGCTAGAAGAATTCTCTGCCCTGTGCGCTTACCCCCTGTTTTTGCTGCACATTTATCGCTTGGCGCACTGTTCCCGGTGTCGCTATGCCACGACAATAACCCAACCGGCAACGCCCCAAGCGTGCCCCGCTGTGACGGGACCGATTCTCGATGTCGCTGCTCTGGATTCTCCTCGCCCCCGTGGCCGGCAGTCTGCTGCCACTGCTCGCCGCCCAGCGTGGCCGCTTGCTGCTTACCCTGACAGCCCTGGTTCCGCCGCTTCTGGCCCTGCTGCTGCTGGGCCTGACGCTGCCCGACTTGCTGGCCGGCGATATGCCGCACGTGCAGCTCAGCTGGATGCCGGCCCTGGGCCTCGACCTGGCACTGCGCCTGGACGGCCTGGGGCTGCTTTTCGCGCTGCTGATTCTCGGCCTAGGCAGCCTGATCATCGTCTATGCGGGCTACTACCTGCATCGCGACGAGGCCGACGCGCGCTTCCTTGCCTATCTGCTGCTGTTCATGGGCGCCATGCTCGGCATCGTGCTGGCCGACAACCTGCTGCTGCTGTGGCTGTTCTGGGAGCTTACCGGGCTCGCCTCCTTCCTGCTGATCGGCTTCTGGTCGAAGCTCAGCGATGCACGGCGCGGCGCGCGTATGTCGCTGGTGGTAACCAGTACCGGCGGCCTGGCGCTGCTGGCCGGTATCCTGCTGATCGGCCAGGAGGTCGGCAGTCTGGCGCTGGGCGACGTGCTGAGCGCCGGCGATACGCTGCGCGCCTCGCCCCACTATCCGCTGATCGTGGCGCTGGTACTGCTCGGCGCCTTCGCCAAGTCGGCACAGTTCCCCCTGCATTTCTGGCTGCCCCACGCGATGGCCGCGCCAACGCCGGTATCGGCCTTCCTGCACTCGGCGACCATGGTCAAGGCCGGCGTTTTCCTGCTGGCCCGCCTGACCCCGGCGCTGGGTGACACCTCGCTGTGGGCACTGTCGCTGTCGCTGATCGGCCTCGCCACCCTGCTCTACGGCGCCTGGTTCGCGCTCTTCGAGCGCGACCTCAAGGGCATCCTGGCCTTCTCGACCATCAGCCACCTGGGGTTGATCACCCTGCTGCTGGGCCTTGGCAGCCCGCTGGCGATCGCCGCCGCACTGCTGCATGTCCTCAATCACGCCCTATTCAAGGCGGCGCTGTTCATGAGCGCCGGCATCATCGACCACGAGACCGGCACTCGCGACCTGGGCCACCTCGGCGGCCTGGCCCGGGCCATGCCGCTGACCGCCACCCTGACGCTGATGGCCGCCGCGGCCATGGCCGGCCTGCCGCCGTTCAATGGTTTCCTGTCCAAGGAGCTGCTGCTCGCCGCGACCCTCGACAGCCGCCTGTTCGGCGGCCTGGGCGCGGCGGTCACGCTACTGGTGGGGCTGGCCGCACTGCTCTCGGTGGGCTACTCGCTGCGGCTGGCATATGGCGTGTTCTTTGGCCGCCACAGGAGCGATGCGCCGCTACCCCACGACCCGCCCCGCGGCATGCTCGCCCCGGGGCTGCTGCTGGCTGGCCTGTGCTTGCTGGTCGGCCTGCTGCCGATGACCCTGGCCGCACCGCTGGTCACGCTGGCCAGCCAGGCCGTGCAGGGCAACGCCACGCCGGCGCTCGACCTGGCCCTGTGGCACGGCCCCAGCCTGCCGCTGGCGATCAGCCTGATCGCGGTGCTTGGCGGGCTGCTGGCCGCCATGCGCCAACCCCAGCTGGCACGGCTGGTGGCACTGTTTCCGCGGCGCGACGCGCGCTGGCTGTTCGAGGCTGCGGTGATCCGCCTGACCAAGGCCAGCCTGTGGCTGACGCTCAAACTCGAGAACGGCTCGCTGCAGCGCTATCTGGCGCTGCTGCTGCTGACCGCCGTGGCCATGGCCGGGCTGGGGCTTAGCCAGGTCGAGCGGCTCACCGGCGAGCGCGGCGTGCAGCCGCTCGACGGTATGCTGGTACTGGGGGCAGCGCTGATGGTGTTCGGCGCCATCGGCAGTGCCCTGAGCCACCGCTGGCGGCTGGTGTCGCTGCTGATGCTGTCGGTGGTTGGGCTCTCCGTGGCGCTGACCTTCGTGCGCTTCTCGGCCCCCGACCTGGCGCTTACCCAGCTGTCGGTGGAAGTGGTGTCGATGATCCTGCTGATGCTGGCGCTGTTCTTCCTGCCCCAGCGCCCGCCGCCCTGGGTCTCGACCCGGCGCATCCTGCGCGACCTGCTGGTGGCCGGCCTATGCGGACTGGTGGTGGCCAGCCTTAACTATGCGCTGCTGACCCGCGAGAGCCAGAGCATCGCCGACTTCTTCCTGCGCGAGAGCGTACCCGGCGGCGGCGGCACCAACGTGGTCAACGTAATCCTGGTCGACTTCCGTGGCTTCGACACCTTCGGCGAAATCACCGTGCTGACCCTGGCAGGGCTTGCCACCTACAAGCTGCTCAACCGCATGAAACTGTTCATGCCGGCGGGTAACGTCGAGGGCATTCACTGGTCGCGACATCGCCATCCGATGATCCTGGCGGTGATCGCCCAGATCCTGCTGCCGCTGGCGCTGCTGGTGTCGGCGTATATCTTCCTGCGCGGTCACAACCAGCCCGGCGGCGGCTTCATCGCCGGCCTGATTACCGCCGTGGCGTTGCTGCTGCAGTACCTGGCGCGTGGCTACGACTGGACCCGCCAGCGGCTGCCGCTCTCCTACCCGCTGGTGGCCGTCTCGGGGCTGGCCATTGCCACTGCCACCGGGCTCGCCAGCTGGCTGTTTGGCTACCCCTTCCTGACCTCTACGTTCGGGCACTTCCAGCTACCGCTAATCGGCGAGATCGAGCTGGCCTCGGCGCTGCTGTTCGATCTCGGCGTCTACCTGGCGGTGGTCGGCGCCACCCTGATGATCCTGGTCAACCTGGGCCGCGTGACTACCGTGCATCGCCCCAGCATCGAGGAGGAGAACTGATGGAAGCGCTATTCGCCGCGGTGGTCGGCACCCTGACCGCCTGCGGGCTGTTCCTGATGCTGCGCGGCCGCACCTTCCCGGTGATCGTCGGCCTGACGCTGCTTTCCTATGCGGTCAACCTGTTCCTGTTCTCGATGGGCGGGCTCAACACCCACGCCGCCCCGGTGATCGGCGAGTCGCTATCGCCCAGCGACCCGCTGCCCCAGGCGCTGGTGCTGACCGCCATCGTGATTGGCTTCGCCATGACCGCCTTCATGGTGATCCTGGCGATTCGCGCGCGCAGCGAACTGGGCAACGACCACGTCGACGGCAAGCAGGGCGACGAGGAGCCACCGCGATGATCGCCCAGCACCTGCCTATCCTGCCGATCCTGCTGCCAATGCTGGCCGCGCTGGTACTGCTCGGCCTGCGCCTCGACGACGCGCGCCAGCGCCTGATCAGCACCGTAGCCACGCTGCTGCTGGTCGCGCTTGCCACACTGCTGGTGCTGCTTGCCGGCAGTGACGAGATCCGCCTCTATGCGCTGGGCAACTGGCAGGCACCGTTCGGCATCGTGCTGACCCTCGATCGCCTGGCAGCGCTGATGGTGCTTCTCACCGCGGTACTGGCGCTGGGCTGCGTGGCCTTCGCCTGCTCCGGCGAGGACGCCCAGGGCAGCCACTTCCACGGTCTCTTCCAACTCCAGCTGATGGGGCTCAACGGCGCCTTTCTGACTGGCGACCTGTTCAACCTGTTCGTGTTCTTCGAGATCCTGCTGCTGGCCTCCTACGCGCTGCTGATGCACGGCGGCGGCAAGGCTCGGGTAGGCGCCGGCCTGCACTACGTGGTGCTCAACCTGATCGGCTCGGCGCTGTTCCTGATCGCGCTCGGCGTTCTCTACGGCGCCACTGGCACCCTCAACATGCTCGACATGGGCCAGCGCATGGCGGCACTGGACGGCGACCAGGCGGCGCTGGCCACCACCGGCGCGCTGCTGCTGGTGGTGGTGTTCAGCCTCAAGGCCGCGGCGCTGCCGCTCTACTTCTGGCTGCCGCGCACCTATGCCGCCGCGCCGGCACCGGTGGCCGCGCTGTTCGCGATCATGACCAAGGTCGGTGTCTATGCGCTGCTGCGCGTGGAATCGCTGATCTTTGCCGGCACACCTGCCAGTGCGCCGGTCCAGACCTGGTTGTGGGTCGCCGGCCTGGCGACCCTGGCGCTGGCCACGCTCGGCGCGCTGGGCGCCCGCGACCTGCGCATGCTGGTCGCCTATCTGGTACTGGTCTCGGTGGGGGCCCTGCTGGCGGCCGTCGGCATGGGCCAGCGCGCCAGCGACGCGGCGCTGCTCTATTATCTGGTGCACTCGACGCTGGTCGCCGCCGCGCTGTTCCTGATCGCCGAACTGATCGACCGCCAGCGCGGCCAGGCCGGCACACGGCTGGTGTGCGGGCGGCGCCTGAACCAGCAGCGCCTGCTCGGCGGGCTATTCATGGTCGCCGCCATCGGCATGGTCGGCCTGCCGCCGCTGTCCGGCGCGCTGGGCAAGCTGTGGCTGCTGCAGGCGGCGGGAAGCGAGCAGGGCCTGTGGCTGTGGGCACTACTGCTGCTGGCCACGCTGGCCGCGCTAATCGCGCTGTCGCGGGCCGGTTCGGTGCTATTCTGGGCCAGCCACAAGGGCAAGCCGGACAACCAGCGGGTGCGCCCCGCGCAGCTCGCCGGGGTGCTGTGGCTGCTCGCCTGCCTGCCGCTGCTGACGCTGTTCGCCGGCCCAATCAGCGGCTACGCCGAGGCTACCGCCGCCCAGTTGGGTCGCAGCGAGGTCGTCTCGACACCACCGACCACCGGCACGGGAGTACGACCATGAGATCGCTGGGCAGACTGCTGCCAACGCCAACCCTGTCGCTGGTGCTGCTGGCAGTCTGGCTGCTGCTGGTGCGCAGCCTGTCTCCCGGCCAGCTGCTACTGGGCGCGGTGCTGGCCGTGGGCATCCCGCTGCTGATACGGCGCCTGTGGGATCCGCTACCGCGGGTGCGCAAACCCTGGACGCTGTGTCGCTTCGTGGCCCGCGTGCTGTGGGACATCCTCAAGGCTAACGTCGAGGTCAGCTACCTGATACTCAAGCCCGGCCGCGCCCCGCGACCGGGCTTCGTCGAATACCCGCTGCTGGTACGTGAGCCGCTGACCGTTACCCTGCTGGCCAATACCATCACCCTGACCCCAGGCACCGTCTCGACCAATATCCGCCTCGACCGCTCGTCGCTGCTGATCCACGTGCTCGACCTCGACGACGAGCAGGCGCTGGTCGAGGAGATTCGCAGCCGCTACGAGCGGCCGCTCAAGGAGATCTTCGAATGCTAGATACCGCGCTGTGGATCAGCCTGGCGCTGATCGTTGCCGCCCTGGCGATGAACGTGGTGCGCCTGGCCCGCGGGCCCGACATTCCCGACCGGCTGCTGGCCCTCGATACCATGTACGTCAACTGCATCGCGCTGATCGTGCTGCTGGGGCTGTGGCTCAACACCAAGGTCTATTTCGAAGCGGCGATCCTGATCGCCATGCTCGGCTTCGTCAGCACCATGGCAATCTGCCGCTACCTGTTGCGCGGCGATATCATCGAATAGGGGGCCATGGCATGGCGTTCTACGTATTTCTCGAATGGCTGATCGGCCTGCTGCTGATCGCCGGCGGTCTGTTCGCCTTCGTCGGCTCGCTGGGCATGCTGCAGTTCAAGGACTTCTTCATGCGCCTGCACGGGCCGACCAAGGGCACTACCCTGGGCATCGGCTGCATCCTGATGGCGTCGATGGTCTACTTCAGCGTGGTACAGCCGGGCCTCCACGTTCAGGAGCTGCTGATTACCCTGTTCCTGTTCATCACCGCGCCGGTCACCGGCCATATGCTGGCCAAGACCGGCCTGCACATGCACCTGCGCTACACCCGCGACACCCGCGGCTCGCCCCCCGAGCTACGCGACGAAGACGTCGGCCAGGGCCGGGTAGCGCGCCCGCCACGGCCGCGGCGCCCGGCCAGCGAGGGGCAGAAGCGCCGCTGGCGACTGCGCCGTTAGAGGAAACTTAGATCCAACCGCCGAGCTCGTTAAGCGCCACCTGCGCCAGCGCCTCGATATGGTCGTCGCGGTCGTTGAGGCAGGGCACGTAGGTGAAGTGTTCGCCACCGGCCTCGAGGAAGCTGTCGCGAATCTCCTCGTTGATCTCCTCGAGGGTCTCCACGCAGTCGGAGGCGAAGGCCGGCGAGACCACCGCGATATGCTTGTGGCCCTGGCGCGCCAGCTCGGCGACGTGGTCGACGGTGGGCGGGCCAACCCACTCTTCGGGCCCGAACTGCGACTGGAAGGCGGTGACGATCTGGCTGTCGTCCCAGCCCAGCCGCTCCTTGAGCAGGCGCGTGGTCTTCTGGCACTGGCAGTGGTAGGGGTCGCCTTCCATCAGATAGCGCTTGGGCACGCCGTGGTAGGAGGCCACCAGGATATCCGGCCGTGACTCGGCGGCGGCATAGGTTTCGTTGACCGAGGCCGCCAGGGCATCGAGGTAGGCCGGGTGCTCGAAGTAGGCCGGCACGGTACGAATCGCCGGCTGCCACTTGAGCTTCATCAGGGTGCGGAAGGCCTGGTCGTTGGCGGTGGCGGTGGTCGGCGAGGCGTACTGAGGGTAGAGCGGGAAGAACAGGATCTTCTCGCAGCCCTGGGCCTGCAGCCGGGTGAGCACGCTGTCGGTGGAGGGGTTGCCATAGCGCATGCAGAAATCCACCACCACCTTGTCGCCCAGCTCGGTCTTGAGACGTGCGGTGAGCTTAGCGGTCTGGTCGCGGGTGATGGTCAACAGCGGGCTCTCGTTTTTCTCCTCGTTCCAGATGCTGCGGTAGGCCTTGCCGGAGCTGAACGGACGCTTGGTCAGGATGATACCCTGCAGCAGCGGCTGCCACTTCCAGGAGGCGTAGTCGACGACCCGTTTGTCGGACAGAAACTCATTGAGGTAGCGGCGCATCGACCAGTAGTCGGTGGCGTCGGGGGTACCCAGGTTGGCGATCACCACGCCGATCTTGGCGCGGGCCACCGGCGGGTGGTCGGGTCCGGCATGGGCCAGCCGGCCCTGGCCCGGCTGGTCGAGTTTCACATCACTGTCTGACATGCATTGGCATCCTTATTGGGTCGCCGCGCTACGGTGGGCTAGGAACTGATTTGCCCTTCACCAAGTAACCGCAGTCGCCCTAAGTGGTATCGAAGTCGTCGAGGGGATTCTAGCATCCGGCTCGCCGCCGAGGAGAATCAGGTTATACTATCAGCATTATTTGTATAACTTCAGGTCAATTCATGTCCAAGCCCCTGCTGCTGGTGCTCGGCGATCAGCTCAGCCACGACCTCGCCATCCTGTGCGACGCCCCGGCCAATGCCGTGGTGGCACTGTGCGAGGTCAAAGACGAAGGCCGCTACGTGCCGCACCATCCGCAGAAGATCGCCATGATGCTGGCGGCCATGCGCCACTTCGCCGAGGAGCTGCGCCAGCGCGGCGTCAGCGTGCACTACAGCCGGCTCGATGACGACGACAATGCCCATAGCCTGATTGCCGAGGCCGAGCGCCTCGCCGAGCGCTACGCCTGCGACAGCATTCAGGCGGTACGCCCGGGGGAGTGGCGGCTATGGCAGGCGATGCAGGCGCGCCGCGACGCCGCCCTGCCCTGGCAGCTGCACGAGGATACGCGCTTTTTTACCACCCCAGACGACTTCGCCGCCTGGGCAGAGGGCCGCAAGTCGCTGCGCATGGAGTACTTCTACCGTGAACAGCGGCGCCGCAGCGGCCTGCTGATGGAGGGCAGCGAGCCGGCCGGTGGCAAGTGGAACTTCGACCACGATAACCGCCAGCCGCTCGCCGCCGATGCGGCGCCTCCCGCCCCGCCGCGGCATCGCCGCGACACCATCACCCGCGACGTGCTGGCGCTGGTGGCCGAGCACTTCGACGACCACTTTGGCGACCTGACGGGCTTCAACTGGGCGGTGACACGCCGCCAGGCGCTGGCCGACCTGCGCCACTTCCTGGCCAACGCACTGCCCGACTTCGGCCGCTTCCAGGACGCCATCAGCGACGCCGAGCCCTGGCTATTCCACTCGCGGCTCGCCCCGGCGCTCAACATCGGCCTGCTGTCGCCCCGCGAGGTGTGCGAGGCGGCCGAGCGCGCCTACCACGAGGGCCGCGCCCCGCTCAACGCCGTGGAGGGCTTCATTCGCCAGATCCTCGGCTGGCGGGAGTACGTGCGCGGTCTCTACTGGACCCAGATGCCCGCCTACAAGACCCGCAATCACCTCGCTGCCCGGCGCCAGCTGCCAGATTTCTATTGGAGCGGCGACACCGAGCTGCGCTGCCTCAGACGCGCTATCGAGATGACCCGCGACAACGCCTACGCCCACCATATCCAGCGGCTGATGGTCACCGGCAATTTTGCGCTGCTCTGCGACGTCGCTCCCGAGGCGCTGTGCGACTGGTACCTGGCGGTCTACGCCGACGCCTGCGAGTGGGTCGAATTGCCCAATACCCTGGGCATGGTGCTGCACGCCGACGGCGGCCTGATGGGCTCCAAGCCCTACTGCGCCTCGGGCAAGTACATCGATCGCATGTCCGACCACTGCCGCCAGTGTCGCTACGATCCCAAGCAGATTACCGGTACCCACGCCTGCCCGCTCAACAGCCTCTACTGGCACTTCCTCGAGCGCCACGCCGAGCGGCTCTCCGACAACCCGCGCATGGCGCTGATCTACGGCTCGCTGCGGCGCATGACCGACGCCAAGCGCGATGCCATCCGTCAGCAGGCCGAGGCGTTCCTTGCCCGCCTCGATGGCGAGGAGAGCTATGGCGGCGGCACCCAGCACCAGGCGCATCGCGCCGGCTACCACCAGGAGACCTCTTGATGTCACGCCATCGCCCCCTCGCCGCCCGCTCACCGGTGACGCTGTTCCACGACGGGCACTGCCCGCTATGCCAGCGCGAAGTGGCGTGGCTGGCGCGCCATCCGCGTCGCGACCGGGTGGCACTGGTGGATATCCAGGCCGACGGCTTCGACGCCGAGGCGCTGGGCAGCAGTTTCGAGACAATGATGGGTCGGCTGCATCTGCGCGACGCAGCGGGCGAATGGTTTGTGGGGATGGATGCCAGCCGTGCGCTGTATGCGGTGCTCGGCTACCGTCGGCTGGTGTGGATAAGCGGCCTACCGGGGCTGGCAAGCGCGTTGGACGCGGGGTATCGCTGGTTCGCGCGCCGCCGGGTGCGGCTGGGGCGCTGGTGGCAGGCGCGGCGCAAGGGCCGCTGAAGGCCTAGAAAACCAGCGGCATGCGCGACGACAGCGGGTCATGATAGTGGGCGTCGCGCCCGATCATCTCGTCGTGGGCCACGTACTGCACCAGGTAGGCGCGATGGATGCCGGCGCGCTTGAGCTCGAGGTAGATGTCGTCGAGGGCGCGAAACATCACCGGCTTGCCGCGCCGGCACAGCATATGGCGCTGCCCTTCCACGTCTTCCAGCTCGAGCTGATAGTAGCGGCTGCCGGCGTGGCTGATGACGCGAATCTCGAAATTGTCGTGGTCGGCCACAAAGGCCTTGAGATGATCGAACTCCATGGATCCAGCTCCCGAAAAATGACGACGATTGGTAGGTAAATAGGGGTGAGCATGGCGCCACCCGATGACAGCGTCGTGTCCCTACAGCGACAGATTTGTGACCCTGTCCAAGTCGTCAAGTTCCAGGCGCAAGTCGGCTTTCTACGTGCTTACTGATAGTCGGCAGGATCGATCGCCTTGCCCAGCGAGTTGCGATCGACCCAGTTGCCGGCCTTGGTCTCCTTGTAGCGGAACACCACCCGGTCGCCGACCTTGACCGGCACCTCGGAGTCCTCGGTCTGGTAGCTGTAGGTCACGCCGTCGACCACCAGCCGGTGGCGGTAGAGATCGGGCATGCCCAGCCACTCCTTGAACGGGCCTTCGCGCTCGAGCTCCTGGAGCTCGCCGCGTCCCTCGAGCTTGGGAATGCGCTTGCGGTTACCGCGTCGAAATCCGCCTGCCATGAGGCCTCCTGATTGCGGGTTGCGTGGGGCTCGGCATTATACGGGCTGGGCGCCGCGGCTCAAGGCCGGCCCTATTCCCCGAAGTGCTGGCCGTAGCTATCCGGGGCCAGATCCTCGAAGCGCGTGTACTTGCCGATGAACGCCATGTGCACCGTGCCGATGGGCCCGTTACGCTGCTTGCCGATGATCAGCTCGGCGAGCCCCTGATTGTCGGGATTGTCCGGATTATAGACCTCGTCGCGATAGACGAAGGCGATCACGTCGGCGTCCTGCTCGATGGCGCCCGACTCGCGCAGGTCGGACATCACCGGGCGCTTGTTGGGACGCTGCTCCAGCGAACGGTTGAGCTGCGACAGCGATACCACCGGGCAGCCGAACTCCTTGGCCAACCCCTTCAACGAGCGCGAGATCTCGGAGATCTCGCCGGTGCGATTCTCGGAGAAGCCGGGGATCTGCATCAGCTGAAGATAGTCGATCATGATCAGGCCGATATTGCCGTGCTCGCGAACGATGCGCCGCACCCGCGAGCGCATCTCGTTGGGCGACAGCGCCGCGGTGTCGTCGATGAACAGCTGCTTGTCCTTGAGCAGATTGACCGCCGAGGTCAGCCGCGGCCAGTCCTCGTCCTCGAGCTGGCCGGTGCGCACCCGAGTCTGGTCGATGCGCCCCAGCGACGACAGCATGCGCAGCATCAGCGATTCGGCGGGCATCTCCATGGAGAACACCACCACCGGCTTGTCGCTGGAGATCACCGCGTGCTCGACCAGGTTCATGGCGAAGGTGGTCTTGCCCATTGAGGGCCTTCCGGCAATGATCACCAGGTCGGATGGCTGCAGCCCCGAGGTCATGTCGTCGAGATCGCGAAAACCGGTCGACAGCCCGCTCATCTCGCCCTGCATGTTGAACAGCTCGTCGATGCGGTCCACCGCCTTGGCGAGCAGCTCGCTCATGCCGATCGGGCCGCCCGACTTGGGCCGCTCTTCGCTGATCTGGAACACCAGCCGCTCGGCCTCGTTGACCAGCTCGTCGGCGGGCCGCCCCTGGGGCGCGAAGGCACTCTCGGCGACCTGGTTGGCAGCCTGGATCAGTTTGCGCAGGGTGGCGCGTTCACGGACGATGTCGGCGTAGGCCCGGATGTTGCTCGCCGACGGGGTATTGCGCGCCAGCTCGGCGAGGTAGGCCAGCCCGCCCACGGTATCCAGCTGATCGCGGTTCTCCAGCGCCTCGGAGAGGGTCACCACGTCCAGCGGGTGGCCACCCTCGGCCAGGCCCTGCATGGCGTTGAACACCAGCCGATGTTCGTAGCGGTAGAAGTCTCCCCCCACCAGCCGCTCGGAGACGGTGTCCCAGG
Organism: Franzmannia qiaohouensis; assembly: GCF_031451695.1. Taxonomy (NCBI): domain Bacteria; kingdom Pseudomonadati; phylum Pseudomonadota; class Gammaproteobacteria; order Oceanospirillales; family Halomonadaceae; genus Franzmannia; species Franzmannia qiaohouensis. Next base: position 187,932 of record NZ_JARWAM010000003.1, read on the forward strand.
CCTGATTGTCGAGCATCAGTCCGCCCAGCACCGACTGTTCGGCTTCCAGCGAATGGGGCGGCACCTTGAGCGCGGCGGTTTCCTTATCGGTCTCTACGATGTCGTTCATGACGCTTCACGGCCTGAGGGAAGTCGGGACGGCTGGCGCGCCGGGTACTCGCGCCCAACCAAGGCGCATTCTACCCCAACCCAGGCGGACACTCCGAGCCGTACACGAAAATCCCCACGCCGAGGCGTGGGGAAGGATCGAAACAGCATGCCGGACGTGCGACTAGAACCAGGTCTCCATCTGCACTCCAAAGCTCCACTGGCCGCCGCTGAAGCCGTCGTTGCCGAACGAGCTGGCGCCGTAGTCGTTGAGTTCGCCGCTCCAGTCGGTGTAGGAGGCGAAGGCACGCAGCTCGGGGCGCTGCCAGAAGCCCCCCACCTGGGGCTTGAAGGTCGGTGCGATGGTGAACTTGCCGAAGTCGCCGCTGACCGCGTTACGGCCATCGAAGCCCTGGGGGTCGAAGTCCATGTACTGGTAGCTGGCCTCGTACTGCATCTCGAAGTTGTCGGTCAGCTCGTTGGCCAGACGCAGGTTGAAGCCGGCCCAGGTGTAGTCGTCGCCCTGCACGTAGCGATCCTTGCTGACCTCGGCGAGGATCGACGGCGCGAGGCGCCAGTTGGGCGTCAGATAGGTGGTGCCGTAGAGCCCGAGACGGGTGGCCTGGGCATCGTCGGTGAGGTTGCCGTCGGCGCCCAGCGTCTTGGCCTCGGCGCCGAGCCCCCGGCCGTGGATCAGCGCCGCCTTGAAGTTGCCCTCGGCGACGCCAAAGAAGCTATCGCCGTGGTAGGCGATCATGGTGTGGAAACCACTGTCGGCGGCCGCGTCGCCGCCCTCGAGCGCGCGCTCGTCGTTATCGGCAGCGGACAGCCCGCTGACCATCCACTGCCAGTTGCCGATATAGTTATTGGCGGTGAGGATCAGGCTGTCGGTCTCGCCGCTGCCCGGATCCTCGCTGCCGACCACGTCGAAGTCGCTGAAGCTGCGTCCATAGAGCGAGAAATTACTGCGCCAGTCGTCGGCCAGCTGGACGTCATAGATCCCCGCCCCGGTGCCGGCCAGGAACACGAAATCGCTGTCGATCCAGTGGATATCGAAGTTGTCGCGATCGAAGCGCTTGCCGGCCCAGATCGAGGCATCGGCAAAGGCGCCGGTAAAGCTCGGCAGGTCGCTCAGCTCGGCGTAGACCTGGCGCACGTTGAGGTTGGACTCGTCGGAGGTCCAGTCATTGCTGGTCGACACCGAGTCGGCGAGCATCATCCGATAGTGGGCGCGGGCGCCGTTGTCGTAGCGGGTCTTGTAGTTGAGGATCGCCTCGACGTAGGTGTCCGGCTCGTTGCCCAGCCGCCCCACGGCGCCACCCAGGCTGCCGGCCGGGGTCACGTAGGGACCGCCGTCGATGCTCTTGCGGTCCTCGCCGAGCAGCAGCCCGGAGCGGGCATAGCCGTTGAAGGAGAACCCCTCGTCACCGCTGGCCTGCCGCTCGACCCGGGCCAGGCGCTCTTCCAGTGCCGTCTCGCTGGAGCCGGTCTGGCCGGCGGGTGCGGCCTGGGCTTCGGCGAGCTCGGCGCGCTGTTCGGCGGCATCGGCACGCTGCTCGGCAGCGGCGATGCGTGCCTCGAGTTCCGCCAGACGCTGCTCGAGCGCCGAGTCGGCACTGGCCAGCCCCGTGGCCCCCAGGCTGGCGATGGCCACGGCGGTGACGAGTGGCGTCTTGAACATGGCTGCTTTCATGGATGCGCATCCTTTTATGCTTGTTGTGTAACGACAGCGGACGACTTAATCGATTAAGTCTCGCGACCTGAAACCAGGCCGCAGAATAGCTGCAGGGCTGGCGTGCAGTGCCCTACCGGGGTGTCGCAAGCCTGTTAGCGACGCCGTCCGCTCACCGCCACTCGAGGCATGCAAGAGTGGCTTGCGAGCAAACTTAATCGTTTAAGCCCACGACTGCAAAAAGCAATACGCAATATTACTACCAATGTCTAAGCGGTAGGCGTCGGCCTCAAGCTGGCAGCCTGCCACGAGGGCTAGCTCAGCCGCAGCGGCGGTTCGGCAAGGCCGCGGACCCCGGGGCGCGCGACGAACAGGCCGCCGGCCTCGGGCTGCTGCCCCAGGGTCTCGTCCGTCAGCCCCTGGCGAGCGGTGGTGATATACAGTCTATCCAGCCCAGGCCCAGCGAAGGCCGGACAGGAGGGCTGCGCGACCGGCAGCTGAATCGTTGCGACCAGGCGACCGCCGGGCGACAGCCGCACTACCTTGGCCGCTCCCCACAGCGCCAGCCACAGGTGGCCCTGGACATCCACCACCGCCCCGTCGGGATTGCCCGGCGCGGCGCTGAAGTCGGCCCAGGGGCTTGGCTCTCCCTGAGGCCAGCCGTCGCTATCGAGCGCCCAGCGCATGACCACTCCGCTCGGCGTATCGGTGAACCAGGCCCACTCACCGTCGGGCGAAAAGCAGATCGCGTTGGGAATCGTCAGCCCACTGCGCAACCGCGTCAGCTCGCCGCGATGCAGCCGGTAAAGGCTGCCGGCCCCCGCCTCGGCGGCCTTGCCCATGGTCGAGAACCATAGGCTTCCATGGCGATCGACCCGGGCGTCGTTGCTGCGCGTCAGCGGATTGTCGGCCTCGACGTCGCAGTAGCGTTCGAGGATACCGGTGGCCGGGTCGCAGCGGCTCAAGCCGTGCTCGCCGACCAGCAGCAGGCCGCCCTCCGCCAGCGGCGCGGCAAGCGAGAGCAGCTGGCCTACCGCGTGGCCGCCGGTCGCGCCGGAGGCCACCGCGAGCCAGTGCAGCCGACCGTTCAGGATATCGCACCAGTAGAGCCGCCCCGTGGCGGCATGCCACTGCGGGCCTTCACCCAGGCTGCAGCGGCTGTCGACGGCGAGCCTGGCCTGGTGCCGCGCGCCATGCTCGCTCATGAGGCCGCGGCCTGCCAGGCCGCCACCAGGGTGCGAGCCTGCTCGCCCACCTGACCGGCCGCCTGCCCCGGCCGGTAAAGCGCGCTACCCAGGCCGGCGCCATCGACACCGGCGGCGCGCCAGGCGGCGAAGTTGTCGACGCCGATACCGCCCACCGCGTAGAGCCGGGTGCCGACAGGCAGCACCGCGCGCAGCGCCTGCATGCCGGCGATACCCACCTGCACCGCGGGGAATAGCTTGAGCCCGTTGGCGCCGGCGTCGAGGGCATCGAAGGCCTCGCTGGGCGTGACCACCCCCGGCCAGCTCTGCATGTCGAGCCGTCGCGTCGCCTCGATCACCGCCGGGCGACAGTTGGGCGAGACCACCAGTTGGCCGCCGGCGGCGTGCACGTCGTGCACCTGGGCGGGGCTCAGCACGGTGCCCGCACCGACCAGCGCCCGCTCGCCCAGCGCCTCGCGCAGCCGCGCGATGCTGTCGAACGGCTGGGGCGAATTGAGCGGCACCTCGAGGGTCGTGATACCGGCGGCGAGTGCCGCCTCGCCTACCGCTACCGCTTGCTCGGGGGTAATGCCGCGCAGGATACCGATCAGGGGCAGTGTCATAGGGCAGTCTCCAGCAGATTCCATGATCAGGCCTCAGGCCTGGCGAGACGCCTGGGCCAGGCTCAGGCCGGCCAGCACGGCGGCCTCGCCGTCCAGGCAGCGGCTGGCGTGGCCCAGGGCCTCCAGCGCCAAGGCGTAGCGTGCGCACAGGCCGGCGTCACCGATCAGCGTGACCGGGGCCCCGGCATCCAGCTCACTGCCCAGGCCAGCCAGCTCCAGGCCGATGGTGAGCCCTGAAAGGCGCGCGGCCAGGCGGGCCCCACGAGCAGCGCCGCTGGGCAGCTCGCCATCCAGCAGATCGGCGCCACGCAGCCCGAACAGCGCCGCGCTATAGCGCCCCGGCGCGCTATGGCACTGGCGCACCGCGGCGACGAAGGCCTCGCGGTCACCGGCAGCACCGGGATCGTCGCTGCCGATCGAGTGCTTGAGCAGCGAGTGGCGGGCCAACAGGCCGTAGAGCTCACCGGTGATGCAGGTAGTGAAACGGGGCACTACGCCCCGCTCGATGCGCGCCCACTTGGCGTGGGTGCCGGGCAGGCAGACCAGCCCCGAGAAGCCAGGCTCGCGTGCCACCAGGCCGGCCAGCTGGGTCTCCTCGCCGCGCATCACATCGAAGGCACCCTCGCGGGTCTGGCACAGCCCCGGCAGCAGCCGCACGGCCAGGCGCGGATCAGAGACCGGCGCGCTCACTGCGCCACGCTGCAGGTCGTCCAGACGCGCCGGCAGCGGCAGGTAGGCGGCCTCGCGCCAGCCTTGTCGGGCACCGGCCATGCCGCACACCAGCACTGCGACGCGCCCGCTGTCGGGCAGCCAGCCGCCAATCGCGTCGAGCAGTGCCGCTTCGTAATCGCCGGGAGTGAGCGACAGCATGCCCCGCGGGCTGGCGGCCTGGGCCAGCACCTCACCTTGGGCATCCAGGGCCCAGGCGCGCAGGTTGCTGGAGCCCCAGTCGACGGCGATCCAGCTCAGGCGTTGGGCCACCGCGCTCACCATTCGGCCACCGAGCCATCGTCGTGGGTCCACACCGGATTGCGCCAACGGTGGCCGACCTTGGCGCGCTCCTCGACGAACGCCTCATCGATCTCCACGCCCAGCCCGGGGCCCTGGGGAATGGCGCAGAAGCCGTCCTCGATGGCCAGCGCCGACTTGTCGACCAGATAGTCGAGGACATCGTTGCCCTGGTTGTAGTGGATGCCCATGCTCTGCTCCTGGATGAAGGCGTTGTGGCACACCGCATCCAGCTGTAGCGAGGTGGCCAGGGTCAGCGGGCCCAGTGGACAGTGCGGTGCCAGCGCCACATCGTGGGCCGAGGCCAGGGCGGCGATCTTGAGCCCCTCGCTGATGCCGCCGCAGTGGGAGAGGTCGGGCTGGATGATATCGATCATGCCGTCGGCCAGCAGGTCGCGGAACTGGAAGCGCGTGTGCAGCCGCTCGCCGGTCGCCAGCGGATAGCCGAGACCGCCGGCGATCTGCTTGAGGCACGGCAGGTGCTCGGGGGCCACCGGCTCCTCGACGAACATCGGGTGGAACGGCTCCAGCTCGCGCAGCAGCGCCTTGGCCATCGGGCGGTGCACGCGGCCGTGGAAATCGATGCCGATACCGACGGCTGGCCCCACCGCCTGGCGCGCCTCGGCGACCCGCGCCACTGCCTCGTCGATCTTGTGGTGGGAGTCGACGATGGCCAGCTCCGGTGTGCCGTTCATCTTGAAGGCGGTAAAGCCCTGCTCGACCAGCGCCCGGGCCCCCTCGCCCACCTCGCTGGGCCGATCGCCGCCGGTCCAGGCATACATGCGCATCTTGTCGCGCACCGCGCCACCCAGCAGCTGATGCACCGGCACCCCGAGATCGCGCCCCTTGAGGTCCCACAGCGCCTGGTCGATGCCGGCGATGGCGCTCATCAGGATCGGACCGCCGCGGTAGAAACCGGCGCGGTAGAGGATGTTCCAGAGATGCTCGATGCGGTGCGGATCCTGGCCGACCAGATAGTCGGCGAGTTCATGAACGGCGGCCTCGACGGTGGCGGCGCGGCCCTCGATGACCGGCTCGCCCCAGCCGTAGCAGCCCGCGTCGGTCTCGATCTTGAGGAACAGCCAGCGCGGCGGCACCTGCCAGGTCTTGAGTCGGGTGATCTTCATGTGCGATTCCTCAGCATTCGTTCGACGGTAGGGTGTCGGCTTCCTCGGCGACGATGCCGAGGTCGATGGCGGTGCGCTTGAGCACCTCGCGTGCCGTCCGCTCGGCGGTCTGGGGTTGGCCTTCGCGGATCGCCGCCAGCACCCGGCCATGGCGCACCAGGCTATCGTCGAGGGTCGCAACGCTGTGCTGCGAGTGCTGGATCAGTGCCATAATGGAGGGCCGCAGCAGATGGCCCATCTGCCGCCACACCATATTATGGCTGGCCCGGTAGATGGCTTCATGGAAGGCCAGGTCGTACTCGACGTGGCGGGCGGCTTGCTGGGCGCTGGCAGTGTCGCGCATGCCGTCGAAAGCCTGTTCGATTGCCGCGATGTCGGCGGCCACCGCGGCGTTCGCGGCGAGGCTGGCAACCACCGGCTCGGCGGAGTAGCGGAAGGCAAAGATCTCACGCACCAGCTTGGGGTCGGGAGCCTCCAGCCCCGCCAACCACTCGCTCATCAATGGGTCGAGCAGGTGCCAGTCGCTGATCTGGCAGACCCGGGTGCCGCGCCCGGCGGTGCGCTCGATCAGGCCGGTGGCGGTGAGGCTGGCCAGCGCATTGCGCACCTGGTTACGGCTGACATCGAAGTGTTGGCACAGGTCCAGCTCGCGGGGGAAGACCTCGCCCGGCTGCCAGCTGCCGGCCAATAGTGCCTGGCCCAGCAGCCGCGCCAGGGCGTCGGCGCCGCCCTGGTGGCGGGGCAGGTGATCTAGCGACATGATGGCTCTCCGCGATGACAGGCCATCAGCCTATTAAATGTCTGACATTTTGACAAGCGCGACCAAGGCCGCAGGTGCTTTACACCGGCTAGACACGAGCAAGCCCCCGCAGCAGGGCTACGGGGGCTTGGGAGATGCCGGGCGCTGACGCCCGACGGCGGCGGACGAGCGCCGCCTATGGCGTATCGCGCTTACTCGGCGACCACGACCACGCGCACGCTGGTAGCGACTTCGGCATGCAGCTGCAGGTCGATGTCGTACTCACCGGTGGCACGGATCGGACCTTCCGGCATGCGCACTTCGCTCTTGGCGATGTCGATACCGGCAGAGGCGATCGCTTCGGCCAGGTCGCGCGGACCGATAGAGCCGAACAGCTTGCCCTCGTCACCAGCCTTGGAGACCAGCGACAGTTCGATTTCGCTCAGCTGTGCGGCACGCGCTTCGGCCTCGGCCTTGCGGTCGGCGGCCTGCGCCTCGAGCTCGGCACGCTGCGCTTCGAATGCGGCGACGTTGTCCTTGGTGGCCGGCACGGCGAGGCCGTAGGGCACCAGGTAGTTGCGGCCATATCCGGGCTTGACGGTGACCTTGTCACCCAGGCCACCCAGCTTGCCAATCTTGTCGAGCAGAATGACTTCCATCTCGTTAACCTCTTGTCAGTCGCTTCGGGCCAGGCGCCCGCGGAAGTCCACGAGCGAGTCGATGAAGGCCAGAAGCAGCACAATCAGAATCATGGGCCAGGTGGTTATCAGCAATACATAGAAGGCCACCAACCACAGCCCGTTCATCCCCTTTACACCAATAAAACCGTGTACCAGCGCAACACCGGCCACCAGTAGCGGTACCCAGCTGAGCATCGCCAGCGCCGGGATCCCCAGCAGCATGCCGATCACGCCCAGCACCACCAGCACCGCCAGCTCCTTGGGCGCCACGCGCAGGGCGTGGAACTCCTGGCGAAAGCCGCCGGGGTTATACAGCCCGGCCTGCCAGCTGCGCGCCAGGGCCAGGCAGGCTACCGCGGCCACCAGCACGATCAGGCCGGTCACCCCGCCGATCAGCAGCACCGCCAGGCGCTCGGTATCGAGCCCCTGACTGGCGAACTCGGTGAGCATGCGATCGACCTCGGCCGAGTTCTGTCGCACCTGTTCGAGCAGCGGACCGGCCCCACCAGGAGGCACGAACAGCCCCAACTGGACCATCGCCGCGCCGGCCAGGGCGCCGACGATCAGCGCCTCGCTCCAGCGCATCCGCGCGCGCAGCACGCTGGCCATCAGCGTGACCAGCAGCACCGTGGCCAGCGGAATGGCATCGCCCTGCATCCACCACCAGCCGGACGGCAGCGCTGCGGCGAGGATCACCGGCATCGCCGGTGCCAGGCCGTGACGCAGCGTCACCAGGGCGGCAATGGCGGCACTGAACCAGAACAGCCAGGGAACGACGGCGGCGAGTGCCGCGGCACCCACCGCATAGGGGGTGCCGCGCATCAGCCAGCGAGCGACGGGCAGCATCACGCCAATGGCTTACTGGTGGCTATCGGTGTACGGCAACAGCGCCAGGTAGCGCGCCCGCTTGATCGCGGTAGACAGCTGGCGCTGGTAGCGGGCCTTGGTACCGGTGATGCGGCTCGGTACGATCTTGCCGGTCTCGGTGACGTAGGCCTTGAGCGTATCGATATCCTTGTAATCGATCTGCTTCACGCCTTCGGCGGTGAAACGGCAGAACTTGCGGCGACGGAAAAAGCGTGCCATGAAAAAGTCTCCTATGGTCGTGCGAAATCAGTTGGCTTCGGCGGTTTCTTCTTCGTTCTCGTTTTCGTTCTCGTTCCGCTCGCGGGGCTTGTCCTCGCGACGCGGACGCTTGTCTTCCGCCGGCTTCATCATCGGTGATGCTTCGGTGATGGCTTCCTTGCAGCGCACGACCAGGCTACGCAGGATGGCGTCGTTGAAGCGGAAGATGTTCTCGATCTCTTCGAGGGTCTCGCCGCGGCACTCGACGTTCATCATCACGTAGTGAGCCTTGTGGATCTTGTTGATCGGGTAGGCCAGGTGACGGCGGCCCCAATCTTCCAGACGATGCACGGTACCGCCGCTCTCGGTGACGAGAGTGGTGTAGCGCTCGACCATCGCCGGAACCTGTTCGCTCTGGTCCGGGTGGACCATGAACACGATTTCGTAATGACGCATGCTAGCTCCTTTCGGTTTGGCAGCTTCCTGAGGCCTGACGTGGCACGACCAGGGGAAGCAAGGAGGTGATAGTGGAAACACTAATGCCCGCACGAAGGACGCACGGGCGCCAATATTCTAAGGACTAAAGGCAAATTTCGCAAGCTGGAGGGAGAGAAGTGTTGGGCTATGGCATATAGCTAGCAGCACCCTCGGGACTGATCCGCCGGTAGGCCTACGAGGAGGCGCTGTAAACCCATCCCTGGGCGCTACATTGCGCCCTGCTGCGCTCTCGCATCCTGCTTCGCTTGCAGGACCAGTGCTGGCCAGCCATGGCCAGCCCGTTCGGAGCAATGCTCCTCACCCATGGCGCAAACCTCCTCTTCGACCTACCGCCGGCGTCCCTCGCTAGCAGGCAGTGCGCCATTCTGGCAACTGCAATGAACGTGGCTATAACAAGACGGCACTCTGATGACGCTGGCGCACCGCCTCGAACAGGCAGACGCCAGTGGCCACCGAGACGTTGAGGCTGGAGACGCTGCCGGCCATCGGCAGCTTGACCAACCCATCGCAGGCCTCGCGGGTCAGGCGCCGCATGCCCTTGCCCTCGGCGCCCATCACCAGCGCCGTGGCGCCGCGGAAGTCGGCCTCGAACACGCTGGCGTCGGCTTCGCCGGCGGTGCCGGTGATCCACACCCCCAGCGCCTTGAGCTTGGCCATGGCCCGCGCCAGGTTGGTGACCTGGTACACCGGCACGCTCTCCGCCGCACCGCAGGCCACCTTGCGCACCGTGGCGTTGAGCGGCGCGGCCTTGTCCTTGGGTACGATCACGCCGTCGACGCCGGCGGCATCGGCACTGCGCAGACAGGCGCCGAAGTTGTGCACATCGGTGACGCCGTCGAGGATCAGCAGCAGCGGCGGCGGCGCATCGACCGGCCATGCCTCGAGACGCAGCCACAGAGAGGCCTCGCCCTCGGCGGCCAGCGGCGTACAGAACGCAACGATGCCTTGGTGGGCCGCCCCCTGGGCCAGCTCATCGAGCAGCTCGCGGGGCTGGCTTACCAGCCGTGCGCCGCGCTGCTGGGCGCTGTCGACCAGCTCGGCAAGCCGCGCCGCGGCACCGCCCTCCTGCACCCACAGCTCACGGGGGCGCTCGCCGCGCTCGAGCAGTGCACGCACCGCGTGCACGCCGTAGACCGCATCCAGGCCGCCGGGGGGCTGGGCTTTATTGCCTTTCGGTGACGGCTTGCGGCGCTTGTGTATCGCCATCAGCGCTTGCCACCGCCGCCCTTGGGTTTGCGGGGGCCGCGGCGGCGCCGCGACTTGCCGCCCGGCGCCTCGGCCTTGTCGCTCTTGGCAGCGTCCGGCTTGGCGCCGTCCGACTTGGCAGCGCTCGGCTTGCCACGCTTGGGCGTGCGCTTCGGCCGCGGCTTGTCGTCGACCAGGTCGAAGTCGAGCTTGCGCTCATCGAGATCGACCCGCGCCACCTGCACGGTGACCCCGTCGCCGAGGCGATAAGAGATCCCGGAGCGCTCGCCTTTGAGGCGATGCTTCTCGGCCTCGTAGTGGTAGTAGTCGGAGGGCAGCGAAGTGACGTGGACCAGGCCCTCGACATAGATGTCGTCGAGGCGCACGAAGATACCGAACTGGGTTACCGAAGCGATGGTACCGTCGTAGACCTCGCCGAGCTTGTCGGACATGAACTCGCACTTGAGCCAGTCCTCGACGTCGCGGGTGGCGTCGTCGGCGCGGCGCTCGGTCATCGAGCAGTGCTCGCCGAGCTCGATCATCTGCTCGAAGGTATACGGGCACCAGCTGCTCGGCGGATCCACCGGCGCGCCCTCGGCGCGCAGCACCGTGGCAGTCTGGCGCGGGCCGCGCACCACCGAACGAATCGCGCGGTGCACCAGCAGGTCCGGATAGCGACGGATCGGCGAGGTGAAATGGGCATAGGCCGGGTAAGCCAGGCCGAAGTGGCCCTCGTTGTGCGGCGAGTAGACCGCGCGGTTCATCGAGCGCAGCATCACGGTCTGGATGATGTCGGCATCGGGGCGATCCTTGATCACCTCGGCAAGCGCGCGATAGTCCTGGGGCGTGGGGTCATCGCCGCCGCCCAGCGACAGCCCGAGCTCGTTGAGGAACAGCCGCAGCTTGTCGAGACGCTCCGGCGTCGGCGGCTGGTGGATGCGGTACAGCGCCGGCAGGTCGTGCTTGTCGAGGAAGCGCGCGGTGGCCACGTTGGCGGCCAGCATGCACTCCTCGATGATCTTGTGGGCGTCGTTGCGTGAGCGCGGCACGATGTTCTCGATCTTGCGCTCCTCGTTGAACAGGATCGCCGTCTCGGTGGTCTCGAACTCGATGGCGCCGCGCTCGCTGCGTGACTCGCGCAGTAGGTGGTAAAGTGCGTGGAGATTCTCCAGCGACGGCACCAGCTCGCGGTACTCCTCGTGCAGCGCGGTGCGCTCGGGGCTCTCCTCGCTCTCGAGGATCTTGCCGACCTTGTTATAGGTGAGGCGGGCATGGGAGCGGAACACCGCCTCGTAGAAGCGGTAGCGGCTGATCACCCCGCTCTGGGAGATATTCATCTCACAGACCATCGCCAGGCGGTCGACGTCCGGGTTCAGCGAGCAGAGTCCGTTGGAGAGCAGCTCCGGCAGCATCGGCACCACCTGCCCGGGGAAGTACACCGAGTTGCCGCGGGTGTGGGCCTCCTGGTCCAGGGCAGTGCCGGGGCGCACGTAGTGCGAGACGTCGGCGATCGCCACCAGCAGCTTCCAGCTGCCGGACTTGGTTTTCCAGGCGCACACCGCGTCGTCGAAGTCCTTGGCGCTCTCGTCGTCGATGGTCACCAGCGGCACGTCGCGCAGGTCGATGCGGTGCGCCTTGTCCTCCTCGGCGACCTCGGCCGACATGCTGGCGATCTGGTCGAGCACGTCGGGCGGGAAGTCGGCGGGAATATCGTGGCTGCGGATGGCGATGTCGATCTCCATCCCCGGATCCATGCGCTCGCCGAGCACCTCGACCACCTCGCCCACCGGCTGTACCCGGGTCTCGGGCTGTTTGACGATCTTGGCCGAGACCACCTGGCCGTCCTGGGCGCCGCCGCAGGCGCTGTGGGGGATGATCACTTCCTGGGAGATGCGCGAGTTCTCGGGGATCAGCACCCCGAACTCATCGCTGTTCTGGCGGTAGACGCCGACGATGGTCTGGGTATTGCGGGCGATGATCTCGGCGATGGTCGCCTCGTCGCGGCCGCGGCGGTCGCGGCCACTGACCCGCACCAGCACGTGGTCGCCGTGGAACACGCGGCGCATCTGACGCGGCGGTAGCACCAGGTCGGGCTTCTTGCCGTCATCGCGGATCAGGAAGCCGAAGCCGTCGCGATGGCCAAGCACCTTGCCCTTGATCAGGTCGAGCTTGTCGATCAGCGCATAGGCGCCGCGGCGGTCGCGCAGGATCTGGCCGTCGCGCTCCATCGCCGCCAGGCGGCGGCGCACCGCCTCGAGCTGGTTGTCATCCTCGAGGCCCAGCATGCGGCTCATGTTCTCGTGGGTGATCGGCTTGCCGTAGTCTTCCAGTCGGGCCAGCAGGTATTCGCGGCTGGGGACGGGATTGTCGTACTTGTGGGCTTCACGTTCCGCGTGGGGGTCGTCGCTGAGCGTCCAATGAGTCATGCGAGGGGCGTCCTTGAAGAATTGCGCGCGAGGCACTGCGGGCGGGAGGCAATATTCGGTCGTGTTGTCAATGTCATGGCGGCAGTATAGCGCCGCCGCTCTCCACACCCAACCATTGCCGACCCGCAGTGCTCGCTGGCGTACCGAAAAGGCGCCCAGACGGCGCTCGGGGCTTGCAATTCACCGCGCAATCGGTATGATGCTGGCCACTTGCCCAGATGGCGGAATTGGTAGACGCGCTAGCTTCAGGTGCTAGTGTCCTTACGGACGTGGAGGTTCAAGTCCTCTTCTGGGCACCAATCGATGTCTTCGGATGTCACGGGATGCAAGTCCCACGCTCTTTATCAGCTCGACGGTTCATGTTCGCCCAGGTGGCGGAATTGGTAGACGCGCTAGCTTCAGGTGCTAGTGTCCTTACGGACGTGGAGGTTCAAGTCCTCTCCTGGGCACCACGCGAACATGACCACACGATACGCCCAGGTGGCGGAATTGGTAGACGCGCTAGCTTCAGGTGCTAGTGTCCTTATGGACGTGGAGGTTCAAGTCCTCTCCTGGGCACCACGCGTATCGTGCAGCAAGAGCCCCCTTCGATGTATCCGCTGCCCAGATGGCGGAATTGGTAGACGCGCTAGCTTCAGGTGCTAGTGTCCTTACGGACGTGGAGGTTCAAGTCCTCTTCTGGGCACCACTAACTACTACTAGTAGTACCCCCTCATATCTCCTCGACTCGCACCACCACCCCGCAACGATCAGGGTGGCGATTTCTCGTGCCTGCTCAGTGGGCACTGGCCAGGCTAGTCGAAGCGGCCCGGTAGCCTGGCGACCTCCTCCAGCGCCCAGCCGTCGCTGACCACCCGGCTCTCCAGTCGCTGCGCCGCGGCCGCGGGCAGGTTGGGAAAGAAATCCAGCCCGGTGCGCGCCTCGACCTCGTCAATGCTGACCAGGTAGTCGTCGAGGGGCTCATCGCCGGCGACCTCCTGGGGCATGATGAAGGCCAGCGCCAGCGGCTGCTCGGCGGGCACCACCAGGATCTTGTAGAAGGCCTCGGGCACCTCCACCAGCCCCACGCGATTGAAGACATTGTCCATGAATCGCTCGGGAAACACCGGGCCGGTGATCACCTGCACCACCCCGAAGCGCGGCACGAAATGGTCGATCACGACCTCCTCGAGGCGCTGCCAGAGGCGTCGGTTGAGGTCCGGACGCTGCGGCGAGATATTGCTCATCAGGAAGCTCTGCGCCTGGGCCTCGACGCCATGCACCGCGGCGATGGCGTAGTTAGGCGCCAGATGGCCGCGGTCATAGCCGCTGCCGAAGTAGCTATCCGGCGCAATCGGCCACAGGGTGCGCCAGTCGCGTTGAAAATTGGGCCGCGGGCCGGCTCGCGGATCCTCGACCTCATGCAGGGTATAGCTGACCCATAGCGGGTTGACGCGTAGATCCGACCAGCCGACCAGGAAGCCGTCGTTGCGCAGCACCCGATGCAGGCTGGTCGGCGTCGGCGACTCCCAGGTCGGCACCCCCATCCACACCAGTTGGTCGCGATATTCCTGCTCCTGGCTGTACCACAGGCCGGTGCCGACCAGCACGAATACCAGGCTGATACCGAAGCCGCGCGCCCGTCGGCGCCAGCGAGATATGCGTCGCTTCATGTAGTGAACACTTGCTGACTCTCGATCATCCGTGAAACGGGGCCACGCCGGAACGCACCACGTTAGCTAAAGCGCCCCAGTAAGTACTTACCAACCGACCGAGAACATCGTCTCCAGGTCGTGGCGCGAGTGTACCTGCATGGCATTGAGGGTCTCGGTCTCACGAATCCCCTCCACCTGGTCGAGGCGTTCGGTGACCAGCTGGGCCAGCCCCTCGAAGTCGCGGGTGCGGGCGATCGCCACCAGGTCGTAGCGACCGCAGGTGGAGAACACTTCGCTGATGCCCTCGACGTCGGCCAGGCGCTCGGCCACGGCCTTGATCTTGCCCTTCTCGGCGTTGATCAGAATCACGGCGTTCTGCATGGGTCGCTCCTTGAATGGGGGTAAAGCGGTGGCGGGATTATAGCAGCGTGGCGCGCTCGGCGTCCTTTGCGCAGGTAGGTAGCAGCTCGGAACTGATCCGTCGGCAGGCCTACGAGGAGGCGCTGTGAACCCATCCCTGGGCGCTACCTTGCGCCCTGCTGCGCTCTCGCATCCTGCTCCGCTTGCAGGACCGGTGCTGGCCATCCATGGCCAGCCCGTTCGGAGCGGTGCTCCTCACCCATGGCGCAAACCTCCTCTTCGGCCTGCCCCCGGCGTTCCTCGCGTCGATCACTGCCAGCACCTAGCAATAGTCACCGTTAGAGACACGGCGGCACGCCGATCACCGGAATCCCTACGAACAGCGTCGCCACCGCCGAGAACAGATACAGGCCGGCGGATACCGCGGCGACGAAACGCGGCCTGCCCAGCTCGTCGCGGGCCATCTGCAGGCAGGCCCAGGCCAGCCAGGCGAGCAGCGCCGTGGTCGCCGCGGTAAGCAGGCCCAGTACCACATTGATGGCAGTCAGCGCGCCCTGCTCCGGTGCCGGCGGCGCCACCGCACAGGCCACCGACAGCCCACCGTAGATCGCCACGAACCATAGGCTCCACAGCGTCAGCCCGATGACCAGGTGCAGCGGATGGGTCAGCGCCAAGCGGCTCATGCCCCACCTCCCAGCCACATCGGCATCGCCGCCAGGGCAAACACAACCACCCAGAAGACCACCAGATTATAGCGCCACAGCCGGGCCACCACGGCGGGTTCAAAGGGCGCCTCGGCGCTGACGTAGCCGTAACCGACCCGCAGCCCCTGCAGCAGGGTCAGTATGGTGCCCAAAGCGCCGTGCAGCAGCACATAGATCAGGCCAAGCAGCAGCACCGCGTCATGGGCCGTCTCGGTAGCCTCGAGGCCGGCCTGCCAGATCACCCAGATGAGCAGCGCCAGCTGTGCGCCGCCCAGTGCGGTGACCGCGAACAGCCCCGGGGCCAGACCTCGGTCATCCTGGCGGCGCAGGCCGCGCACCAGTTTTTCCAGCCACAGCGTACCGGCCGTCAGCGCCACCCCCGCCAGCACCATCAGCGGCAGCGACAGCGGCGAGGTGTCGGGCATGCTCCATTGCGGCGAGACCGTCCACAGGTAGAACCAGCCGAACAGGTACGAGAGGAAGAAGGAGCCGTTGGCGAGCAGCGCAATCGACATCGCCCAAAGCCCCGGGCCATCCATGGTTCGCGAGTGAAGCGGTGGGTCACCGGGCTGTACCTGGGCGTCGGGTGCGGCCTTGGGGTGTGCACCGTTCTCCCACGACCAGCGCAGCAGGAAGCCCACCGCCACCAGGGTGGCAAAGCCGGCCAGCGGATAGAGCCTCACCAGCAGGCACACGCAGACCACCGCCAGCGCCAGGGAAGCGAACAGCGGCCACCAGGAGTTGCCCGGCAGGTGAATGATCTCGCGCACCTTGCCGGTGAGCGGATCGCTGCCCCACAGCTCACGCCGGCCGTGGTCGATCACCGCCAGGTCGTGACGGCCCTCGGCGATGGTGCGCGGCAGCTCAGGGTCGTCCCACAGCGGATGGCGGCTGTCGACCCGCGGCAGGCTGGCGAAGTTGTAGGCGCTGGGCGGCATCGAGGTGGTCCACTCCAGGGTATCGGCGTTCCAGGGGTTCTGCGGCGCCGGCCGGCCGAAGCGGAAGTGCAGGGCGATATCCAGCAGCACCATGGCAATCCCCGCCGACATCACGAACCCGCCGATCGACGACAGCAGGTTGAAGATGTCCCAGCCCATCACCGTCTCGTAGGTATAGATGCGCCGCGGCATGCCCAGCAGACCGGTCCAGTGCATGATCAGGAAGGTCGCATTGAAGCCGATGAAGGTCAGCCAGAAGCCCCAGCGACCCAGGCGCTCGGAGGGCATGCGCCCGGAGAACAGCGGCAGCCAGTAGTAGAGCCCGGCCATCAGCGGGAACAGCATGCCGCCGACCAGCACATAGTGCATGTGGGCGACCACGAAGTGGGTATCGTGGACCTGCCAGTTGAACGGCACCAGCGCCAGCATCACCCCGGTCAGGCCGCCGCACACGAAGATGATCAGGAAACCGAGGACCCACAGCATCGGCAGCTTCATCACCGGTCGCCCCAGCCACAGCGTGGCCAGCCACACGAACACCTGGATCGCGGTGGGCACCGCCACCAGCATGCTGGCGGCAGAGAAGAACGCCTGGGCCAGCTGCGGTATGCCCACCGTGAACATATGGTGCACCCACAGCCCGAAGCTGATGAAGCCGGTGACGATGATCGCCACCACCACCCAGCGATAGCCGACGATGGGGCGCCCGGCGAACACCGGGATCAGCGTCGAGACGATGCCTGCGGCGGGCAGGAAGATGATGTACACCTCGGGGTGACCGAACAGCCAGAACAGATGCTGCCAGAGGATCGGGTCGCCGCCGGCGGCGACCTCGAAGAACGGCATGCCCACCGCGCGTTCCAGCTCGAGCATGATGCTGGCCAGGATCAGTGGCGGGAAGCCGACCACGATCATCAGCGCCATGGCCAGGATGTACCAGGCGAACAGCGGCATCTTGTCCAGCGACATGCCGCGGGTGCGGGTGCGCAGGATCGACACCACCAGCTCGACGCCGGCCGAGAGCGCCGAGATCTCGACGAAGGTGATGCCCAGCAGCCAGAAGTCGGAGCCCGGTCCCGGCGCGAACTCGCCGCTGCTCAGCGGGGTATACATGAACCAGCCGCTGTCCGGCGCCATCTCCAGGAACAGGCTCGAGGTCAGGATGATGCCGCCGAACAGGTAGCACCAGTAGCCCAGCGAGGTGAGGCGCGGGCAGACCAGGTCGCGGGCACCGATCATCTTGGGGATCATGTAGATCGCCAGCCCCTCGAGCATGGGGATGGCGAACAGGAACATCATCACCGTGCCATGCATGGTGAAGACCTGGTTATAGATCTCCGGCGACATGAACTCCTGGTCGGGGAAGGCCAGCTGGGTACGCACCAGCATCGCCAGGATCCCGCCGATCAGGAAGAACACCATCCCGGTGACCATGAAGCGCAGGCCCAGGGTGGTATGGTTGACGATGGTCAGCGCCTTGAGGCCGCGCGGGTTGCCCCACACCTCATGCATGTCCTCATGCAGGCGCTGGGGGTCTTGCGGCGTTGCCGTCTGGGCGGTGTCGCTCATGGGCTCAGGGTCTCCAGCCAGGCGCCGAGGTCATCCAGCGTCTCGGCGTCGAGGTGGTCGTGGGACGGCATGCGGTTACCGGGCTTGAGCTGCTGGTGGTGGCGCAGCCAGTAGCCGATGGCGCCCTCCTCCATCGCCAGGCGCCCGGCGCCGAGGCTGACGCGGTCGCCGATATCGCTGAGGTCGGGGCCCTGCTGGCCATCGCTGACCCCCGCCACGCGGTGGCAGCTGGCGCAGTGCTCGACGAAGGTATCGCGTGCCGCCTGATGATCGTCGGAGTGCTCGGGCGGCGCCTGGCGCTCGGCCAGCCAGGCATCGAAGTCGTCCCGCGGCATGGCTTCGACGTGGAGCTGCATGTTGGTGTGCTGGGCACCGCAGAACTCGGCGCACTGGGCGCCGAACACCCCGGCGACATCCGCCTCGAGGCGGATCACGTTGGTACGCCCGGGGATCATGTCGATCTTGCCGCCCAAGCGCGGTATCCAGAAGGCGTGAATCACGTCGGCGCCGGTCACATGAAAATCCACCGGCTCGCCCACCGGCATCATCAGCTGGTTCGACGTCACCACCTCGCCGCCCTCGGCATCCGGATAGCGCACCTCCCACCACCACTGATGGCCGATCACCTCGATGCGCTCTGCCTGCTGGCCGTCGGGCAGCGGCAGTGGCAGCATGCGCTGCCCGACGGGCACGCCGAAGGCCAGCAGTACCACGATCGACAACCCCGGCAGCAGCAGCCCGCCGCCGATGATCCAGCGCCGCGCGATGCGCTTTTCGTCGCGGCTCGAGCGCTCCGTGGGCCGGCCACCGCGGAAGGCGTAGAGCCACAGTGCGGTGATCACCACCAGCACCAGCGTCGAGAAGGCCAGCATGCCCCACCACAGCCAGGCCACCTCGCGGGCGGCCTGGCCGGCCGGGTCGAGAATCGAGCGATCGCCGCTGCAGCCGGCCAGCATGAGACCCAGCCACGGCGCCAGATAGCGCGCGCCACGGTTGACCCACCGCCGCGGGACGCGTTGAATGCCAGGTACCCCTACTGCACCGCTGGCGCAAAGGACGCGACCATGGCCAAGACCTCTCCCCCCAAGATTCCACAGCGTTCGATCAAGAGTCGTGCCTCCTTCGCCGGCCATCCGCTGCACCCGGTGATGATCCACTTCCCGGTGGCCGCACTGATGGCGCTGGTGGCCAGCGACCTGGGCTACCTGTTGAGTGGTGATCCCTTCTGGGCTCGTGCCAGCCTGTGGCTGGCCGGCGTCGGCGCCTTCGGCGGCTGGATCGCCAGCGTCGCAGGCATCATCGACCTGGTCACGGTCAAGCGCATTCGCCGCCTGATCACCGGCTGGAGCCACGCCATCATCGCCGTGATGATGCTCTCGCTGGCCTCGCTCAACTGGCTGTTCCGGCTCGACGACCCCAGCGACATGCTGCCCTGGGGGCTGGCCCTGTCGCTGATGACCGCGGCGATGATCGCCCTGGCCGGCTGGCTGGGCGGCCAGCTGGTCTACGAGCATGCGGTGGGGGTCGACGTCGACGACTGAGCGCGGCGGCCGAGTCCCTGGCGAGTGCTGCATTCGGCGTCTCCTCATGAGTGGGTCAGGCGAACGGCTTGGCCAGCACCAGTGCGATGACCGCCAGCATCAACACAGATGCGAGCGTGGCAATCAGCGCGCTCAGCGTCCATACGCCCCGCCAGTGCTCCTGCTCGACGCGCAGGATCAGCCAGCCGCACAGCGCATGGCACAACACCATGCCGACTACCGCCGCGAGCTTGAGCACCAGCCAGCCGCCGGCAAGGCCGTGAACCAGGAACAGCAGGGTGCCGGAGGCGATGGCCAGCAGCGCCGCCGGGGTGGCGGCACTGTTGAACAGGTAGCGGGGCATCGGTGGCGCGTCATGGTCGAAGCCGCCGTCGGCGCGCTGCCGCACGCTGGCCATCAGCAGGGCAGGCAGGTAGAGCAGGGCGCCGCACCAGCAGACCAGTGCGGCAATATGCACGAACTTGATCCACGGCATGGCGGCATCCTTGCGTAGCGATTCGAATCAAAACGTTATGCCAACACCCTACCCCAGCCACGGCCCCAGCGCCAAGCGCCAAGCGCCACCGCTCACCGCGACGGCGACTCGAGTGCCAGCAGCCGCGCCTTGAGCGCCTCGCCGCCGCTATAGCTGCCCAGGCCATCGGCCGCCACCACCCGGTGGCAGGGAATCAGCAGCGGCAGCGGGTTGGCGCCGTTGGCGGCACCGATGGCCCGCGCCGACCCGTCCCTCCCCAGCCGCTTGGCCAGCTCACCGTAGGTGCGCGTCTCGCCGTAGGGAATACGCAGCAGTGCCGCCCACACCTGGCGCTGGAAGTCGCTACCCTGGGGTGCCAGATCGAGACTGAAACTGCGCCGACGGCCATCGAGATAGGCCAGTACCTGGTCACGCGCGGCGGCGAAGCCGGCATCGTCGCGCTGCCAGTCGTCGCCGATCTCGAGGCTCGCCTCGCCGTCGAGCAGCACCAGATGCGCCAGGCCGTGTCGATCACCGGCCAGCAGAATCTCGCCGAACGGCGAGGCGAACTGGGTATAACGCATGACGTCTCCTTGACTCGATAGTGTGGCGTCGCGCCTGGCGCGACATCTCGACGCAGATTCGCGAAACGCCGGCCAGATGCTCTAGCATGAAGGCGAACTGCACGGCGTGGGTACTGTCACATACAGGTCGATGACGGGCTCGCTCGTTGTAGGATAGCGCCAGTCTCGCGCAATGTTCGAGGCCTGCGCTGCGGGGTAGCCAACGCTTACCCCTATCATAGAGGCGGACACCGCCCGACCATGGACGGCCCCTGGGTCGCCCTCAAGCACCGTGAAGGGAGTCTTCGCCGCCCCTGGCAGGGCGTAACGAAGCCCCAAATAAAGGATGATAAGGAGATACCATGGCTAACCAGAGTCGTCGTGACTTCATGCGTAACAGTCTGCTGGGCATGGCCGCCCTGCCGCTGGGTGCGGGTATTCTGTCGAAGAGCGCCTTCGCCGACAGCCTGCCGCGTCTGGACCCGAGCGCCCCCGAGGCCGAGGCCCTCAACTACGTGGAAGATGCCAGCGACGCCAGCGATCATCCCGCCTATGAAGAGGGCGAGCGCTGCGACAACTGCATGTTCTACACCGAGGCCAATGAAGGCTGTTCGCTGTTCCCGGAAAACAGCGTCGAGCCGGCCGGTTGGTGCCAGTCGTGGGTTGAAATGAGCTGATACAGCGTCGTTTCAGGCCACAAAACGCCGCTTCGTGCGGCGTTTTTTTATCTCTTGCTGCCGCCACGGCGGGGCATGTCAGGTCGAGTCCCGTCGCCCCTCCTCGGGCAGCGGCCACTGGTAGCGACGCACCACCTCACCCTCCTCCAGTGACTCCAGTTTCACCGTAAAGCCCCATAGCTGGTGAAGGTGGCGTATCACCGGGTAGACACTCTTGGCCAGCGGCCGGCGACGATCCTGGATGTGACGCAGGGTCAGCGAGCGGTCGCCGCGAATATCGGCGGCATAGACCTGGATATTGGGCTCACGCACCGACAGCGCATATTGTACCGAGAGCGCCTCGCGCACCCGCTGATAGCCGCGCTCGTCGTGTATCGCGCTGACCTCGAGCATTTCCTCCTGATCGTCGTCGACCACGCTGAACAGCTTGAGATCGCGAATCACCTTGGGCGACAGGAACTGCTGGATGAAGGACTCATCCTTGAAGTTGCGCATGGCGAAGTGCAGCGTTTCCAACCAATCGCTGTCGGCGATGTCGGGGAACCACTCGCGATCCTCGTCGGTGGGTGACTGGCAGATACGCTTGATGTCGCTGAACATGGCGAAGCCCAGCGCGTAGGGATTGATGCCACTGTAGTGGGGACTATCGAAATCGGGCTGGTTGACCACCGCCGTGTGCGACTGCAGGAACTCGAGAATCAGCCCCTCGTCGACCAGGCCATCGTCGAACATGCGGTGCATCAGGGTGTAGTGCCAGAAGGTCGCCCAGCCCTCGTTCATCACCTGGGTCTGGCGCTGGGGGTAGAAGTACTGCGCCAGCTTGCGCACGATGCGCACGATCTCGCGCTGCCAGGGCGCCAGCAGAGGCGCGTTCTTCTCGATGAAGTAGAGCAGGTTCTCCTGGGGCTCCGGCGGATAGCGCTGATGCTGATGCAGGCCGAGCGGGTCGTCTTCATTCGGCAGCACCGCTTCGGGATCGCTGCCGCCGAGATTGGGGATGGTCCGCCATAGGGTGTTGACCTGGGCCTGCAGGTAGGCCTCGCGCTCCTTCTGGCGCTGGGCCTCCTCGGCGGCGGAGATAGGCGAGGGGCGCTTGTAGCGATCGACGCCATAGTTCTGCAGCGCATGGCAGGCATCCAGCAGTTGCTCCACTGCCGTCACGCCGTGGCGCTCCTCGCACTCGGCAACGTACTTTCTCGCAAATACCAGGTAGTCGATGATCGAGGAAGCGTCGGTCCAGGCGCGGAACAGGTAGTTGCCCTTGAAGAAGGAGTTGTGGCCGTAGCAGGCGTGGGCCATCACCAGCACCTGCATCATCAGGGTGTTCTCCTCCATCAGGTAGGCAATGCAGGGGTCGGAGTTGATCACCAGCTCGTAGGCCAGGCCCATCTGGCCGCGCCGGTAGGCCTGCTCCACGGCCAGGAACTGCTTGCCGAACGACCAGTGGTGATAGCCCACCGGCATGCCCACGCTGGCGTAGGCGTCCATCATCTGCTCGGAGGTGATCACCTCGATCTGGTTGGGATAGGTGTCGAGGCGATACTCGTCGGCCAGCCGGGCGATCTCGCGCTCGAAGGTGTCGAGCACCTCGAAGTTCCAGTCCGATCCGCTGGCGATAGGCTTGCGTAATGTCATGCACTCTCCTCCCCGGGGTACCGTCAGGCCTCTTCGCGACGCCTGAACAGCTCGCGGAACACCGGATAGATATCGTTGCCTTCGACGATCTGACGCATGGCGAAGCGCGACGGGAAGCGCGCCGCCACCGTCTCGTACTCCTCCCATAGCGCCTGGTGGGCGTGGGGGGTGATCTCGACATAGGTGAAATACTGCAGCCGCGGCATCAGCGACTTGAGCAGCAGGTCGCGGCAGGTGGTGGAGTCGTCGTCCCAGTTGTCGCCGTCCGAGGCCTGGGCCACGTAGAGGTTCCATTGCCCCGCCGGGTAGCGGTCGGCGATGATCTCGTCGACCAGCGTCAGCGCGCTGGAGACGATGGTGCCGCCGGTCTCCCGGGAGTAGAAGAACTCCTCCTCGTCGACCTCCTTGGCCGCAGTGTGGTGACGCACGAAGACCAGCTCGACCTTCTCGTAGTTGCGCTCGAGAAACAGGTAGAGCAGCAGGAAGAAGCGCTTGGCGATGTCCTTGTGGGCCTGGGTCATCGACCCCGAGACGTCCATGATGCAGAACATCACCGCCTTGTTGGAGGGCTGCGGCTGATTGGTGAGATTGTTGTAGCGCAGGTCGTAGGTATCGATGAACGGCACCGCCTCGAGGCGCTTCTCGAGGCGCTCGATCTCAGCCTTGAGTTCCGCGATGCGCGTCGGGTTGCGCAGCACGGCATCCTTGCGCTCCTCGGCGTCGAGTGCCTCCTGGGCCTCGCGCAGGGCGCGGCGAATCGGCGCGCGCATGGCGATACGCCGCGCATGGGCCTCGCGCATCGAACGCACGATGTTGATGCGCGCCGGTACCCCGTCGCGGGAGATCCCGGCGCGCACCGGCCGCACTTCATCGAGGTCCTTCAGCTGCTTGCGCTCCAGGTGCGGCAGTTCCAGGCCGTCGAACACGAAGTCGAGAAACTCCTCGCGGGTCAGGCTGAAGGCGAACTCGTCCATGCCCTCGCCCTGGTTGGAGGCACCGCCCTCGCCGGCCCCGCCGCCTCCACCGCCACCCGGCCGGCGCAGGCGATCACCCTCGACGAACTCCTTGTTGCCCGGGGCGACGATGGTGCGCTCGCCGCCAGGGCCGTGCTGGAAGACCGGCTCGGAGATGTCGCGGGCGGGAATCGAGACCTTCTCGCCGCGCTCCATGTCGGTGATCGAGCGGCGGTTGACCGCCTCCTCCACCGAACGCTTGATATGCGTGCGATAGCGGTCGAGGAAGCGCTGCCGGTTGACCGCGCTCTTGTGCTTGGCGTTGGCTCGCCGATCAATGAAATAGGTCATGGCGACCTCCTCGGCCTACTGCGACTTGCGAACCCGCAGATACCACTCGGAGAGCAGGCGCACCTGCTTCTCGGTATAGCCGCGATCTACCATGCGGGCCACGAAGTCCTCATGCTTGCGCTGATCCGCCTGCGATGCCTTGGCATTGAAGGAGATCACCGGCAGCAGTTCCTCGGTGTTGGCGAACATCTTGTGCTCGATTACCCCGCGCAGCTTCTCGTAGGACTGCCAGCTGGGATTCATGCCGTTGTTCTGGGCCCGCGCGCGCAGTACGAAGTTGACCACCTCGTGGCGGAAATCCTTGGGGTTGGATATGCCCGCCGGCTTCTCGATCTTCTCCAGCTCCTCGTTGAGCGACTGGCGATTGAACAGCTCGCCGGTCTCGGGGTCGCGATACTCCTGGTCCTGGATCCAGAAGTCGGCGTAGGTCACGTAGCGATCGAAGATGTTCTGGCCATACTCGGAGTAGGACTCCAGATACGCCGTCTGGATCTCCTTGCCGATGAAGTCGACGTAGCGCGGCGCCAGGTACTCCTTGATATAGCGCAGGTAGCGCTCGTGGGCCTCCTTGGGCAGCTGTTCCTGCTCGAGGCGCTGCTCGAGCACGTAGAGCAGGTGCACCGGGTTGGCGGCGATCTCGTGATTGTCGAAGTTGAACACCTTGGAGAGGATCTTGAAGGCGAAACGCGTGGAGAGCCCGTCCATGCCCTCGTCCACGCCTGCCGAGTCGCGGTACTCCTGGATCGACTTGGCCTTGGGGTCGGTGTCCTTGAGGTTCTCGCCGTCATAGACCCGCATCTTGGAGTAGACGCTGGAGTTCTCCGGCTCCTTGAGCCGCGACAGCACCGAGAACTGCGCCAACATGCGCAGGGTATCGGGAGCGCAGGGCGCCTCGGCCAGCGACGAGTGCTCGAGCAGCTTCTTGTAGATGTTGATCTCTTCCGTGACGCGCAGGCAGTAGGGCACCTTGACGATGTAGACGCGGTCGAGGAAGGCCTCGTTGTTGCGGTTGTTGCGGAACGCCTGCCACTCGCTCTCGTTGGAGTGGGCCAGCACCACGCCGTCGAAGGGAATCGCGCCCATGCCCTCGGTGGGGTTGTAGTTACCCTCCTGGGTGGCGGTCAGCAGCGGATGCAGCACCTTGATCGGTGCCTTGAACATCTCGATGAACTCCATCAGCCCCTGGTTGGACTTGCACAGGCCGCCGGAGAAACTGTAAGCGTCCGGATCGTCCTGGGAGTAGAGCTCGAGCTGGCGGATATCCACCTTGCCCACCAGCGAGGAGATGTCCTGGTTGTTCTCGTCGCCGGGCTCGGTCTTGGAGATAGCGATCTGGTTGAGCCGCGACGGATAGAGCCTGACCACCTTGAACTGCGAGATGTCGCCGCCGAACTCCTTGAGCCGCTTGGCCGCCCAGGGTGACATCACGCTCTTCAGATAGCGCTGCGGGATGCCGTACTCCTTCTCGAGCAGCTCGCCATCCTCCTCGGGTGAGAACAGCCCCAGCGGCGATTCGAACACCGGCGAGCCCTTGATGGCATAGAACGGGACCTTCTCCATCAGCAACTTGAGGCGCTCGGCCAACGACGACTTGCCGCCGCCCACTGGGCCCAGCAAGTAGAGGATCTGCTTGCGCTCCTCGAGGCCCTGGGCGGCGTGGCGGAAGTAGGCGACGATCTGCTCGATCGCCTCCTCCATGCCGTAGAACTCGGAAAACGCCGGATAGCGGCGAATCACCTTGTTGGAGAAGATCCGCGAGAGACGGGAGTCCTTGGCGGTATCGATCACCTCGGGCTCGCCGATGGCCACCAGCATCCGCTCGGCGGCGGTGGCGTAAGCGGTGGGCTCGCTGCGACACAGTTCCAGATATTCCTGCAGGCTGATCTCTTCCTGCTGAACGCGTTCGTAGCGGTTCTGCACATGATCGAAGATGCTCATCGAAGCCTCCTTAAGCGCGGACCCTCGGCGGCAGCGTCGAACCTCTTGCCGGGCGAGGTGACTCTATCAGCGTAGACAGAATTAGGCGGCGCTGGTTGGATACCGGACGCCGCCGATTCAACGCTAGTCGTCCCGACGGGACCCGTTACCCCTCAGAGCGTAATTCCTCGAGCAAGTTCGTTGAATAGCGTTGAGGATTAGAGCCGCGCCGCCAGCCGCGTGCCCTGGTCAATGGCGCGCTTGGCATCCAGCTCGGCGGCCTCATCGGCACCGCCGATGATCTCCACCGCGACCCCCGCTGCCTGCAGCGGTGCTAGCAGCTCACGCACCGACTCCTGGCCGGCGCACACCACCACGCTGTCGACCTCGAGCAGGCGCGGCTCGCCGTCGCGGCGAATATGCAGGCCATCATCGTCGATGCCCAGGTACTCGCAGCCGGCCAGGCTTTCAACGCCACGCTGCTTGAGTGCGGCACGGTGCACCCAGCCGGTGGTCTTGCCCAGCCCCTTGCCGGGCTTGGAGGCCTTGCGCTGCAGCAGAAACACCTGGCGCGGCACCTCGGGACGCTGGCGCGGCTTGAGCCCGCCGCGCTCGGCGACGCCCAGGTCGACGCCCCACTCGTCGCACCAGGCGCGGGTATCCAGCGCCGGGTGGTCGACATGGGTCAGCAGTTCGGCGACGTCGAAGCCGATGCCGCCGGCGCCGATGATCGCCACTCGCCGCCCGACCCGCTCGGGGTGGGTGATCGCCGTGGCGTAGCTCATCACCTTGGGATGGTCGCTACCCGGCAGATCGAGGCGCCGCGGCCGCACGCCGCTGGCCAGCACCACGGCGTCGAAGTCGCGCAGCACATGGGCGTCGGCCTCGCAGTTGAGGCGCACCCGCACGCGGTGCTTGTCGAGCATCACCTTGTAGTAGCGCAGGGTCTCGTCGAACTCCTCCTTGCCGGGAATCTTGCGCGCATAGTTGAACTGGCCGCCGAGCTCGCCGGCTCGCTCGAACAGCGTGACCCGGTGGCCGCGACTGGCCGCGGTCACTGCGGTGGCCAGGCCCGCCGGGCCACCGCCGACCACCGCGATATCGCGCGGCTCGGCGGCGGGCTCGATGACAAGCTCGGTCTCGTGGCAGGCGCGCGGGTTGACCAGGCAGGAGGTCAGCTTGCCCTGGAAGGTGTGGTCGAGGCACGCCTGGTTGCAGGCGATGCAGGTATTGATCTCGGCGCTGCGCCCCTCGGCGGCCTTGGCCACCCACTCGGGGTCGGCGAGGAAGGGACGCGCCATGGAGACCATGTCGGCGTGGCCGTCGGCCAGCACCCGTTCCGCCACCTCGGGCATGTTGATGCGGTTGGTAGCGATCAGCGGAATCGACAGCTCGGCCTTCATGCGACGGGTGACCTCGCTGAAGGCCGCCCGCGGCACGCTGGTGACGATGGTCGGCACTCGCGCCTCGTGCCAGCCGATGCCGGTGTTGATCAGGCTGGCGCCGGCGGCCTCGATGGCCCGCCCCAGTGTGACGATCTCGTCCCAGCTGCTGCCCTCCTCGACCAGATCGATCATCGACAGCCGGAAGATGATCAGGAAGTCGTCGCCCAGGGTGGCACGGATGCGCCGCACGATCTCCACCGGCAAGCGCATGCGGTTCTCGAATGCTCCGCCCCAGGCGTCCTCGCGCTGGTTGGTGCGCAGGCACAGGAACTGGTTGATCAGGTAGCCTTCCGAGCCCATCACCTCGACGCCGTCGTAGCCGGCGTCGCGGGCCAGGCTGGCACAGCGCACGTAGTCGTCGATCTGCTGCTCGACCTCGTCACTGGAGAGCGCACGTGGTGTGAAGGGGTTGATCGGCGCCTGCAGCGCCGACGGCGCCACCAGCTCGGGGGAGTAGGCGTAGCGCCCGGCGTGGAGGATCTGCAGGCACAGGCGCCCGCCCTCGGCGTGCACCGCCTCGACCACCGGCCGATGACGCTCGGCCTCCTCGCTGCAGGTCAGCTTGGCAGCGCCCTGGAACACCGCGCCCTCGGGGTTGGGCGCGATGCCGCCGGTAACGATCAGCGCAACACCGGCGCGAGCGCGCTCGGCGTAAAAGGCGGCGAGACGCGAGTAGCCGTCCGGCGCCTCCTCGAGATTGGTGTGCATGGACCCCATCAGCACGCGATTGGGCAGCGTCACGCTGCCCAGGGTCAGGGGACGGAACAGGTGTGGATAGTCGGTCACGGTGGCTGCCTCGTTTGCGGCAAAATTCAAACAACTGTATGACAGTTCTGCGGTAGAGTGTAGACGAACCGCCCAAAGACTCAATCCCGACCAAGAGGGTGTTTACAAAAGTCACGAGCGAAGGCCAGGCAAGGCGAAATCAGCTGAAAAGGCGGAGTTTACGAGTGTGTAAATGAGCATTTTGAAGGTGATTTCAACGCAGCATGGCCAAGCGCAGTAATTTGTAGACACCCTCCAAGGCCGTAGCGGCATTTCATCATCGCCAAGGAGCCCACATGTCCGACCTTGCCGTCAGCCCCGTCGAGCGCCACGCCGTGCCCCTCGCACAGGGCGCCGTGCACCTCACCCGCTTTCGTCCGCAGGGCAGACCGCGCGGCTGCGTGCTGTGCTGGCACGGCGCCATCGAGTCGGGACGCATCTTTCACAGCCGCTCGGGCAAGGGCCTGGCACCGTGGCTGGCCCGCCAGGGCTATGAGGTATTCGTCGCCGACCAGCGCGGCCGCGGCGAGGCGCCGCCGCGGCCGGCACGTGGCATCACGCTGGACCAGACCGACGTCATCGTCGACGAGATCCCGGCGGCAATCGAGGCCTGCCTGACGCTGTCCGGCGCCGCGCGCCTGCATCTGGTCGCACACTCCTGGGGTGGGGTGCTGCTCGCCTCGAGCATGGCGCGCTCTGCGACGCTGCGCGATCGCGTCGCGCGCCAGGCCTACTTCGGTACCAAGCGTAGCGTGAAAAGCTGGACCCCACAGCGGCTGCTCTACGTCGACCTGATCTGGAAGGGGCTGGCGCCGCTGGCGAGAGGGGTGTGCGGCTACCTGCCGGCGCGGGCACTGCGCTGGGGTAGCGACGACGAGTACGCCGGCAGCCATCGTCAGGGCGCAGACTGGGTGCGCCCCAGGCCATGGGTCGACCGTCGCGACGGCTTCGACTACGCCGCGGCGCTGGCCAACGGCGGCCTGCCGCCGGTGCTGCACATCGCCGGTGCCGCGGATCGCGCCCTGGGCCACCCGGACGACGTGGCACGCTTCGCCGCGGAGTGCGGCCCACACCGCCAGCGCCACCTGGCGCTGGGTCGCGACCAGGGGCTCAGTCGCGACTACGGCCATCTCGACATGCTGACGCATCCCAATGCAATGCAGGAGGTCTTTCCGACGCTGGTGGAGTGGTTCGAGGAGGACTGACAGCAAAAAACCCCGAGCCGAGGCTCGGGGTCTGCAGAATTCGGGGTTGTCGATATGGCGGACCGGACGGGACTCGAACCCGCGACCTCCGGCGTGACAGGCCGGCATTCTAACCAACTGAACTACCGGTCCGCGATGGTGGGTGATACCGGATTCGAACCAGTGACCCCCAGCATGTGAGGCTGGTGCTCTAACCAACTGAGCTAATCACCCACGCGTACGACAATGAACAGGCACAGACATGGCGGACCGGACGGGACTCGAACCCGCGACCTCCGGCGTGACAGGCCGGCATTCTAACCAACTGAACTACCGGTCCGCATTGGCGATAAGGCCTGTCGGCCAGAGCGCGCATCTTGCCTGGTGCTGCTGGCAGCGAACTGCCGATTGGAAAACTGGCGGACCGGACGGGACTCGAACCCGCGACCTCCGGCGTGACAGGCCGGCATTCTAACCAACTGAACTACCGGTCCGCTGTGTTTCCTACGTATCCAAGCCTGCTGTCTCAGGCCCCATCGCTGGGCGATGGTGGGTGGTACTGGGTTCGAACCAGTGACCCCCAGCTTGTAAGGCTGGTGCTCTCCCAACTGAGCTAACCACCCCTCGGTACGTGGCGACGCATTCTACAGCGCGCGGTTTCGATGTCAACGCTTTTTGCATCATATCGGGCTCATCAAGAGCACCATCAAGCAGCCACGCTTTTGGTTGACTTTCATCGACTTGCCTGCATTGCCGTGGCGATCGCCTCGGCCGCCTCGCCGATCAGCGAGGCCTGGGTGCGACCCGACATCTTGCGCGGTTTCCAGTCGTGCTCGCCGTCTTCGAGAAAGTGCACCCGGGTCTGCGCCGGCAGCCGATAGCCTTCGATCTCGTCGCGAGTGCCGAACGGATCGCGGCTGCCCTGCAGCACCAGGATCGGGCAGCCCAGCAGCGGCCAGTGGGCGAGCCGGGTGGTGTCGGGCTTGCCCGGCGGATGAAACGGGTAGCCGCACAGGACTAGCCCGGGGGCCTCGTCACGCGCAGCAAGCAGGCTGGCCGCACGCCCGCCCATCGACTTGCCGCCCAGCCAGGGAACGGGCAGCGAATTATGTGACACGATGTCGCACCAGGCGGCCAGTTCGTCGACCAGTTTATCGATCCGCGGCGGCGGTCGGCGGCGCCCCTCCTGACGCATGCGACGCATGTAATCGAACTCCACGCCGAGCGCCTGCACGCCGTGCTCGGCAAGTGCCTCGCGCAAGCGTTGCATGAACGTGGAATCCTGCCCGGCGCCTGCGCCGTGGGCCAGTATCAGGCGCCCAACGCGTGCCTCTCCGGTGACCTCGAGACGGCCGTGAGCGACCACCTCGAGGGTGCCCTGACGCCCCTCGACGAGCCACTCCGCCACCTGCTGGGGTACTACGCCAACCTCATTTCGTCCCTGCCTGTGGGTCACGTTCATCTCCTGATAGGGTCTACGCTTAAGCGTCAATGGATGTTCAGCTTGGGCGGTGGCTGCGCTAGAATCGCCGCCCAGTATCTTGATCTGCATCATCACGGGGGCGTGCGCGCTCGGGCACACTAGCGTCCGGAACGTATCCCCCACTCGCGTTCGATGGGAACCTGACATGAGCACAGCATTTGAACACCCGACCTACAACTACAAGGTAGTTCGGCAGTTCGCGATCATGACGGTGGTCTGGGGCATCGTTGGCATGGCCATCGGTGTCCTCCTGGCTGCTCAGTTGGTCTGGCCGCAACTGAACCTCGGGCTGCCGTGGACGAGCTTCGGCCGCCTGCGCCCCCTGCACACCAACGCCGTCATCTTCGCCTTCGGCGGCTCGGCGCTGTTCGCCACCTCCTACTACGTGGTTCAGCGCACCTGTCAGACGCGCCTGATCTCAGACAAGCTCGCCGCCTTCACGTTCTGGGGCTGGCAGGCGGTGATCGTCGCCGCGGTGATCACCCTGCCGATGGGCTTCACCACCTCCAAGGAGTATGCCGAGCTGGAGTGGCCGATCAACATCCTGCTGGCCGTGGTGTGGGTGACCTACGCCGTCGTCTTCCTGGGCACGATCAAGATCCGCAAGACGCCACACATCTACGTCGCCAACTGGTTCTTCGCCGCCTTCATTCTCACCGTGGCGGTGCTGCATATCGTCAACAATGCGGCGATCCCGGTGACCATGATGAAGTCGTACTCGATCTACGCCGGCGCCATCGACGCCATGGTGCAGTGGTGGTACGGCCATAACGCGGTCGGTTTCTTCCTCACCGCCGGCTTCCTAGGCATGATGTACTACTTCGTGCCCAAGCAGGCCGAGCGCCCGGTCTACTCCTACCGGCTGTCGATCGTGCACTTCTGGGCGCTGATCATCATCTACATGTGGGCCGGCCCCCACCACCTGCACTACACCGCCCTGCCCGACTGGGCCCAGTCGCTGGGCATGGTCATGTCGATCATCCTGCTGGCGCCCTCCTGGGGCGGCATGATCAACGGTATGATGACCCTCTCCGGCGCCTGGCACAAACTGCGCACCGATCCGACCCTGCGTTTCCTGGTGGTGGCGCTGTCGTTCTACGGCATGTCGACCTTCGAAGGGCCGATGATGGCGATCAAGACCGTCAACGCGCTGTCGCACTACACCGACTGGACCATCGGCCACGTCCACTCCGGGGCGCTCGGCTGGGTGGCGATGATCACCATCGGCTCGATCTACCACCTGCTGCCAAGGCTCTACGGCCAGACCGAAATGTACTCGGTCAAGCTGATCGCCGTGCATTTCTGGCTGTCGACCATCGGTACCGTGCTGTACATCGCCGCGATGTGGGTCAACGGCATCCTGCAGGGCCTGATGTGGCGCGCCGTCAACGCCGACGGCACCCTGATGTACACCTTCATCGAATCGGTGGAGGCCAGCGGGCCCGGCTACATCGTGCGCTGGATCGGCGGCCTGTTCTGGATCACCGGCATGCTGCTGATGGCCCTGAACACCTACATGACCATCAAGCGTAGCACCGCTGCCCAGCAGCCGCTGCCGCAGACCGCCTGAGCAACCCGGGGAAGTCGTTAGCATGAAACACGAGATTGTCGAAAAGAACGTCGGCCTGCTCTCCGTGCTGATCCTCGTGGTGATCAGCTTCGGCGGCCTGGCCGAGGTCGTGCCGCTGTTCTTCCAGGAGGACACCACCGAGCCGGTCGAGGGCCTCGAGCCACTCTCGGCACTGGAGCTCGAAGGGCGCGATATCTACATCCGCGAGGGCTGCGTCGGCTGCCACTCGCAGATGATCCGCCCGTTCCGCGCCGAGACCGAGCGCTACGGCCACTACAGCGTGGCCGGCGAATTCATCTACGAGCACAACTTCCTGTGGGGTTCCAAGCGCACCGGCCCGGACCTGGCCCGTGTCGGCGGCCGCTACAGCGACGACTGGCACCGCGCGCACATGTACAACCCGCGCGACGTGGTGCCCGAGTCGATCATGCCGGCCTATCCGTGGCTGTTCGAACGCACCCTCGACGGCAACAGCACGCCGCGCAAGATGCAGGTGCTGCGCAGCATGGGCGTGCCCTACACCGACGAGGACATCGAAAATGCCACCGCCGAGGTGCGCGGCCAGCAGGAGATAACCGCGCTGATCGCCTATCTGCAGCAACTTGGCACCGTGCTCGAGGGCACTCGTTGATCATGGATACCGGAACCTTTCGCGGCATCATCACCTTTCTGGTGCTGGTTTCCTTTCTCGGCATCACCTGGTGGGCCTACTCGAAGCGCCGCAAGCCGGACTTCGAGGAGGCCGCCAACCTGCCGTTCGCCGATGACGATGAGCCGTCGCAAGACGCCAGCGCCCCGGCCCGCGAGCCTGACACTCGCGACGCCGAATCCCGTACCGACAAGGGAGACAAGAACACATGAGCAATCTCTGGGATGACTCCCTCTCCGGTTTCTGGAGCGCCTGGATCATCGTCATCACGCTGGGCACCATCGCCTTCAGCGCCTGGATCCTGTTCGCCAACCGCCGCACCGACAAGGTGCCCGACGCCGAGGGCAACGTCGAGACCACCGGCCACGCCGCCGACGGTATCGAGGAGTATGACAACCCGCTGCCGCGCTGGTGGTTCATGCTGTTCATCGGCACCATCATCTTCTCGCTGGGCTATCTGGCGCTCTACCCCGGCCTGGGCAACTTCCGCGGCATCCTTGGCTGGAGCCAGGTCGGCCAGTGGGAGGATGAGGTGGCCCGCGCCGAGGAGCGCTACATGCCGATCTTCGCCCAGTACAATGAGATCGAGATCCCCGAGCTGGCACGGGATCCCGATGCAATGCGCGTCGCCGAGCGCATCTACCAGAACAACTGCGCGGTGTGTCACGGTGCCAACGCCCAGGGCGGCTACGGCTTCCCCAACCTGACCGACGGCGACTGGCTCTACGGCGGCGAGCCCGACAACATCGTCACCAGCCTGGTGCGTGGCCGCAACGGCCTGATGCCATCCTGGCAGCAGCTCGGCGCCAACAACATCGAGAACGTCACCCAGTATGTGCTGGCGCTGTCCGACCTCGACCACGACGAAGAGCGGGCCAGCCAGGGTCAGCCGATCTACGCCGCCTCCTGTGCCGCCTGTCACGGCGC
Organism: Franzmannia qiaohouensis; assembly: GCF_031451695.1. Taxonomy (NCBI): domain Bacteria; kingdom Pseudomonadati; phylum Pseudomonadota; class Gammaproteobacteria; order Oceanospirillales; family Halomonadaceae; genus Franzmannia; species Franzmannia qiaohouensis. Next base: position 221,545 of record NZ_JARWAM010000003.1, read on the forward strand.
CGAAGGCCTCGGTAACCAGGCCCTGGGCGCGCCCAACCTGACCAACGACATCTGGCTCTACCAGGCACCGGGGCAGAGCGTGGCCGACTCGGTACGCCAGACGCTACGTAACGGCCGCAACGGCCATATGCCGGCCCAGGCCGCCTATATCGGCGAAGAGCGCGTCCACCTGGTGGCCGCCTACGTCTATAGCCTCAACCTGGACGACGACGCGGAGTAATACGTGGCTGGCGCCGCCTGGCGCCAGCGGCAAGTCATCCGGCAAGTGCGACGGTGGGTGCGGCCCGCGGTCGCACCGGCCTCTCTGGCCTCGTGTCGGCGGTACAATTCCCTTTCGCCTCCTGTTTCAGCGCCCCGTGCGCGCGGTGATATCGCCATGTCCGAGCGGATTCCCAGCCGAGACGTCACGCCCGACCCGGCAGTCGGCCAGCACCCGCCTGTCAGCGTGCAGCAGAACATGTACGCCAGTCGGCAACATATCTACGTACGCGAGATCAAGGGGCTGTTCCAGCGCCTGCGGCGCAGCGCCAACTGGGTGCTGATGCTGCTGTTCTTCGGCATGCCCTGGCTGACCTGGGGCGGCCGGCCGGCGGTGTGGTTCGACCTGCCGGCGCGGGAGTTTCATATCCTCGGCGGCACCTTCTATCCCCAGGAGTTCATGTTGCTCTCCTGGCTGCTGATCATCTGCGCCTTCGGACTGTTCCTGATCACGGTGTTTGCCGGGCGGGTGTGGTGCGGCTACACCTGCCCGCAGAGTGTCTGGACCTTTCTCTACATCTGGGTCGAGCATCGCCTGGAGGGCACCCGCAACCGCCGCATCAAGCTCGATCGCCAGCCATTCAGCGTCGACAAGGCCTGGCGCAAGACCGCCAAGCACATCGTGTGGCTGATGATTGCGCTGGCCACCGGAGTGACCTTCGTCGGCTACTTCACGCCGATCCGCGAACTGGTGGTGGCGCTGCCCACCCTCGAGGCCCACGGCTGGGCCTATTTCTGGGTCGGCTTCTTCGTGGTCTTCACCTACCTCAATGCCGGCTGGCTGCGCGAGCAGGTGTGCATCTACATGTGCCCCTACGCGCGCTTCCAGTCGGTGATGTTCGACCGCGACACCCTGATCGTCTCCTACGACACCGCCCGCGGTGAGCCGCGCGGTTCGCGCAAGCGCGATGCCGACCCCAAGGCCCAGGGCCTCGGCGACTGTATCGACTGCGAGCTGTGCGTGCAGGTCTGTCCTACCGGCATCGATATCCGCGATGGCCTGCAGTACGAGTGCATCAGCTGTGCCGCCTGCATCGACGCCTGCGATAGCGTGATGGACCGCATGGGCTACCCGCGCGGACTGGTGCGCTACACTACCGAACGGGCCCTCGAGGGAGGCAAGACGCATATCCTGCGCCCGCGCCTGGCCGGCTACCTGGCCGCGCTGCTGGTCATGATGGGCTTGTTCGCCTGGGCGCTGGGCGAGCGCGTGCCGCTGGAGTTCGACCTCGAGCGCGACCGCAACAGCCTCTACCAGCAGACTCGTGACGGCCGCATCAGCAACGTCTATACCCTCAACGTGCGCAACCTCGACGACCGCGAGCATATCTATCGCATTTACGTCGACGGCCCCGAGGGGCTGACCCTGGTCGGCAACGACACCCTGCGCATCGGTGCCAACAGCTCGCGTATTGCGGCCATCGAACTGACCCTCGATCCCGAGCAGATCGACATGCCGAGCAAGACCATTGAGGTTCGCCTGGTATCGCAGAGCGATGCCAGCATCAGCCAGACGCGCGAGTCGCGCTTTATCGGACAGATCAGGAGATAGTCTTGAGCACCACCCCCGTCACCCCCTGGTACAAGCAGTTCTGGCCTTGGCTGCTGCTCGGCCTGCTGTTTACCTCGATCACCGCCAGTTCGACCCTGGCGGTACTGGCGATACGCTCCGCCGACGGCATGGTCCAGGAGGACTACTACGAACACGGCCGAGCGATCAACATGGTGCTGGCCAAGCAGCAGCGTGCTGCCGACCTCGAGCTCGTCGGCGACCTGCGCATCGACGACCAGACCGGCGATATCACCCTCGACCTGGCCGGCGACGACCGTCCCGAGCGCCTGGTCCTGCAGCTGCTGTTTCCGACCCGCGACGACCGCGACCAGACCTTTATCCTCGAGCACGTACGCGACGGCCGCTACATCGGCCAAGCCGAGGAGCGGCTGGTCTACCGCTGGTACCTGCAGCTGCAGCCGGATCACGAGACGCCGGAGTGGCGCCTGAGCGGTGAAGCGACCTTCCCGGTCGACGACGCCGTATCGCTGGCCCCGGGCGGCCCTGGTTAAACCCACCATGAGCGAGACCCTCGCCGTCGAGGCGCCCAGCCACTGCTACCACTGCGGCAGCGAGGTGCCCCCTGGCGCTCCCTGGCAGATCCGCCTCGACGAGCAGCGCCACGCGCTGTGCTGCCCCGGCTGCGAGGCGGTGGCGCATGCCATCGTTGACGGTGGCCTGGCCAGCTACTACCGCTTTCGCACCGAGCTGCCCGAGCGCCCCGACGACCGTCAGGCGGTCAAGGCCGAGACCTGGGCGGTATTCGACGACCCCGGCCTGCAGCAGCAGTTCGTGCACCCCGATGGCGACGGCGTGGCCGCCACCCTGGCGGTGGACGGCATCACCTGTGCCGCCTGCGCCTGGCTGATCGAGCATCGCCTCAACGCCCTCGACGGCATCACCGCCAGCGCGGTCAACCTCAGCCATCATCGTGTGCGGGTCAGCTGGGATCCGGCGCGGGTGTCGCTGTCGCGGATCCTCGCCGAGATGGCCGCCATCGGCTATAGCGCCCAGCCCTATGAGCCCGACGCCGCCCAGGCGCGCCTCCAGCACGAGGAGCGCATGAACGTGCGGCGGTTGATCGTCGCCGCGGTGGGCATGATGCAGGTGATGATGTTCTCGGTGCCGATCTACGTCGCCGAGCCGGGCCAGATCAGCGCCGACTTCTACGCCCTGTTCCACTGGCTCTCCTTCGCCCTGACCACGCCGGTGGTGCTGTTCTCGGCCCAGCCGTTCTTCCGCAATGCGCTGCGCGACCTGCGCACCCGCACCCTGGGCATGGACGTGCCGGTATCTATCGCCATCGGCGGCGCCTACCTGGCCAGCGGCTACGCGGTGATCTTCGACGTCGGCGAGGTCTACTTCGATTCGGTGGCGATGTTCACCTGCTTCCTGCTGTTCGGCCGCTACGTCGAGGCCCGCGCGCGGCGCCGCAGCGGCCACAGCGGCAACGCCATGTCCGGTGCCCTGCCGCTGTCGGCGGTGCGCCTCACCGCGGACGGCGAGGAGCGCATCCTGCCCGCCAGCCAGCTCAGCCCCGGCGACCTGGTGCTGGTCAAGCCCGGCCACAGCGTGCCCGCCGACGGCGTGATCGAAGCCGGCGAGTCGAGCCTCGACGAGTCGATGCTCAGCGGCGAGTACCTGCCGGTCACCCGCGGCATCGGCGACACCGTCACCGGCGGCAGCCAGAACGTCGAGAGCCCGCTCACCGTGCGCGTCACCCACGCCGGCCGCGAGGCGCGGGTGGCGAGCATCGTCGACCTCACCGACCGCGCCTTCACCAGCCGCCCCAAGATCGCCGAAGCCGCGGCGCGCATGGCCCACCTGTTCGTGCTGCGGCTGCTGGTAGTGGTGGTCGGTGTGGCCGCGGTGTGGTGGTTCATCGACCCCTCGCGGGTGCTGTGGGTAACGCTGTCGGTGCTGGTGGTGACTTGCCCCTGCGCGCTGGCACTGGCCACCCCCACCGCGCTCACCGCCGGCCACGGCCAGCTGCGCCGGCGCGGCGTGCTGGTGACCCGCGCCCACGCCATCGAGGGGTTGTCCCAAGCGACCCGGGTGATCTTCGACAAGACCGGCACCCTGACCCGCGGCGAGATGCAGCTGGTCGACACCCGGCCGCTGGGTGAGCAGCGCGACGCCGCCCGGCTGCGCCAGCTGGCCGCCGCCCTGGAGGCCCACTCGGAACACCCCATCGCCCGGGCGTTTCGCCCTCACCGGCTGGCCACGCTGCGCGCCAGCGAGGTAGTCAGCCGCCCCGGACTGGGCCTCGAGGGCGACATCGACGGCCTGCGATATCGCCTCGGCAAGCCGGCCTTCGCCGCCCCCGAGCACGACCTCGAGCCACCCAGCGACGGCCAGTGGCTGCTGCTCGCCGCCGCCGGCGAGCCGCTGGCCTGGTTCGGCCTGCGCGACCACCTGCGCGAAGACGCGGCGGCCACCGTGGAGGGGCTCAAGGCCCAGGGCCTGGCGGTCAGCCTGCTGTCGGGGGACACTCCGGCCTCGGTGTCGGCGCTTGCCGCCCAGCTCGGCATCGACGACTGGCAGGCCGCTGCCAGCCCCGAGGACAAGCTGGCGCGGATCGAGGCCTACCAGGCCGACGGCGAGCAAGTCATCATGGTCGGCGACGGCATCAACGACGTGCCGGTGCTGGCCGGTGCCGACGTCTCGATCGCCATGAACGGCGCCACCGATCTGGCCCGCACCAGCGCCGATGCCGTCTTGCTCAGCCCCCGCCTGGGGCGTATCGTCGAGGCCATCGAGCTGACCCGCGCCACGCGCCGGATCATCCGCCAGAACCTGATCTGGTCGGTGTGCTACAACGCCTCGGCGCTGCCGATTGCCGCGCTGGGCATCGTGCCACCCTGGGTCGCTGCGCTGGGCATGTCGGCGAGTTCACTGGTGGTAGTGGGCAACGCCCTACGCCTGACCCGTATGCAGCCGCGCAGCCCTGCATCGCCCACCCCCTCACCGGAGCCCGCATGACGATTCTCTATCTGCTGATTCCGCTGACGCTGATCCTGCTGGCCCTGGCCGTCTGGGCGTTCTTCTGGGCGGTGCGCAACGATCAGTTCGAGGATCTCGAGGGCCCCGCGCACCGCATCCTGTTCGACGAGGACGAGAACGACCTCACCCCCGAGGAGCGCCAGCGCCGCCGCGACCAGGCCGCCGCCCGAGACGCCTCGCGACAGCAGGACGACCCGCCGCACTGATGGATCCCACCGGCCTCGACCTACCTCCGCTGGCCGCCGCCTTCGTGTTCGGCCTGCTCGGCGGCGCCCACTGCATCGGCATGTGCGGCGGCATCATGAGCGCACTGACCTTCGCCGTACCGCCCAGCATGCGCCACCCGGCGCGCCTCAGCGGCCTGCTGCTGGGCTACAACCTGGGCCGCATCGCCAGCTACATGGTCGCCGGCGCGCTGGTCGCCGGCCTCGGCACCCTGATCGGCGGCCTGGCCGGCGGGGTACGCCTGGTGTTCCAGGGGCTGGCGGCGATCATGCTGATCCTGATGGCGCTGTACATCGCCAACTGGTGGAAGGGCCTGCTCGTGGTCGAGCGGCTTGGCCGACGCCTGTGGCGCCATATCGAGCCCTTCGGCCGTCGCTTGATGCCGGTGGTCAAGATCCCCCAGGCGGTGGCCCTGGGTGCGGTGTGGGGCTGGCTGCCGTGCGGGCTGGTCTACTCGATGCTGGCCTGGAGCCTGACCCTGGCCAGCCCACTGCAGGGTGCAGCGCTGATGGCTGCCTTCGGGCTCGGCACCCTGCCCGCGGTGCTGGCCACCGGCATGGCCGCCCACAGCCTGGCGCGGCTGATCCGCCACCCCGCCACCCGCGCGGTGGCCGCGCTGAGCATCATTGCCTTCGCGCTCTGGCAGCTATGGCGGCTGGTGCCCGGCGCCACCGGCCACTGAGTGATTAAATAACCAGAGCAGCTACCACCGGGTCGGCTCCGCGGCCATAGTGAGGGACGCCGGGGGCAGGTCGAGGCCAGTGGTTGAGCGGGTCTGCGCAGCTAGCTAGCAGCACCGCTCAGGACTGTTCCGGCGGCAGGTCTACGAGGTGGCGCTGTAAACCATCCCTGGGCGCTACCGATGCCATCCATGGCATCGAAACCCCCTCTCCGACCTGCCACCGGCGTCCTTCGCTAAGTGCAGCGCCGATAGCCTGGGTACGAATGCGCGGCAACTTGATCCAACGCAAGATCGTCGCGCCGCGCCGGCGCTAGCATGGGCGCAAGATCCTCGTCAGGAGTGCCCACCATGTCTTACGCCACGCCCATCGCGCCGCCCCAGGCGGCGGCGTCCTCCGCCTGGGACGAGGCGCTGATTCGCCGCTACGACGTCAGCGGGCCGCGCTACACTTCATACCCTACCGCGCTGTCGTTTCACGACGGCGTCGGCGCAGAGGCGTTGACCGATGCGCTGACGCGCAGCAATGCCGGCGGCCGGCCGCTGTCGCTCTACGTGCATGTGCCGTTCTGCCGCAAGATCTGCTTCTACTGCGCCTGCAACAAGATCGCCACCAAGAATACCCGCCTGGCCGAGCCCTACCTGGCCAGGCTAGACCGCGAGATGGTGCTCGCCGCGCGGCATCTGGACACCTCAAGACCGGTCAGCCAACTGCACTGGGGCGGCGGCACCCCAACCTTCCTGACCCTCGACCAGATGGGCGACCTGGTCGACCGTCTGGATAGCCGCTTCGGGCTCAGCAGCGACCCCAAGCGTGACTACGCCATCGAGATCGACCCCCGCGAAGCCAATATGCTGACCCTGCGCCACCTGCAGGCGCTGGGCTTCAACCGCATCAGCCTCGGCGTCCAGGACCTCGACCTGCGGGTCCAGAAGGCCATCAACCGCGTGCAGCCTCGCGTGCTTACCGAGACCCTGGTCGACGAGGCACGGCGACTGGGGTTCCGCTCGCTGAACATGGACCTGATCTACGGCCTGCCCCACCAGACCCGCGACAGCTTCGCCGCGACGCTCGAGCAGGTCATCGACATGGGCCCGGCACGGCTCTCGGTGTTCAACTACGCGCACATGCCACAGCGCTTCGCGCCGCAGCGGCGCATCAGCGAGGCCGACCTGCCCAGCGCCGAGGAGAAGCTCGCCATCCTGCGCACCACCATCGACATGCTCGAGGCCGCCGGCTACGTGCATATCGGCATGGACCACTTCGCGCGCCCCGACGATAGCCTCGCCGTGGCCCAACGCCAGGGCACCCTGCAGCGCAACTTCCAGGGCTACTCGAGCCACGCCGACAGCGACCTGGTGGGCCTCGGGGTCTCGGCGATCTCGCGGGTCGACGACCTCTATGCCCAGAATCCCAGCGACCTGGCCGGCTACGAGGCAGCGCTCGACGCCGGACGCCTGGCGACCCAGCGCGGCGTGCGCCTGAGCCAGGACGACCTGTATCGCCGCTACGCCATCGAGCGCCTGATGTGCGACATGCACCTCGACCTGGCCGAGCTCGGCACCCGCTTCGGCATCGACGCCGAGCGCTACTTTGCCGACAGCCTGCGCCAGTTGGAGGGTGCCGAACGCGACGGCCTGATGATGCGCCGCGGCCTGACCTTGACGGCCACCCCGATCGGCAAGCTGCTGATTCGCCACCTGGCGATGGCCTTCGACGCCCATCTCACGCCTGGCCAGGGGCCGCGCTACTCGAGGATCCTATGAGCTCACCGGAAAGTATTCTTTGCCGTAGCGCCATGATCCACCATACTGAGGGCAACGCCACCACCCAGGAGGAGGTCATGCCAGCCCCCGCCACCGCTCCAAGAAGCGCACGACTGCACGAGACGCGCTGCCAGACCTGCAGCCTGAGCTCACTGTGCCTGCCGCTGGCTCTGGAGCTCTCCGACGTCGACCAGTTCGACGCCATCATCCGCCGTCGCGCGCCACTCAAGAAGGGCGAGACGCTGTTCCGCCAGGGCGAGGCGTTCACCAGCGTGTTTGCGGTGCGCTCGGGCAGCCTCAAGCAGCTGGCCAGCGAGGGCAACGGCGAGGACCAGCTGACCAACTTCTATCTGCCCAGCGAGCTGGTCGGCCTCGACGCCATCGACGACGAGCTGTACCCCGGTACGGTCACTGCCCTCGAGACCACCACGGTGTGCGAGATCCCCTTCGACCGCCTGGACCATCTCTCCGAACAGTTACCGGAGCTGCGCACACAGCTGTTTCGCAGCATGAGCAAGGAGATGCGCGACGACCGCCGCATGATGCGCCTGCTATCGCGCAAGACCGCCGACGAGCGCCTGGCCAGCTTCCTGATCGGGCTGTCGAATCGCTTCCGCCGCCGCGGCTACTCCGCCTACAGTTTCCGGCTGTCGATGTCGCGCGCCGACATCGGCAACTACCTGGGCCTGGCAGTGGAAACCGTCAGCCGCATTCTCGGCCGCTTCCAGCAGCAGCAGCTGGTGTCGGTGGCCGGCCGCGAGGTCAATATCCTCGACCTGTCGGCACTCGAGTCTCTCGCCGAGGGCGACGGCTGCCTCTAGCCATCTCCGACCGCGAAACCGACAGCGCCCCCGCCGAGTGATCGGCGGGGGCGCTGTGCATCTGCATCGCAGAGTCTGCGACTAGGCCTGGCGGGCCAGGTCCAAGGCCTCGATCCGATTGGCCTGGCGCTGGGCCTGCTGGTCCTCGAGCCCGGCGAAATCGAACAGCTCGCGGTCGGCGAGCTGCGACGGCGCCACGTTGGTCACCGCCTTGAACATGGTCTCGAGCCGCCCGGGGTGCTTGGCCTCCCACTCAGCGAGCATCTCCTTGACCACCTGGCGCTGCAGATTGGGCTGCGAGCCGCACAGGTTGCAGGGAATGATCGGGAACGCCATGCGCCGGGCGAACTCGGCGATGTCCGCCTCGCGGCAGTAGGCCAGCGGTCGGATCACGATGTTCTTGCCATCGTCGGCGAGCAGCTTGGGCGGCATCGCCTTGAGGCTGCCGCCGAAGAACATATTGAGAAACAGCGTCTCGAGAATATCCTCGCGGTGGTGGCCCAGCGCCACCTTGGTGGCACCGATCTCTTCGGCGAAGCCGTACAGCGAGCCGCGCCGCAGCCGCGAGCAGAGCGCGCAGGTGGTCTTGCCCTCGGGGGTCTTCTCCTTGACCACCGAGTAGGTGTCGCGCTCGAGGATATGGTAGTCGACGCCAGCGGCGTCGAGATACTCGGGCAATACGTGTTCGGGAAAGCCGGGCTGCTTCTGGTCGAGGTTAACGGCGACCAGCGAGAAGTCCACCGGCGCGCTGCGCTGCAGGCTGCGCAGGATCTCGAGCATGGTGTAGGAGTCCTTGCCACCGGACAGGCAGACCATGACCTTGTCGCCGTCGCGGATCATGCCGTAGTCGATGATCGCGTTGCCCACCTGCCGACGCAGGCGCTTCTGCAGCTTGTTGAACTCACGCTTGTCGCGGGCGTCGCTGACGCCCGCCGCCTGGGGAGGAAGTATCTCGGACATGATCGCAGCATCGGGGCCGGAAATGGTCGGCCATCTTACCATCGCCGCGCAACGACGTCAGTCGCCGCGCATCGCCCCCTTCTCCAGGCGCAGGTACATGAGCGCCGCGGTGACCGCGTCGCCCAGCGCGGTATGACGGCCGATCACCGGCACGTCGAGGGCCTTGGCCACCGCCTCGAAGCGCAGGTTGGGCTCGATCTCGGGATGCGCGCGCCGCAGGTCACGCACGTAGCGCTGCGAGACTTCGATCAGCGAATTGGGCAGGTCGAAGCCGAAGCGCGGGCGCAGGTGGCGGTTGAGTATCGCTATGTCGAAGTCCAGGCACCAGCCCATCAGCGGCCGGTTGCCGATGAAGTCGAGCAGCTTGTCCAGCGCCTCCTCGACGCAGTCGCCACCGGCCAGATCGATGCCGCGCAGGCCGTGGATACGGATCGAGTCGCCGTTGAGGCTGGCCGGACGCTGCAGGCGCAGGTCGAGAGACTCGCTGGTCAGCACCCGGCCGTCGCGTACCTTGACCGCGGCGATCGATACCAGCTCGGCACTGCGGGTATCGAGACCGGTGGTCTCGCAGTCGATGGCCACCATCTCGTTGCCGGTATAAGGGTGAAACAGCCAGCCATACTCGCCTTCGGCATGACGACGTCGGTCGCTGGCTCGGCGCAGGGCGCGCAGCATGTGAACCTCCATGGCTCGGTTATCGTCGTTGTTCAGGCCGAAGCGGAGCCTCAGCTGTATTCCAGATGAAAGCGCTGTGACAGCCGCTGCTTGAAGTCCTTGACCATGTGCAGCGCCTCGCGCAGCAGGTCGCGCTCCAGCGACGAGAGCTGCTGTACCACCACCCGGTTGGCATCCTCGCTGTCGCCGTCACGCTCGAGCTGCTGACGCAGGCGCAGCTCGGTGAACAGCGCCAGCGCCTCGCCCAGATCCTCGGCGAAATTGGCCTCGAGGCGGCCGTCCTCGGCCAGGGCGTCGAGCCGGTCGAGGGTCGAGGTGGCGCGAATGCCGCGCTCCAGCGCCAGGGTGCGAACACCGTGGACGATGGGAAAGATGCCGCCCTTCTTGATATCGATGCCGTGCTGGGGCTTCTTCAGCGAGCCGAACAGCGTCAACGGCGTGGAGAAGCGCAGCGCGGTGCGCGCGAAATAGGAGAGCAGTATCTCGTCGCGACGGCAGCGCTCGAACAGCTCGTCGCGCACCTGCTCGAGCAGTGCGGTCTGACCCGCCACGGCGTGGGCGTCGAGCATGATGGCGAGCTTCATCAGGCTATCGCCGTCGCGGCGTGCGGCCCAGCGCGCGATGCGCTCGCGCCACTCGCTGACGCTACCCACCCAGTCGGGGTTGGAGACCATGATATTGCCCGGGCACGGCGGGTAGCCGAGGCGAATCAGGGTCTCGGTGACCTCGCGCATCTGCGCCTCGCACTCCGGCCAGGCGTGGCCGTCGGCCAGGATCAGCGCATTGTCCTGGTCGGTCTTGAGAATCTGCTCGCCGCGCCCCTCGCTGCCCATCACGATCAGACAGCTGGCGTCGCGATGCACCTCGTCGATGGCGAAGCCCCACGCCTTGGCCATGATGCGGCCATTGAGAGCCGCCAACAGGCCCATGGCGAAGCGCAGCTTGACCCCTTGGGCCATCAGCGCACGCACCAGCTCCGGCGTACGCGCGCTGGCACGGGCCAGCTCGTCGAGGCTATCGGCCTGCTCGACCTGCAGGCTGACCACGTAGCTGCGGCTGGAGAAGAAGCTCAGCACGTCGGTGAGCTCGACCACGCCCACCGGCTTGCCCTCCTCGACTACCACCACTCGTGCCACCTCGTGACGGGTCATGCGCACCAGCGCCTCGAACAGATACTGCTCGGCGCCGGCGGTGACCAGTTCGAAGTGCGCCACCTCGATGGCCGGGCGCTGCTGGTCCAGGCCCTCGATGACCACGGCATTGAGCAGGTCGGTCTTGGTGACCATGCCGAAGCGCTCGCCGTCGCACACCAGCAGGCTATCGGCGTGGCTGGCATTGAGCGTGCTCACCGCATCGAAGATGCTGGTCGCCTGGTCGACCACCAGCGGCTCGCGCATGCATTCGCCGATGCGCGCCAGCATGAAGCCGGCCATGGTCACCCCGCCCTCGGCGCGGCGCTCGGTGAGCAAACGCGCCTTGTGGGTCAGGCTCTGGCGGAAAAACTCGGCAAACGCCGGGTAGTCATCGCACAGCCGCTGGAACAGCGCCTTGGGCAGCAGATAGCAGAGGCTCTCCTGCTCGGCCTGGAAGCGATAGCGGCTCTTGCCATTGAGGATACTGATGGCACCGAACAGGTCGCCGGCGGTGTAGTGGCCGATCCGTGATGCCGCTGCCGGCATGGTCGGGTCGAGCTCAGCTACCTCGCCCTTGTGGATCATGAACACGAATTCACCGGGCTGGCCGGCATCGAGGATCACTTCCTGGGTATCGAAATAGGCCAGGTCGACGCCGCCACGCACCCGTTCACGTCCTGCGTCATCGAGCAGCGTGAACGGCGGCTGGGAAAGATCGACATCGACCATGGTAGCAACCTCGAAAACGCGTAAGACTTTCCGCTCGCATACTTAGGGTTAACCCTGCCTTACTTATATTTTTGATATCTGTAGAATACCAAAGCCAGTCCCCTAGCCGACAGCTAGACTATCGTTCAATGGGGCGTCGCCTTTGGTATAAAGTTCCGCCAAGCGACGCTATACCATCGTCCTATAGTGCCTCGCCCAGCCACCCAAGTTATTTTCGGCATTCAAAATAAGGCTATGATTTAAAAGAAAAAAGAATCTACGAATAAACATCAACAAAAGGCGTGATACCAAAGTCTGGGATTTATTTTTAGGCATCTATTGACCACTATCAGTCATGAATCATGCAGGGCAATCTCACGTAGATGACAGGGTAGACGTTAGTCATATGCTTTTGGATGACGACAAGACCAACGTTCGATAGGTGCGATTGCCTTGCCAGGTCACACCAACTCTCATCACCACACCAACACTTCCAACACACGTGGAGAGCTTCACAATGGCAGATGATAAATCCAATGCCGCCGCATACTGGAAGGCGAACGTGCGCTTGATAACCGGTTGCCTGATCGTCTGGGCGCTGGTGTCATACGGCTTCGCCATTCTACTGCGTCCGCTGCTGTCCGGTATTCCTGTCGGCGGGACCGACCTGGGCTTCTGGTTCGCCCAGCAGGGCTCCATCCTGACCTTCATCGGCATCATCTTCTTCTATGCCTGGCGCATGAATAAGCTCGATGCACAGTTTGGCCTGGGGGAGTAACCAGACATGAGTCAGTTTGCCATCAACCTGCTGTTCGTCGGGGCCTCGTTTGCCCTCTACGTCGGCATCGCGATCTGGGCCCGCGCGGGCTCGACCAAGGATTTCTACGTCGCCGGCGGCGGCGTGCATCCCATCACCAACGGCATGGCTACCGCCGCCGACTGGATGTCGGCGGCCTCGTTCATCTCCATGGCCGGCCTGCTGGCCTCCGGAGGGTACGCCAACTCCAGCTTCCTGATGGGCTGGACCGGCGGCTACGTGATTCTGGCCATGCTGCTGGCCCCCTACTTGCGCAAGTTCGGCAAGTTCACGGTGCCCGACTTCATCGGCGACCGTTTCTACAGCACCCCGGCGCGCATCGTCGCGGTGGTGTGCCTGGTCGTTGCCTCGGTGACCTACGTCATCGGACAGATGACCGGTGCCGGTGTGGCCTTCTCGCGCTTCCTCGAAGTCAGCAACACCTGGGGCATCTGGATCGCTGCCTTCATCGTGTTCCTGTATGCGGTCTTCGGCGGCATGAAGGGCATCACCTACACTCAGGTGGCCCAGTACATCGTGCTGATCATCGCCTACACCATTCCCGCGGTATTCATTGCGCTGCAGCTGACCGGCAACCCGATCCCGATGTTCGGCATGTTCAGCACCCACACCGAATCGGGCCTGCCGCTGCTCGAGAAGCTCAACTCGGTGCTCAATGAGCTCGGCTTCCGCGACTACACCGCCGACGTAGACAACAAGCTCAACATGGTGCTGTTCACCCTGTCGCTGATGGTCGGTACCGCGGGCCTGCCCCACGTCATCATCCGCTTCTTCACCGTACCCAAGGTCGCCGATGCGCGCTGGTCAGCCGGCTGGGCGCTGGTGTTCATTGCCCTACTCTACCTGACCGCACCGGCAGTAGCCTCAATGGCGCGTCTCAACCTGCTGACCACCGTCTATCCGGACGCTGCCGGCCAGGTCGAGAACTACGAGGAGGCGTTGGATAACGCACTGATCTACGAAGAGCGCCCAGAGTGGATCCGGACCTGGGAAGAGACCGGCCTGATCGAGTTCACCGATCTCAACAACGATGGCCGCATCCAGGTCTACAACGACGCCAACCCGGACTTTGCCGAGACCGCCGCCGAACGTGGCTGGGAAGGCAACGAGCTGGAGGTCAACAACGACATCCTGGTACTCGCCAATCCGGAGATCGCCAACCTGCCGGGCTGGGTCATCGGCCTGATCGCCGCTGGCGGTATCGCCGCTGCCCTCTCCACTGCAGCCGGTCTGCTGCTGGCGATTTCCTCGGCGATCAGTCACGACCTGATCAAGAAGACCATCAACCCCAATATCACCGAGAAGGGCGAGATGCTGGCGGCACGCATCTCGATGGCGGGGGCCATCCTGCTGGCGACCTACCTGGGTCTCAACCCGCCGGGCTTCGCCGCGCAGACGGTGGCCCTGGCCTTCGGGATCGCCGGCGCATCACTGTTCCCGGCACTGATGATGGGGATCTTCTCCAAGCGCGTGAACAGCAAGGGCGCCGTGTCCGGCATGCTGGCCGGCCTGGTCGCCACCCTGCTGTACATCTTCACCTACCTGGGCTGGCTGTTCATCCCCGGCACCAACATGCTGCCGAACACCCCGGACAACTGGATTCTGGGTATCTCGCCGCTGTCGTTCGGTGCCGTCGGCGCGATGATCAACTTCGCCGTGGCCTTCGCGGTGTCCAATGCCACCGAGGAGCCTCCCCAGGAGATCCAAGATCTGGTGGAAAGCGTGCGCTATCCGAAAGGTGCTGGTGGTGCCATCGACCACTAAGCCATAATGGCCCCCGGCGCCAGGCGCCGGGGCTCGTTCACCGCAACACGTCGGGCTTCCCCCAGGGAAGCCCGACTGCTTTCAGAAAGGTACCTTATGATATGGCACTTGATTGCAGCCGCCTTTGCCGGCCTCGGCGCCGCCGGTGTCGGGCTGCTGCTGCGCTTTCTCAGCGGCAAGCGCTTGCCGCGCTGGATCATCCCGGCCTGTGCCGGCCTCGGCGTGCTGGGCTATCAGATACATCACGAATACACCTGGTTGAGCCACAAGCAGCATCAGCTCCCCGACTCTACCGAGGTGGTGGCGGTGGAACACGGCGGCGCGTTCTGGCGGCCGTGGACCTACGCCTTCCCCATCGCCAACGCCTTCGAGGTGGTCGACCAGGCCAACATGTCGGTCACCGAGAGCGACGGTGAGCGCCTGGTGGAGTTCATCCGCTACCGCTTCGAGCGCCACCACATGGATCTGGTCAGCCACCAGGCCTACCTGATGAACTGCACCACTCAAGAGCTGGTGCCGCTGACTGGCGAGCCGCGCCGACCGCAGCTCGCAGCGCTGCGCAACCTAACCGACGACGAGCCGCTCTACCGGGCGGTGTGCGAGGCCGGCTGAGCGCCGACGGCGGCCACCACTGCTACCCGCCGCGCCATTGCTCTAGAATGCTCGCAGACCAAGGGGAGGATGCATGTTCGCCGGCTGGCTGCTGATCGCCATTTCACTGACCTACATCGCGGTACTGTTCGCCATCGCCTGGCGCGGTGACCGCCATGCCCGGCTGCACGGTGCCAGCCGCCGGCGCCCGGTCATCTACAGCCTTGCCCTGGCCATCTACTGTACCTCCTGGACCTTCTACGGCGCGGTGGGCGAGGCGGCAACCTCGGGCTGGTCGTTCGCCAGCATCTTCGTCGGACCAATCCTCACCTTCCTGCTGTTCTGGCCGGTATTGGCCAAGATGATTCGCGTCGCCAAGCACCAGAACGTCACCTCGATCGCCGACTTCATCGCCTCGCGCTACGGCAAGACCCAGTCGCTGGCCGCCTTCGCCAGCCTGGTGGCACTGATCGGCACCCTGCCCTACATCGCCCTGCAGCTGAAGGCGGTATCGACCTCGTTCATGGTGCTGACCGATACCTCGGACATGACCCGCACGCCGCTATTCGCCGACACCGGCTTCTACGTGGCGGCGGTGATGGCGGTGTTCGCGATCCTGTTCGGTACCCGCCATACCGACGCCACCGAGCACCACGAGGGGCTGGTGCACGCTATCGCCTTCGAGTCGCTGGTCAAGCTACTGGCCTTCCTGATCCTCGGCGCCTACGTCACCTGGGGGCTGTTTGGTGGGCTCGGCGACCTGCTGGGCCAGGCGGAACAGCAGATGCAGCTGCAGCAGCAGCTCGCCGCCCAGGACTTCGGCCGCAGCTTCTGGGCCCAGACCCTGCTCGCCATGCTGGCGATCTTCTGCCTGCCGCGGCAGTTCCACGTCGCGGTGGTAGAGAACACCCACCGCGACGATGCCACCAAGGCGCGCTGGCTGTTCCCGCTCTACCTGGTGGCGATCGGCTTCTTCGTGCTGCCGCTGGCCGCCGCCGGCCTGATCATGTTCCCCGGCGGCGACGTCGAGCCGGACACCTTCGTGCTGGCCATCCCCATGGCCGCAGGCAACGAGCTGCTGACCCTGCTGACCTTCATCGGCGGCTTCTCGGCGGCCACCGGCATGGTGATCGTCGCCGCGGTGGCGGTGTCGATCATGATCTCCAACGAGATCGTGATCCCGGCGCTGTTCCGGCTGCGCTGGTTCGACACCAAGCCCCGCGACTACGGCCGCCTGGTACTGCGCGCACGGCGCATCACCATCGTCGCCATCCTGGCGCTGGCCTACGGCTTCCATCAGCTGATTGCCGAATACGGCACCCTGGCCTCCACCGGCATGCTGTCGTTCGCCGCCGCCGCCCAGTTCGCCCCGGCGCTGCTCGGTGGGCTTTACTGGAAACGCGGCAACCGCCTCGGGGTGATCGTCGGCATGAACATCGGCTTCGGCATCTGGGCCTACACCCTGCTGATGCCGACCCTGATTACCGCCGGCGTGCTGCCCCAGGCGTGGCTGGTCGGCGGCCCGCTGGGCATCAACTGGCTGGCACCAACCCAGCTGTTCGGCCTCAATATCGGCGATAGCTTCACCCACGGCGTGATGCTGTCGCTGGGCCTCAACCTGTTCTTCTATATCTTCGTCTCGCAGATGACCCCGCAGCGGGTGGTCGAGCGCATCCAGGCCTCGCTGTTCGTCGACAGCGTCGAGACCCGCCAAACCTCGGTCAACCGGCCCTGGACCGGCGCCACCACGGTGGGCGACCTCAAGGTGCTGTGCGAGCGCTTCCTCGGCGCCGGCCAGGTGTCGCGGGCCTTCGAGGACTACGCCCTACGCACCGGCAAGCCGCTGGAGGATACCGCCCGCGCCTCCATCGACGTGATCCAGTTCACCGAGCGTTTCCTGGCCTCGGTACTGGGGGCGTCGTCAGCGCGCATCGTGGTCAACTCGGCGCTGCAGGGCCGCGGCATCGGTATCTCGGACGTGATCTCGATCGTCGACGAGGCCTCCCAGGTGCTGGAGTTCAACCGCGCCCTGCTGCAGGCCACCATCGAGAACATCAACCAAGGCATCAGCGTGGTCGACCAGAACCTGCGCCTGGTGGTATGGAACCAGCGCTACCTGGAGCTGTTCCGTTTCCCCGACCACCTGATCCGGGTCGGCGCGCCGATCGACAAGATCTTCCGCTACAACGCCCACAACGGCGAGTACGGCCCCGGAGACCCCGAGGAGCACGTCGAGCTGCTGATCGACAACATCCGCCAGGGCCACCCGCACCGCTACGTGCGCTACCGCCAGGACGGCACCGTGCTCGAGGTGCAGGGCAACCCGATGCCCGGCGGCGGCTTCGTCTACACCTACCAGGACATCACCCAGCAGAAGCGCATCGAGGAAGCGCTGATCCGCTCCGAGAACAATATCCGCATCTACACCGACAACGTGCCGGCGCTGATCGCCTACTTCGACAAGGAGTGCCGCTACCTCTTCACCAACCGCGCCTACGAGCAGGCTTTCAACATCGACCGCAACGCGGTGATTGGCGAGCGTGTCGACGCGGTGATGCCGGCGCACATCGCCCGCGACCGCGCGCCGTGGATGAAGCGCGCCCTGGCCGGCGAACGGGTCAGCTTCGAGATCTCGCTGGACGACGGCGAAGGCGGCACCCGCTACATGCTGGTCACCTATACGCCACACTTCGGCGACAGCGGCACCATCCTGGGTTTCTTCTCGCTCTACCAGGACATCACCGAGCGGCGCCTGGCCGAGATCGCCTTGAAGGAGACCAACGAGAACCTCGAGGAGCGGGTTCGCGAACGTACCCAGGCGCTGTCGGAAGCCAACGCCGCGCTACGTCAGGAGAACCGCGTGCGCGCCGAGGCCGAGCAGGCGCTGCGCCAGGCCAAGCAGGTCGCCGAGGACGCCAACGCCTCCAAGACCCGCTTCCTGGCTGCTGCCAGCCACGACCTGCTGCAGCCCCTCAACGCTGCGCGGCTGTTTACCTCGGCACTGGCCCAGGAGGTCGACGCCGAGGACATGAAGCGTACCATCGGGCATATCGACAACTCGCTGCAGGCCGCCGAGGAGCTGCTCGGCACTCTGCTCGATATCTCCAAGCTCGATGCCGGCGCCCTGACCCCGCGGCGCAGCCACTTCGCCCTGGCCGATATCATTCGCCCGCTGCGCGCCGAGTTCGAGGTAATGGCCGAGGAGCGCGGCCTCGACCTGATGGTGGTCACCACCGGCTGCTGGGTCGACAGCGACGCCCAGATGCTGCGCCGCATCGTGCAGAACTTCCTCTCCAACGCCATTCGCTACACCCAGCAGGGTCGCGTACTGCTCGGCTGTCGGCGCCGCGGCGGGCGCCTCTCCATCGAGGTCTGGGACTCCGGCCCCGGGATCCCCGAATCGAAGCTCTCGGAGATCTTCCAGGAGTTCCGGCGCCTCGATCAGGCCTCGCGCCACAAGGAGAGCGAGAAGGGCCTGGGGCTGGGGCTGTCCATCGCCGACCGCATGAGCCGGGTCCTCGACCACCCGATCCAGGTGCGCTCCTGGGAAGGGGTCGGCACGGTGTTTTCGGTCAGCGTGCCGCTGGTCGCCGCCCAGGCGCCGCGTGACAGCGACGAGGAGCGGCCGTCGCGGCGCGGCGGCAACAAGCTGGCCGGCGCCAAGATCATCTGCATCGACAACGAAACGCTGATTCTCGAGGGCATGAAGGCGATGCTCAGCGGCTGGGGTTGCGAGGTGTTCACCGCCACCTCGATCGGCGGCGCCAAGTCGATCCTGCGTCACCTGGAGGGCGACCCGGACGCCATCCTCGCCGACTACCACCTCGACAACGAGGTCACCGGGATGATGGCGCTGGAGGCCCTCGCCGAACGCCTCGACGGCGCCGTGCCGGGCATCGTGATCACCGCCGACCGCACCGACGAGGTCGCAGAGGAAGTGCGCCGCGCCGGCTACCAGCTGCTGCTCAAGCCGGTGCGCCCGGCGGCGCTGCGCGCCCTGCTGACCCGCACCCTGCAGGCCAGCCGCGCAGGACGGTAGTAAGAAGGTAAATGTCCACGACACAGCGGCCTCGGGGACAGAGCGAAGCGGGGGTTCTGCGCCATGGATGGCGCAGGTAGCGCCCAAGGATGGTTTACAGCGCCCCCGCGTAGGCCTGTCGCCGAGAAAGCCGCGAGAA
This sequence comes from Franzmannia qiaohouensis, assembly GCF_031451695.1. NCBI lineage: Bacteria > Pseudomonadati > Pseudomonadota > Gammaproteobacteria > Oceanospirillales > Halomonadaceae > Franzmannia > Franzmannia qiaohouensis. The sequence continues at coordinate 240,676 of NZ_JARWAM010000003.1, forward strand.
CAGACTGACCACGAAAAACCCCACCGGACTCGACATCCGATGGGGTTGGGTCAGCTATCTCGGCTGGCGCGCCCGAGCAGTTGGACGCTAGGACTCGACCTTGGGCGGTTCGACCTCGAGCTTCTGCGCAGCGATCACCGCCTGGGTCCGCGAGTGCACGCCCAGCTTGCGCAGGATCGCCGTCACGTGGGCCTTGATGGTGGCTTCCGAGACGTTGAGCTCATAGGCGATCTGCTTGTTGAGCAGGCCTTCGGTGAGCATGTTGAGTACGCGGAACTGCTGCGGCGTCAACGAGGCGATGGCTTCGGCGAACTTGGTCTCCTCCTCGTTGGACTCGCCCAGCGCCTCGGCCAGCTCCGCCGGCAGCCACACTTCTCCGTCGAGGATCTCGCCCACCGCTTCAGCGATCAGCGACAGCGACGATGACTTGGGAATGAAGCCCGAGGCGCCGTAGTCGATGGCGCGCCGCACCACGTAGGGCTCGTCGCTGCCCGAGACCACTGCCACCGGAATATCGGGCATCTGGCCGCGCAGCTGGATCAACCCGGAGAAGCCGTGCGCCCCGGGCATGTGCAGGTCGAGCAGGATCAGATCGGCGTCCGGATGCCGCGTGACTACCTCGGTAGTCGCCTCCATGGTATCGGATTCGACGATTTCGGCCTGGGGTGCCAGCTGTCGCAGCGCTTGGGTCAGGGCCGCACGGAACAGCGGATGGTCATCGGCGACGATGAATTTCTGGGCAAAGGCCATTGAGACTCCTCCGGTTCCTCTTATTGCGAACGCGCGGCCATTGCCAACGCGCGGCCGCCCCCTCGGCGCCTAGGGGCGGGTTCGCCATTGTTACACGGCATGTTACCCCATGGCGATGAAGAATCCCAAGCCCGCATATTCAATCCTGCGCGCTGGCATCGGGCACCGCCGTTAGACATGAAAATGCCGGCTTGTTACGGCCGGCATTTTCTCTATCCGGCGGCGCTGTTCACCTGGCGCTCACCGGTCGGCGCCGCGCTCAACGGTTAGCGCGATTCTCGATCAGGTCGTCGACCACGGTGGGATCGGCCAGGGTGCTGGTATCACCCAGGCCGTCACACTCGTTGGCAGCGATCTTGCGCAGGATACGGCGCATGATCTTGCCCGAGCGCGTCTTGGGCAAGCCCGGCGCCCACTGGATGATATCCGGCGAAGCGATCGGCCCGATATCCTTGCGCACCCACTGGGTGAGCTCCTTCTTGAGCGCATCGCTGGGTTCGCTGCCGTCGGTCAGGGTCACGTAGATATAGATGCCCTGGCCCTTGATATCGTGGGGGAACCCCACCACGGCGGCCTCGGCCACCGCCGAGTGGGCGACCAGCGAGGACTCTATCTCGGCGGTACCCATGCGGTGCCCGGAGACGTTGAGCACGTCGTCGACACGCCCAGTGATCCAGTAGTAGCCATCCTCGTCGCGGCGGCAGCCGTCGCCGGTAAAGTACATGCCCTCGTAGGTCGAGAAATAGGTCTGGACGAAGCGCTCGTGGTTGTTCCAGATGGTCCGCGCCTGGCCCGGCCAGGCATCTAGGATCACCAGGTTGCCTTCGGTGGCGCCCTCAAGGATGTTGCCTTCGTTGTCGACCAGCGCCGGCTGCACGCCGAAGAACGGCCGTGTCGCCGAGCCCGGCTTGAGGTCGGTGGCGCCCGGCAGTGGCGTGATCATGATGCCGCCGGTCTCGGTCTGCCACCAGGTATCGACGATCGGGCACTTGCCGTTGCCGATCACGCGGTGGAACCACTCCCAGGCCTCGGGGTTGATAGGCTCACCCACCGAGCCCAGCAGCCGCAGGCTGGTACGCTTGCTGGAGTCCATGACCTTGTCGCCGTGGGCCATCAGTGCGCGGATCGCGGTGGGCGACGTGTACAGGATGCTGACGTTGTGCTTGTCGATCACCTCGCCCAAGCGGCCGTTGGTGGGGTAGCTCGGCACCCCCTCGAACATCAGGGTGGTGGCGCCGTTGGCCAGCGGCCCGTAGACGATATAGCTGTGGCCGGTGACCCAGCCGACGTCGGCGCTGCACCAGTAGACCTCGCCCTCCTGGTAGTCGAAGACGTACTGGTGGGTCAGGCTGGCGAAGGTCAGGTAGCCGCCGGTAGTGTGCTTGAGGCCCTTGGGCGCGCCGGTGGAACCGGAGGTGTAGAGGATGAACAGCGGATCCTCGGCGTTCATCTCCTCGGCGGGGCAGTCGCTGGACTGCTGGTCGACCAGCTCGTCGAACCACACGTCGCGACCCTCGTGCCACTCGATATCGCCCCCGGTGCGCTTGACCACCAGTACCGATTCGGCGACGTCGGTGCCGTCGCGGGTCAGGGCGGCGTCGACATTGTCCTTGAGCGGCACCTGCTTGCCACCACGGACCGACTCATCGGAAGTGATCACCAGCTTGGACTGCGAGTCGATGACGCGCTGGGCCAGGGCGTCCGGCGAGAAACCACCGAACACCACCGAGTGGATCGCGCCGATCCGCGCACAGGCCAGCATCGCCATGGCCGCTTCGGGGATCATCGGCATGTACAGGGTAACCACGTCGCCCTTCTTGACGCCCAGCGACTTGAGCGCATTGGCCAGCTGGCAGGTCCGCGCGTGCAGCTCGCGGTAGGTGATGGTCTTGGACAGGTTGGGGTCGTCGCCCTCCCAGATGATCGCCGGCTGGTCGCCGCGCGTCGCCAGATGGCGGTCAAGGCAGTTGGCCGAGGCGTTGAGGGTGCCATCCTCGTACCAGCGGATGTCGACGTTGTCGGAGGCGTAAGAGGTGTTCTTGATCTTGGTCGGCGCCTTGATCCAGTCGAGTCGCTTGGCCTGCTCGGCCCAGAACGCATCGGGTGCATCGACCGACTGCTGGTACATTGCCAGGTATTTTTCGTTGTCGGCCCAGGCATTGGCAGCGAACGACTCGCTCACCGGATAGACATGCTGCTGTTCGGTCATCGATTAACCCCTGTCCATGAGTGGTTATGGAATGACGATTGCCGACGGCGAATTTTGCTGCAGCGCGTCGACCCTAAAAACACACCCAGCATATACCCCTGCAGGGCGTCCGCCTTTTAGACATTGGTATTAACAAATAACCATTTAACAACAGTAACTTATGACGATTTTTCGTCAGCCTCACCGGGCGCATAGACCAAGGTCTGAGCACAATGTCGACAACGATAGCGGCTGCCGCGCCGGGCCAATGCATGGCGACGCGCAGTAAAGAAGTGGGCGCGACAGGCGCAGCGATAGCAGTGCGGCGCGGGGCTCGCACGGCTGACATCGAAGCGGTGGGTGACGTGGGGCTCGCGGGCAAACAGCCGGCGCATCACCGTCTGCCACTCGCGGCCATGGGGCCTTGCACGCGGCCCGTCGTCGAGGTGCTGGACCAGCCAGTGGGCCATCTCGTGGGGCACCACCTCGGCCAGGAAGGCATGGCGGTTCTCGGCGTAGAGGCGCGCGTTGAAGCGCAGCCCGCCGCGGCCGAAGTGGGCCTGGCCGGCACTCTTGCCGCGTAGGTCGCACCACACTCGCGGCCGCGGCAGGTCGGGGTGCACCTCGCGACAGCGCTGCCAGGCGGCCTCGACCTGGGCCTGCAGGCAGGCCTCGAGCTGTGTGGCATCGAGGCCCTCGAGATAGTCGCGAGAGGGAACGGGGAGCGCTGAAAAGGTCATGGGGTGCTAGAATGACCGGCCAATTCGCCGCCGTCCAGCCAGAGAGTCCCATGTCCGATACGCCGCCCCCCCAGCCGCTCCTCGACGATGACGCCCTCGACCGTCTCGATGACTTCCTCGCCTCGGAGCGGGTCGGCGAAGACGCCCTCGATCTGATCAGCAGCCACGGCTACCTGGTGGCACTGGCGGTGGCGCCGCGCGAGCTCGATCCGGCGGTATGGATCGGCGAGCTGTTCCACGGCGAGCCGGCCTTCAGCGATGACGCCGAGCGCGACGAGATCATCGGCCTGCTCGAAGCGCTCAAGGCCAACGCCGTCTCAGCCCTTGAGCAGGGCCTGCTGCCGGAGCTGCCCTTCGAGCTGACCCTGGCCGGCCTGCCCCCCGAGGAGACGCCGATCGGCGACTGGTGCGCCGGCTTCATGGAGGCGGTCTTCCTCGACGAACCGGCCTGGTTCGACGGCGACGAGGAGGGGGCTGCGGCGCTGCTGCTGCCGTTCATGGCGCTCTCGGGGCTGTTCGATGATGAGCCCGACATGGCCGAGATGGTCGATCCGACGCGCCTCGAGGGGCTGGTCCAGCAGTTGCCCGAGCTGGTACTCGACCTCTACCTCAACTACCGGGTGCCGCCGGAAAAGCCCAAGCCCACCCCGCGCAAGAAAGCCCGCGGCGGACGCGGCAAGCATTAAGAGGGAAGAGGGAAGAGGGAAGAGGGAAGAGGGAAGAGGGAAGAGGGAAGAGGGAAGAGGGAAAATAGCCTAGCGTCCCCTCCCCCTAAACAAGGTTTTTCTTCACTCTTCCAGCGGCGCAGCCGCGATCTTCTTCAGGCGCGAAGCGCCGCTTTTATAGCTCCCGGCGAAGCCGGGTTAGCGCAGCCGCGTCAGCATCCCGTCGAGGCTGCCGAACAGCCACTCCTTGAGGCGCTGCAGGCGCGGCCGCTGGGCCCACTGCACGGGATCGATCTCGTGGCTGGTGGTGAAGTTGCGTTCGAACAGCGCCGCCACGTCCTGGGCGAAGCGGCGATCATCGACCTCCTGGTTGGCCTCCAGGTTCCAGTGCAGGCTCCAGTGGTCGAAGTTGCACGAGCCCAGGGTGCACCAGTCGTCGGCCAGCGAGAACTTGGCGTGGATGAAGGTCGGCTGGAATTCGAAGATGCGCACCCCGGCGCGCAGCAGGCGGCCGTAGAAGCGCTGCCCGGCGTAGCGCACGCCGGGATGGTCGTGGGCGTCGCCGGGCAGCAGCAGGCGCACGTCGACGCCGCGCCGCGCGGCCCGCGCCAGCCGTCGGCGCAGCGACAGCGTCGGCACGAAATAGGGGGTGCAGATCCAGATGCGCTGGCGCGCCGACGAGACCTGCTGCTGCAGCGAGTGGCGAATCGCCTGGTAGCGATAGCCCTGCCCCCACACCACGCGGCCGCGCATGCCCTGGTAGTCGTCGCTGTCGTGGGGGGCGACCGCCAGCTGGCGCACCAGCCGCGCCGCACCGTCGCCGCGGGTCAGCGGCGAGTCCCAGACCCGCGAGAATAGCCGCACCCAGTCGGCCACCACCGGCCCCTCGATACGCACCGCCACCTCGTACCAGGCGTCGAGGAACTCATCCACGGCCCCGAAGCCGCCGGTAAAGGCCACCTCGCCGTCGACCACCACCAGCTTGCGATGGTCGCGGCTGAGGTTGCGCGCCAGCGAGTGGAAGCCCAGCGGGTTGAAGAAGCGCAGTGCCACGCCGCGCTCGCGCAGCTCACGACGCTCGTCGTCAGCCAGGCCCATGCCGCCGTAGCCGTCGAGCATCAGCATCACGCGGACCCCGCGCTCGGCGGCGCGCCCCAGGGCATCAATCAGGCCACTGGCCAGCCGCCCCGACTCCATCAGGTAGAGCTCGATGAGTATCGATTCCCGGGCCGCCTCGATGGCGCTGAACATTTCCGGAATGAAGCACTTGGCCTCTGCCAGCAGCGTGAAACGGTTGCCCTCTCGCCATACCCCGCGCATGCACATCCTCCCCGTGGTCAATCGGCATTGACGCACGTTTGCCGGCCCAACGAAAGCTGCAGGGCGGCCCGCGCCGCCGCTATACTGGTGCCGACATCCCGCGACAAGGCAAAGGAATGGCCGCGAACGCCCTGCGACACCCGCTACGCTGGCTGCTATCACGCTGGGTCGAGGTACGCCTGATCGAACCCGACCCGGCGAGCCTGGCCCTCGACCCGGCACTGCCCACCCTCTATGTACTGCCGCATCCCGCCAGCTCCGATGCGGCGCTGCTCGGCGAGCTGTGCCGCCAGCACGGCCTGCCCGACGCCGATGCCACCCTGTCCCTGGCCGGACGGGCGCACCCTGCACGCCTGAGCCTCAGCCCGCCTCGCCGAGGCTGGCGGCGCCGCACGCACCGCGCGCCCTTCCTCGGCGCGCTGCAGCACCTCGACCACGCCGCGGGCAGCGATGTTCAGCTGGTGCCGGTGAGCATCTTCTGGAGCCGCGCGCCGGGCAAGCGCTTCGGCCTGGCCAAGCTGCTCGCCGACGATGACTGGCAGCTGGTGGGGCGCCTGCGCCGGCTGTGGTCGATACTGGTCAACGGCCGCAACGTCGAGGTGCACTTCGGTGCGCCGCTGCGCCTTGCCGAGCTGCGCTACGGACGCGACGATGCGCTCACCAACCGCAAGGCGGCCCGCCTGCTGCGGGTGCACTTCCGGCGCATGCGCAGCCGGGTACTGGGCCCCGACCTCTCCCACCGCCGTACCCTGGTCGACGGCGTGGTGGCAAGCCCTGCAGTGCGCCAGGCGATTCAGGAAGTGGCCATCGCCCAGCGGCGTTCGCCGCGACGCATCGAGCGCCGTGCGCGGCGCTATGGGCTGGAGATCGCCTCCAACATGTCCTACCCGGTGCTGCGCTTCATGGACCAGTTGCTGACGCGGCTGTGGAACCGTCTCTACGACGGCGTCGAGGTCCAGGGGCTCGCACGAGTCAAGGCGCTGGCCGGCGACCATACCCTGGTCTACGTGCCCTGCCACCGCAGCCACGTCGACTACCTGCTGCTCTCCTACGTGCTCTACCGCGACGGCCTGATGCCGCCCCATGTGGCCGCCGGGCGCAACCTCGACATGCCGCTGATCGGCGGGCTGCTGCGCCGCGGCGGCGCCTTTTTCCTGCGCCGCAGCTTCAAGGACAACCGCCTCTACGGGGCCGTGTTCAACGAGTATCTTCACCGCCTGATCGCTCGTGGCCACCCTCTCGAGTACTTCATCGAGGGCGGGCGTTCGCGAAGCGGCCGCATGCTGCCACCGCGGCCTGGCATGCTGGCCATGACGCTGCGTTCGCACAGCCGCGACGCCAGCCGACCGCTGGCCTTCATTCCGGTGTATATCGGCTATGAGCGCATCCTCGAGGGCGGCAGCTATCAGCGCGAACTGCACGGCGGCAAGAAGCGCAAGGAGTCGCCGCTGGGACTACTGCGAGTCGCCAGGCAACTGCGCGAGCCCTTCGGCCGCGTCGCGGTCAGCGTCGGCGAACCGCTGATCGCCGACGCCTTCCTCGACCATCATGCCCCTCGCTGGCGCCACGAGCACAGCGCCCGCCCGAACTGGCTGAACCAGGCGGTACCGGCGCTCGGCGACGAACTGGCACGGCGCATCAACGCCGCCGCCACCCTCAACGCCGTCAATCTGGTGGCCCTGGTACTGCTGGCCACGCCTCACCGCGCCATCGAGACGCGGCTGCTGTCCCGTCAGTTGGCGCTGCTCGCAGACTGCTGCCCGGCCACGCAGCGCCCCACCGGCGACCCCGCCCAGTGGATCGCGCGGGTCGCCGAGCTCGGAATGGTCCAGCGCCGCGACCAGGCCCTCGGCGAGCTGGTATTGGCCAGCAGCGACCAGGCCGAGCGGCTCAGTTGGTACCGCAACAATGTGCTGCACCTGTTCGCCGGCCCGGCGCTGGTGGCGTTTGCCTTTCGCAACCACACCACCCTGCACCAGGGTGAGCTGATCGAGCGCCTGGCGCCGGGCTGGCCGATCATCGCCCGCGAACTCTTCCTGGCGGTACCCGAGGACCTCAGCGAGACTCTCGGCCAGGCCGTCTCCCAACTGGCCGACCAGGGCCTGCTCAGCCATGACGGCGAACGCTGGCAGCGCCCGGCCCCGCATCTCGAGGCCTTCGAGCAGCTGCGCCTGCTCAGCCAGCTGATCCAGCCGACCCTGGAGCGCGGCTACCTGCTGCTCAACCTGCTACTGGCTGCGCCCAGCGGCCGGCTGAGCCGCGACGACCTCGCCGAGCGCGGCCGCCAGCTCGCCGAGCGCCTGGCGCTGCTGTCGGGACTCGATGCGCCGGAATTCTTCGATCAACGGCTGTTCGCAGGCCTGGTCGACAGCCTGATCGAGGAGCGCTGGCTATGGCAGCAGGATGAACGGCTATGCTACGACGCGCGGCTGGTCGACGCCGCCCAGCGTGCCCGCGAGCTGTTCGACCCGGCGCTGCGCCAGCGCCTGATGCAGCTCGCTGCGACACCCGAGGTTCAAGCCGACAGCGAGCGATGAACGTAGAGGTCGTAGCGGCTGGTCTTGCCTTCGATGGCGTGGCCAGGCGCGGGGCCGGCAATGGGTGGCGCCTTGCGCGGTCGCTTGACCGCTACACGGTGGGTGGCGACGTCCAGCGCCGCCTCGAGCAGGCGCGGTGCATCGCCATCGTCGCCGGCCAGCTCGCGGAATATCCGCATCTCTTTCTTGACCAGTGCCGACTTGTCGCGGTGCGGAAACATCGGGTCGAGGTGGATCACCTGGGGGGAGAAATGCGCTGCGGCGACCAGCGCCGCCAGCTCGCGGGCGGCATCGCCGTGGGCCAGCGCCAGGCGGGCGCTGATCTCGGCGAGCTCGGGCTCGCTGGCGGCGCGGTTGAGGCCATCCTCGAGCAGGGCAGCAATTGCCGCGACGCGCTCGATCATCAGCACTCGCGCGCCGAGGCTGGCGAGCACGAAAGCGTCGCGGCCCAGGCCCGCAGTGGCATCGACGATCGACGGTGCCGCGGCCTTGCCAAGCCCACAGGCCTTGGCCACCAATTGCCCACGCCCGCCGCCGAAGCGACGCCGATGGCCAGCCTTGCCGCCCACGAAATCGACCTTCAGCGGTTTGCCATAGCGGCCTTCATCGCCGGCCAGCACCAGTGCCCCGGCGTCGCGCAACAGCCTCAGCCCGGCGTGCTGCTCGGCCTGCCAAGCCAGGCCATAGCGGGCGGCAAGGGGCTCGAGGCCCTCGCCGCAGACCATCACCTCAGCGCTGTCGGCCATCGCCTTCAACGGCTCTTCTGCCACGCCACCTGATCGCGCAGGTAGACCGGCTGAGCGGCCGCCGCCGCGCCGCGCTCGCCGGCGGCGTAGCGCTGGGCGGCCAGTCGCACCAGATCCTCGGCGGCGGGCTGCCAGTCGTCGAGATGCTGGCTGATGCCGGCCTGCAGGCTGGCGTGCATCGACGGCCATAGCGCCCAGCCCGAGCCGACGCCGACCCAGTCGGCCTCCTCATGCCCGGGCGGCAGCGTCAGCCGCTCGGGGGGCATGACCGCCTCAGCGGCCAGCGACGTCAGCTCGCCGTCCTGGCAGCGGTAAGCCCCCACGTAGATCTCGCCCATGCGCGCATCGAGGGCCGGCAGCACGTAGCGCAGGTGCAGGCGGCGATGGCCGGCCAGCGCCAGGGCGGCCAGGGTCGAGACGCCCAGCAGCGGCTTGTCGAGGCCGTAGGCCAGGCCCTGGGCGGTGCCCGCGGCGATCCGCAGGCCGGTGAAGGAGCCGGGGCCGTGGCCGTAGGCCAGGGCGTCGAGGTCGGCAAGCGCCACGCCCGCCTCGGCCAGCACCTCGTCGACCATCGGCATCAGCCGCCGGGTGTGTTCACGGGGCGCCTCGACGAAACGCGTCACGACGTCGGCATCGCGCCCGGCGGGCTGGTGCCAGAGGGCCACGGAACAGGCGGTCGAAGAGGCGTCTAACGCCAGCAGGGTGGGCATGGGGCATCGCTCTCGGTGGGCAAATCGAACGCCGGGATTATACGCCAACGGCCCGCAAAATGCGGGCCGTTGCAGCTACCAACAACTGGCTGGGTCAGCCCTCCAGAGCGTCGATCACCTGGCGGGTAATGTCGTTGACGCTGCCCACGCCTTCCACACGGTGGTAGGCCGGCGCGGCCTCGGGATCCTGCTCGGCCCACGACTGGTAGTAGTCGACCAGCGGCGCGGTCTGCTCGTGGTAGACCGCCAGGCGATTGCGCACCGTCGACTCGCGGTCGTCGTCGCGCTGGATCAGCGCTTCGCCGGTGACATCGTCCTTGGCGTCTTCCTTGGGTGGATTGTATTCGACGTGGTAGACACGCCCTGAGCCGGGGTGCACACGACGTCCGGCGAGGCGCTTGACGATCTCCTCGTCGGCCACGGCGATCTCCAGCACGTGGTCGAGCTTGACCCCGGCCTCCTTCATGGCATCGGCCTGGGGAATGGTGCGCGGAAAGCCGTCGAACAGGAAACCGTTCTCGCAGTCCGGCTGGGCGATGCGCTCCTTGACCAGCGCGATGATGATGTCGTCGGACACCAGCCCCCCGCTGGTCATGATCTCCTTGACCTTGAGCCCCAGCTCACTGCCCTCCTTGACCGCCGCACGCAGCATGTCACCGGTGGAGATCTGCGGAATCTTGAAACGCTCGCAGATGAACTGGGCCTGGGTGCCTTTGCCGGCACCCGGGGCGCCCAACAGGATCAAACGCATGGGTACTGCTCCTTGAACGAGTTGAAAACGTTTTTATAAATGTGGGTAATGAACAGAGGTAAGCACAGTTAGCGCGACAATACCCCGCGCGAGACGCCTAGACAAGCCGACCATTCGCCGAAGAGCCCTGCCACTTTTTATAAAAAAGCTTTCAATACATAAGGTTGAACAACAAGTTGCACTTTGGTCTGGCGCCCGCCGCTCGCCTTGGCGGTGGCCCATACGCAAGACGGCGCCCGCAGGCGCCGTCTCGACTACCGCGCGCTGCCTTACATCAGCAGGCGGCGGATATCGCTCAGCAGCTGTCCCAGCAGCGCCGTGAAGCGCGCCGCATCGGCACCGTTGACCGCACGGTGGTCGTAGGACAGGCACAGCGGCATCATCAGCCGCGGCTGGAAGGCCGCGCCATCCCATACCGGCTTCATCTGCGCCTTGGAGACCCCCAGGATGGCGACCTCCGGGGCGTTGACGATGGGCGTGAAGGCGGTGCCACCAATCGAGCCCAGGCTGGAGATGGTGAAGCAGCCACCGGTCATCTCCTCGCGCTTGAGCTTCTTGGTCTGCGCCTTCTTGGCCAGCTCGACGCTCTCCTTGGCCAGCTCGATCAGCGACTTCTGGTCGGCGTTGCGGATCACCGGCACCATCAAACCGTCCGGGGTGTCCACCGCCAGGCCGATGTGGACGTACTTCTTCCACACCAGGGTCTCGCCGTCGGCCTTGAGGCTGACGTTGAACTGCGGGTACTGCCGCAGGGCGAAAGCGCACGCCTTGATCAGGAACGGCAGCGGCGTGAGCTTGGCGCCCTGAGCCTCTGCCTCGGCCTTCATCGACTTGCGGAAGTCCTCCAGCTCGCTGATGTCGGCTTCGTCGAACTGGGTGACGTGGGGCAGGTTGACCCAGCTGCGGTGCAGGTTGGTGGCGCCCATCTTCATCAGGCGGCCCATCGGCTTCTCTTCGATCTCGCCGAACTGGCTGAAGTCCTGATCGGGGATCGGCGGAATGCCACTGCCACCCGCGGCGGGAGCCGCCGCTGCCGGCGTCTCGGCCTTGCCGGCCATGACCTGCTTGACGTAGGCCTGGACATCCTCCTTGAGCACCCGCTCCTTGGGGCCGCTGGGCTTGACCAGCCCCAGGTCGACGCCCAGCTCGCGGGCCAGCATGCGTACCGCCGGGCCGGCGTGAACCAGCTTGCCGTCGCGCGGCTTGTGGGCCGCCATCTGCGCCTCGGGGCTCGGCGTGCCGGCCGCTGACGGCGCCGGCTTGCTGGCCTTGGGCGCCTCGGCCTTGGGTGATTCAGCCTTCGCCGCGCTCGGCTCGGCCTTGGCTGCCGGCTTGCTGCCCGCCACCTCGATATAGCCGATCAGATCGCCCTCGGAGACCGTATCGCCCTCCTTGACGGTAAGCTCCAGCAGCTTGCCCTTGTAGGGGCTCGGCACGTCCATCGAGGCCTTGTCGGACTCCAGCGTGATCAGCGGGTCTTCCTCGTCGATCTCGTCACCGGCACTGGCAGCGATCTCGATGATCGGCACATCAGAGGAGCCGGACAGATCCGGCACGCGGATCTCCTTGCGCTCCGGCTCGCCGGATGCGGCCTCTTCCTGCTGCGGTTCGGGCTCAGCGGCCTGTTGCTGGGGCTCGGCGGCAGCCGGCTCCTGGGCCTCATCGCCGCCCTCGCCGCTAACTTCCATGGTGCCGATCACGTCGCCTTCGGAGACCGTATCGCCCTCCTTGACGCTAAGCGAGACCAGCTTGCCGGTATGCGGGCTGGGCACATCCATGGAGGCCTTGTCGGACTCCAGGGTGATCAGGGTGTCCTCTTCGGCAACCTCGTCGCCTGCCGAGACGGCTACCTCGATGATCTCGACATCGCTGGAGCCGCCCAGGTCGGGCACCTTGATCTCGACGGTCTGCTTGCCGCCAGCGCCGGACTTGGCCGCCGGCTTCTCCTTGGCGGGGGCCGGCTCGGCCGCGGCCTGCTCGCCGCTGGACGCCTTGCTCGCGCCCTGATCGGCGCTGCCGGCATCACTGTCGCCGCTGCCCTCCGCTTCCAGCTCGACGATGTCGTCGCCTTCGGAGACCGTATCGCCCTCCTTGACCAGCACTTTGAGTACCTTGCCGCCCTTGGGCGATGGCACGTCCATGCTGGCCTTGTCGGACTCCAGGGTGATCAGGGTGTCTTCGGCCTCGATGACGTCGCCTGCGGACACCGCGATCTCGATGATTTCGACATCGGTGCTACCGCCGATGTCGGGGACTTTGATGATTTCGCTACTCAAGGTCGCGCTCCTTCCAAATCGTGCTCGGAACCGGCGGGCCTATGGCGGCACGCCGCCGGTTCCAGATCAGCGGGTCAACGGCTCACACCATCAGCGGGTTAGGCTTCTTGGGATCGATGCCGTACTTCTTGATCGCCTCGCTGACCACCTTGCGGTCCAGCTCGCCGCGGTCGGCCAGCGCCTTGAGCGCAGCCACGGTAACGAACTTGCGATCGACCTCGAAGAAGTGACGCAGCTTCTCACGGGTGTCGGAACGCCCGAAGCCATCGGTACCCAGTACATGGTAGTCGGTCGGCACCCAGGCGCGGACCTGGTCGGCGAACAGCTTCATGTAGTCGGTGGAGGCGATGGCCGGGCCCTTGCGCCCTTCCAGGCAGGTGGTGACGTGGGGCTTGCCCGGCTCGTCCTCGGGGTTGAGGAAGGCCTGGCGATCCACCTCGAGGGCTTCGCGGCGCAGCTCGTTGAAGCTGGTCACGCTCCAGATGTCCGCACCGATGTCCCACTCCTCCTTGAGCATCTCGGCGGCGGCTTCGACCTCGCGCAGGATGGTGCCTGAGCCCAGCAGCTGGACGTGGCCCTTCTTGCCCTGGGTCTCGCGCAGCAGGTACATGCCCTTGATGATGTCCTCGCGGGGCACCGTCTCGAGCTCGGGATGCTCGTAGTTCTCGTTCATCACCGCCAGGTAGTAGAAGCAGTTCTCCTTGTCGACGAACATGCGCTTCAGGCCGTCATGTACGATCACCGCCACTTCGTGGGCATAGGTCGGGTCGTAGCTGCGGCAGTTGGGGATGGTCGAGGCCAGGATATGACCGTGGCCGTCCTGGTGCTGCAGCCCCTCGCCGTTGAGCGTGGTGCGACCGGCGGTGCCGCCGACCAGGAAGCCGCGCGCCTGCAGGTCGCCGGCCGCCCAGGCCAGGTCGCCGATGCGCTGGAAGCCGAACATCGAGTAGTAGACGTAGAACGGCAGCAGCGTCAGGTTGTTGTTGCTGTACGAGGTGGCGGCGGCGATCCACGCCGACATGGCGCCGGCCTCGGTGATGCCCTCCTCGAGGATCTGGCCCTTCTGATCCTCGCGATAGAACATGATCTGGCCTTTATCCACCGGCTCGTACTTCTGGCCTTCGGAGGTGTAGATACCCAGCTGGCGGAACATGCCCTCCATGCCGAAGGTACGCGCCTCGTCGGGGATGATCGGCACAACCTTCTTGCCAACCTTCTTGTCCTTGACCAGGCCGTTGAGGACCCTCACGAAGGCCATGGTGGTGGAGACTTCGCGGCCCTTGGAACCGCCCATCTGGGAGGCGAAGGTCTTGTCTTCCAGCGCCGGGATCTCGAGCGCCTCGAAGTCGTTGCGGCGCTGCGGCAGATAGCCGCCCAGGCGCTCGCGCTGCAGGTGCATGTACTTCATTTCCGGCGAGTCGTCGTCGGGCTTGTAGTACGGCACCTCCTTGAGCTGCTCGTCGGAGAGCGGAATGCCGAAGCGGTCGCGGAAGCGCTTGAGGGCCTCGTACTCCATGCTCTTGAGCTGGTGCGCCTCGTTGGCGGCCTCGCCGTCGCCGCCACCCATGCCGTAGCCCTTGACGGTATGCGCCAGGATCACGGTGGGGCGGCCGTTGGAGTTATTGACCGCCGCGTGGTAGGCGGCATAGACCTTGTAGGGGTCGTGGCCGCCGCGGTTGAGCTTCCAGATGTCCTCGTCGGACATGTCCTTGACCAGCTCGGCGGTCTCCGGGTACTTGCCGAAGAAGTGCTCGCGGGTATAGGCGCCGCCGTTGGCCTTGTAGTTCTGGTAGTCGCCGTCGACCGCCTCATCCATGCGCTTCTGCAGCACGCCCTTCTTGTCCTGCTCGAACAGCGGATCCCAGAAGCGGCCCCAGACCACCTTCTGCACGTTCCAGCCGGCACCGCGGAACACGCCCTCGAGCTCGTCCATGATCCGCGAGTTACCGCGCACCGGGCCGTCGAGACGCTGCAGGTTGCAGTTGATGACAAAGATCAGGTTGTCGAGCCGCTCGCGGCTGGCCAGGTGAATGGCACCCAGCGATTCCGGCTCGTCGCACTCGCCGTCGCCCATGAAGCACCAGATCTTGCGATCGTGCATGTCCTTCATTTCGCGGGAGTGGAGGTACTTCATGACGTGGGCCTGGTAGATGGCCTGGATCGGCCCCAGCCCCATCGACACGGTGGGGAACTGCCAGAAGTCCGGCATCAGCCACGGGTGCGGATAGGAGGAGAGGCCGTCGCCGTCGACTTCCTGACGGAACTTGTCCATCTGGTCATGAGTGAGGCGACCCTCGAGGAAGGCACGCGCATAGATGCCCGGCGCCACGTGGCCCTGGATATATACCAGGTCACCCTCGAAGTCGCCGCTTGGGGCGCGGAAGAAGTGGTTGAAGCCCACGTCATACAGCGTCGCCGCCGACATGAAGCTGGCGATGTGGCCGCCCAGCCCCGGGTTGGCGCTGTTGTTGCGGATCACCTGGGCAATGGCGTTATAGCGTATCAGCGAGCGAATGCGCCGCTCCATGAACAGGTCGCCGGGCATGTGCGCTTCGCGATGCACCGGGATACTGTTGCGATGGGGGGTCGTCACCGAGAAGGGTACCTGCATGCCGTCACGACGCAGGCGGTCGGCCAGACGGCTCAACAGGTATTGGGCGCGATCTTCGCCCTCGCGATCCAGGACCGATTCCAGGGATTCCATCCATTCCGTGGTTTCGACCGGATCGAGATCTTCTCTTGCCTCCAGACTCATAGACGTCTCTCCGAATGAAGATATTGTGTCGGTCTGCCCTCACCGCAGTGATGTGGAGGGGCATGTGGCGCTCTTCAGTGCGGGCATGACCTTCTATGGGTCATATCTCCGGAAAATCGTGCTGTAATTTGGTTACAGCGGGGCGCGTAGAAAGCCCGTCGTAGGCCGATGAAGATACCGCAAAGCCTGGCCCCTGCCAATTGTAACCGTCATGGAAATCGATTCCATATAAAATATTGCGCCGCAGCACAAGGCCTTGCGACCCCTACCCCAAGCCTAGACGAAAAGTGCCAACATGTAGTGTTACTACATGCAATCCAGCAGACAGCGGCGCATGAAGGCCCAGTCGAAGGCCGGTCCCGGGTCGCTCTTGCGCAGCGGGGCGATCCGCGCATGGCCGGTGATGCGGCCCGGCGTAAGCGCCGGATAGTGCTCGCATAGGGCCGTGATGATCCGCGCCAGGACACGATACTGGGCCTCGCGGTAGGCCGACACCTCATCGCCCTCGAGCTCGATGCCGATACTGAAGTCGTTGAGCTCGACCCGCTCGCAGCGACGCTGAGGATCGAACCAGCGTGAGCGGCCAGCGTGCCAGGCGCGCTCGTCGAAGGGCACGAACTGCACGCACTCGCCGTCGCGGCGGATCAGCAGGTGCGCCGAGACTCGCAGGCCGGCAATACCGGCAAAATAGGGATGCGCCGCGGGATCGAGGCGATTGGTGAATAGCCGCTCGATATCGCCGCCGCCGAACTCTCCCGGCGGCAGGCTGATCGAGTGCAGCACCAGCGCCGAGACCTCCCCAGCGGGGCGCGCATTGCGATTGGGCGAAGGCAGGCGTCGGGCGGCGTCGAGCCAGCCCTCGCGAATGTCGGCAGCTCGCGTCACGGCTGATTCCTATGGCTGAATTGCCTATACTGACGGGCATTGTCGCACACCCCGACCTCCCACGTTCACCCTGCATCAAGGCCTGTCATGCACTATCAGCAAGCCCTCGCCGAAGAGATCCGCCAAGCCGCCGCCCGGCTGCTCGCCGAAGACGTCGGCCCGGGCGACATCACCGCCCAGTTGATTCCCGCCAACCAGTGGGCCAAGGCCAGCGTGATCAGCCGCGAAGACGCCGTGCTGTGCGGTGTGGCCTGGGCCGACGAGGTGTTCCGCCGCCTCGACGCCAAGGTCAGCCTGAAGTGGTTGGCCGCCGACGGCGATCGCCTCAGCGCCGGCCAGCCATTTCTCGAGCTGGAGGGGCCGGCGCGCAGCCTGCTCACCGGCGAACGCGCCGCGCTCAACCTGCTGCAGACGCTGTCGGCCACTGCCACCCGCACCCGCCACTACGTCGACCTGCTCGAGGGCACCGGCGTGCGCCTGCTCGACACCCGCAAGACGCTGCCCAACCTGCGCCTGGCGCAGAAGTACGCGGTGACCTGCGGCGGTGGCCACAATCATCGCATCGGCCTGTACGACGCCTTCCTGATCAAGGAGAACCATATCGCCGCCTGCGGCGGGATCGCCGCGGCGGTCAGGGAGGCCCGCGATATCGCCCGCGAGCTACCAGTGGAAGTCGAGGTCGAGACCTTCGATGAGCTCGACCAGGCGCTGGACGCCGGCGCCGACGTGATCATGCTCGACAACTTCACCCTGGAGGCAATGCGCGAGGCAGTCGCACGCACCGCAGGGCGGGCCACCCTGGAGGCCTCGGGCAACGTCGATGAGACCACCCTGCGCGCCATCGCCGAGACCGGCGTCGACTGCATCTCCAGCGGCGCCTTGACCAAGGACGTCAAGGCCATCGACCTGTCGATGCGTATTCTCGAGACCCGGACCGCCTGAGGTGGGACCGGCGAGTTTCATCCTCGAGGCCATCGGCCATATCGAAAGTGACTTCCGCGACAAGTTCGGCGTGCCCCGCCAGCCGGGGCTGGCTCCCGCCGCCCGCGCCCGGCTGGTACTTCACGGCGACTACGCCGACCCGCTGGCGGTACGCGGCCTGGATGGCTGCAGCCATGTGTGGCTGACCTTCATCTTCCACCACAGCCCCGAGCGCTGGACGCCGCTGGTGCGCCCGCCGCGGCTGGGCGGCAATGCCAAGCTCGGCGTCTTCGCCACCCGCAGCACCCACCGCCCCAATCGCCTGGGGCTGTCGCTGGCCACCCTCGGTGCCATCGACACCCGCCACGGCGTGGCCCTCGAGCTGCACGGCTGCGACCTGGTCGACGGTACCCCGGTGCTGGATATCAAGCCCTACTTGCCCTGGGCAGAGGCGCTGCCCGACGCCCGGGCCGGCATGGCCCCGGACGCCCCGCCACGCTATGCGGTGCGCTTCTGCCAGGATGCCGTGGATACCCTCGAGCAGCGCAGCGACAGTGGTTCGCTACGCGCCCTGATCGAGCAGGTGCTGGCCCAGGACCCGCGCCCCGCCTACCACCGCAAAACGGGTGACGCCGAGCGTATCTACGGCGTGCGGCTCAGGGATGTTGACGTGCGCTTTCGGGTGGAGCATGACGGCGAGCCAACATGGATGCACGTGATAGAGCTGGTGACTCTCGGCTAACGGGCCAGACTGGAGTGACCGGTTACAGTTACGAAATGAGCCTATCCGTATAGCTGTCAGTCACCTTCTGGTACTGGCTGGGCGAGGCACCGATATGGCGGCGAAAGAAGCGCGTGAAGTGGCCCTGTTCAGAGAACCCCAGGGACTCCGACAGATTGCCCAGAGTGCCGGAGCGATTGTCGGACAGACAACGAAACGCCATCTGCATCTTACCGATATTGGCGAACATCTGCGGCGTCATGCCGGTGTTCTTCTTGAACAGGGTAAAGAAGTGCGCCCGGGAAAGGCCGCACTGCCGCGCGATGCCTTCCATGTCCAGTTCACCCTGTGGATGGTTGAGAATGAACTGGCTCGCCTGGCGAATGCGAGCATCATAGAAGTCGCTGGCGACACCCACTCGTAACTTGGCCAAGTGGCGCCAGTCGGAATGTTTCTCGGTGATCCCGATCAGCAAATCGAAAAGCAGCTCTGCCAGCCTGTCCTGAGGCACAAACCCGAAAGAGAACATGGCATCGATCAGCAAGTCCGCATGATCCCGCATGCGGGGCGTAAGTTCGATGCAGGGGCTGGGGAAGAAGTCGGGGCGACCACTCAGTGCCATTCCACGCTGCAAGGCCGCCAACCAGCTTGGCTCGATGTAGAGGGCCAGGATCAGAGTGTCGGCGGCACCGCTCTGGTGATCGTAGAAGTGCGGCTCCCAGGCGTTGATGAGCACCGCCGTCCTGTCGGTTAGCGGCAGCCGGCGATCACGTACCGAGAAGTACGTATCCTCCCCGGAAACCTTAAGCAGTACATGGCATTCGGAATGGGCGTGGGGCACCAGCGACTCATCCATGTCCAGCAGGGCAACGCGACCAAACTCGCCATGCAAGATGCGGTGGGCACTCGACATGACGTCCTCGTCAGTGGAAGTGTAAGGCATGCTGATACAAGCCAGCGTACCATCTCTTACTCGCGCACCGGCCACAGCCAGACCAAAGTCGCATGGCAACCCACTCAGCGGCCATTATGCCTTCCCCAGGCAAGATCTAATGGCCGGTCCACATCCTGCACGACGCCCGGGTCCTGAACCTCGATCTCGATACAGGCATCCCGATGCCGCCGCACCACGCTGCGAGCTCCCTCGTCGTCGGTCAGCTACTCGAGCGAGCCCCAGAAACACCGGCCGAACAGCACCGGGTGACCACCCTGCCCTCGATAGAAGAGACGCACAATCGTTCGATCACTAGCCCTTGAGCACAATAGAGCAAAGGTGTCCGCGCTCAACCAAGGCATATCGCCCAGCATCACCGCCACCACAATGGCTTGGCTCTCGGTACTCAGAGCTCGGATGCCGTCGGCGAGGCTGGCCCCCATGCCTTGTTCTGCCGTCACGGCAACGATAGTGCCGCTATCCCTGGCGATGCCCAGATGGACGGGATCGTCCTCGATGGCCAGCACTACTCGAATCTCGTCGAAATGTGGCCGGAGACTCGCCAGCGTGGCGGCCAGGAGCGGCCCCTGCTGTGGCAGGTGCGCCAAGCGCTTGTCGTTGCCGAAGCGGCGCGCCCGACCGGCTGCCAATACTAGGGCAACGACGGCGTCAGAGGACATCTCGGGCTTTTCCATGGTAGACCCGCACGATATCGGCCACCACGGCCAGGGCAATCTCGGTCGGGGTCTTACTGCCTAGGTCGAGGCCGATCGGCATGTGGATGCGATCGATATCGGCCTGGGACAGCCCACCGGAACGCAGCAGCCGTGTGGCGCGGGCATCCGAGGTCCGGCGCGAGCCCATCACACCGATATAGAAGGCCTCGGTACGCACTGCCTCGATCATGGCCAGATCGTCGATGCGCGGATCGTGGGTCAAGGCCACTACCGCGGTTGCCGCATGGCAGCCCCCGGCGGCGATGAAGGCCGATGGCAACTGCGGCACCACCGTCACCCCGTCGATACAGAGCCCTTTTCGCATCTCCGGGCGAGGGTCACAGACGATCACCTCGTGGCCCAACGCCTGGGCGAAGCGAGCACAGGCCTCAGCCACCGGCGAGAGGCCGGCCAGCAGCAGGCGCAGCACGGGGCCGATACGGATTTCGACGGACGCAGGCCTGCGCACCACGCATGGCCCCTCGGCAACGTCATCATCGCGAGCCTGAAAGGCACTGGCACCGGCCTCAACATCGACTCGTCGCACCAGTCGGCGCTGCCCCTGCAGGGCCTGGTACAGCGCCTCGAGGTGCGCCAGCCAGGTGGCGTCGGGGGCACGGTGCTCGATCAGCACCTCGAGCACACCGCCGCAGGGCAGGGCGAGACGGTGGCTCTCCTCGCGACTTTCACCATAGCTACGCAGGGTCACCGACCGGTCGAAGTAGCCGGCGACAACTTCCTCGAGGAAGGCCTCCTCGACACAGCCGCCGGATAACGAGCCGACATGGTGACCATCGCGCCGGGCAACGAGCATTGCGCCCGGCGCCCGGGGTGACGAGCCGTAGGTCGCCAGCACCGTGCACAGCCAGATCGGGTGCCCCTCACGAACCCAGGCCAATGCCTGGGTGATCACTTGATGATCGAGGTCACGCATCGCTCCGCCCTCTCATGGCCACCGGTGGTTCAGCCGCGTTCAATCGGCCACCCGGGTCGTCTCGGTGTCGGGATCCAGTGTCTTCTCGCCCAACAGCAGGGAGATGGCAATGCCGCATACCAGCGCCCAGAACGGCGAGCTGATGCCCAACAGACTGATATTGCTCATCGCCACCACCAGAGCCACGAAGGCACCAACCTGGTGGCCGCGGTGGCTCGAAAAGGCATGCTGGAAGGCGGCCAGCAATACCCCGATCATCGCGAGGCCGGCCACGCTGCCTATGAGGGCACTGGGCAGAGCCAGGATGAAGGGTACCGCCGCACCGGCAAAGAGCCCGAAGGCACAGAACAGCACGCCATTGACCAGGGTGGCACCATAGCGGGTGCTCTTGTCGTCACCGGCCTGCTCCGAGGAGCAAATGGCCGTCATCGGACCAGCGATATTGGCGTTGTGGCCGCCGAGGAGGCCGGCGAGCATGCCACCGATGCCGCTAATGATGGTCATGGCATTGACCGGGGGACGGTACTCCTCGGCCAGCAGTACCCCGGTGGCCTGGGCGTTCTCGGCCCCGATCACCAGCGCCGCCAGCGGCACGGAGATGGCCAGGAAGGCACCCAGGGTGAAGCTCGGCGCGGTGAACTGAGGTGCCACGAAGGCGATGTCCACCTCGGCGGGCTGAACGGCCCCCATGGCGAAGGCCACGATGAGCCCAACCACCGCGGCCACCAGTACCGGCGGCACCGACTTGACGAAGCGTGAGCTGAGGAAGAAGGCCACCACCGCCGTGCCGGCGATCCAGGGTGCGGCCCCCACCGCATTCACCGCCCCGATGCCGAAGCGGATCAAGGCGCCCGCGATCATCGCCATGACGATCGGCATCGGTAGCCAGCGCATGATCCGCCCGACCACCCCGCTAATGCCCAGCGCCAGTACGATCGCCCCACTCATGATGAAGGCGCCGACCGCCTCGTTGAAGGGAATCGTCGCCAGGGCGGTGATCATGATCGCCGCCCCGGGAATCGAATAGGCGCCGGTAATCGGCTGACGATAGCGCAACGCCATGAATAGACTAATCAGGCCACCGAGAAAATAGATGGCAAACAGCCAAGCCACGGTCTGGCCATTGCTCAGGTTGCCGGCCTCGGCGGCACTGATCACGATCAGCGCCGGCCCCGAGCAACCGAACAGCGCTGCGACGGTGCCTGCACTGATCGACTTGGCCGTGAAGACCCGAGTCAGGTCCTTGAGCAGCGGACGCTTGGCGTCCAGGGCTGCACCTGGCGTGGGGCTGACCCCGTTGCTGTCGTGTGCTTGCATGATATCTCTCCAGGGGTTGTTGTTATGCAATGGGGTACGGGTCATTCACCGGTGAAGACGGCCCGGCGCTTGCCATGGAAGGCTTCGACACCCTCGCGGAAGTCGCTGGAGGTGCGCAGCCGGCTGTAGCAGTGACCTTCCATCTCGATGGCCACCGACAGCGTTGCATCCTCGTTGTCGTTGATCAGGCGCTTGGCGGTGCGCTGGGCAAGCGGCGAGAAGCCGCGCAGCTCATCCACCAGCGCCTGGGTAGCGCTCTCCAACTGATCATCGGGCACGCACTCGGTGGCGATACCCCACGCCAGTGCCTGGGCACCGCCGATGCGCTTGGCGCGCATCACCATGTGCTTGGTCCGGGCGATGCCGATGATCTTTTGCAGTCGGGCCGAGCCCCCGGAACCCGGGATCTGCCCCAGTTTCTGCTCCGGCAGGGCATAGAGGGTCGTCTCGGAGGCGATGCGGAAATCGCAGGCCAGCGACAGCTCGAAGCCGACGCCGAAGGTGTAGCCACGGTTGGCGGCGATCACCGGCTTCGAGCAGCGCGCCGGGGCGGCCACGTTGTCGGCGAGTTTCGAGACATGCTCGGGCGAGGCCTCGAGGAACCCCTTGATGTCGCCACCACTGGAGAAGTGTTCGCCCTCGGCGCGCAGCACGATGACCCGCACGCCGTCATGGGCGTCCAGTGCCTCGAACACGCGACGCAGCTCGTCGCGCTGGGGCATCGAGATCACGTTGAGCGGTGGACGGCCGAGGATGATGTCGGCGCGCTCGGCCTCGGCATCGACCTGGACCCTGAAGCCGTCGAAGTCGCTGGCCAGGATGGTGTTCACGTCGGTAGTAGTCATGTCTTGGTTCCTTGTCGGTTTGCTGGTCAGTGGGGTTGTACGCTGGGGGTATCCTGTTCGCGCAGTACGCGGCGCAGGATCTTGCCCACGGGGGACTTGGGAATCTCGTCGACGAAGACGTAGCGCCGCGGGCGCTTGAAGCGGGCCAGGCCACAATCGACGCAGTGCCGGTCGAGTTCGCCCTCATCTATGGCCTGTCGGGCCTTGACGAAGGCGGTGACCACCTCGCCCCACTGTTCGTCGGCCAGCCCCACCACCACGACCTCTTCCACCTGGGGGTGCACCGAGAGCACATTCTCGATCTCCACCGGGCTGACGTTCTCGCCGCCGGTGATGATCAGGTCATCGACCCGCCCCGTGACGAACAGGTCGCCGTCGGCGTCGAAGTAGCCGGTGTCGCTGGTGAAGTACCAGCCCTCCTTGAGCGCCTTGCGGTCGGCATCGGGGCGGTGCCAGTAGCCCTGGAAGGCCTCGTCGCCGGCCATGTCGGCGATGATCTCGCCCTCTTCCCCCACGCCCAGGATCGCGTCCGGCGACTCGGCGCCCACCCTGACCACCCGGATGCGCTGGTTGAGCGACGGCCGCCCCGACGACCCCGGCTTGTCACTGGCCCGTTGGTCGATGGTGAAGGTATAGATCTCGGAGCTGCCGTAGTGGTTGACGAACAGGCTGGGCTGGAAGGCCTCCTGAACCCGTGCCATCAGCCCCGCACTCATCGGCGCGCCGGCGAAGCCCAGCTTGTCGACGCTGACCACCCGTGACGGTGAGAACCCGGGATGCTCGATGAGCATGTGGTAGAGGGTCGGCACCAGATAGAGGTTCGTGACGCCCTCACGTTCGATGGCGTCGAGCGTCGCCGCGGGATCGAACTTCGGCACGCAGACGAAGTGGCCGTCGATCAGTGCCATCGACAGCAGCGAGCGCACGCCCATGGTGTGATAGAGCGGCATCACGCCGAGGGTGCACTCGTCGTGGCGATAGAGGTTCTGGGCCACATGGGCCAGCGCTGCGGCACGCTCGGCACGATGCAGGCGTGGCACGCCCTTGGGCTTGCCACTGGTGCCCGAGGTGTAGAGCATCAGCGAGACATCCTCGGCATCGGCACGCAATACCAGCTCACCGTCCACACCGAGCAGGGCGTCGAAGTCATGGGCACCGAGGTCCTCGACCCCTCCGGCAGTGATACGTGGCAGCCGCTGTGCCTCGGGACAGCCGTTCACCGCTTCGGCCACCGAAGCGTCATAGGCGAGAGCCTTGACCTCGGCATCCTCGATGCAGTAACTCAGATCCCGGGCCGTGGATCGCCAGTTGAGGGGGGTGACCACGATCCCGGCGAATTGGCAGGCCCAGTGCAGGGTCGCCATCTGCCAGCGGTTCTGCATCACCACCAGCAGACGGTCCCCCTTGGCCAGGCCCATCGCTTCGAGGCTCCTGGCCACGCTCTGGATATCGGCGAACCATTCGGCATAGGTCTTGCGTAGCTCGCCATCGGAAATGGCGATCGCCCGAGGGCGACGCTCCACCGAGACGAGAAAACTGCGACCAAGATCAAACATCGTTGTTCTCCTGTTGACTGTCAGGCACGGCCGCCTCGCGGTGCGTCCGGGCCACTTCGAGTACCGCCTGGACCATGCCGGTATAGCCGGTGCAACGGCACAGATGACCCGACAGCATGTCGCGCACCTGGGCCTCGCTGGGGTCGGCCACTCGGTCCAGGAACTCCTCGCAGGACATCAGAATGCCTGCGGTGCAGAAGCCGCACTGCAGGGCGTGATGACGCCGGAAAGCCTGTTGCAGATCGGAAAGGCCCTCCTCCCCTGCCAGCGACTCGACGGTGTCGAGCCGCCGACCCTCGGCCTGTACCGCGAGCATCAGGCAGCTGCGGCTGGCACGACCGTCGACACGCACCGTGCAGGCCCCGCACACGCCGTGCTCACAGCCCACGTGCGTGCCGGTGGCCCCCAGCTCGTGACGAAGGAAGTCACACAGCTGGGTACGGGGCTCGGCGTAGCCGCTGCGCTCGCGGCCATTGAGGGTCAGGGTCACACGAATGCGCTGGTCAGCCCTGGCGTGCATGGGCGCTCTCCTCGTCACTTGGCCCGCCGGCGATCAACTCCCGGCCGAGCTCACGGATCAACTGGCGGCGATAGGCCGCCGTGGCATGGGCATCGTCCTCGGCGCCCAAGGACCAGGCGAGGGCGTTGAGGGCCTCGCTCGGGTCATCGTGGCGGGCGAACTCGCGACTCACTGGGCGATCTGCGACGCCACCCACGCCGAGGGTGACGCGGTCGCTGTCGATCACCGCCGCCAGCGCGACAATGGCGAAGTCACCATGGCGCATGGCCACTTCGTGGAAGCGGTACTCCGCGCCCGGCCTCGCCAGGGGAAACCGCACCTCGGTGATCAGCTCGTCGGGGTGGCGGTCGGTGGTCAGTACGCCCTGGAAGAAGTCGCGAGCCGCCACCCGCCGCACCTTGCCGCGCCGGTTCTCGAGCACCACCTCACCTCCCAGGGTGGCCAGACACAGCGGCAGCTCGGCGCTGGGATCGGCGTGGGCGATCGAGCCGCACACCGTGCCGCGGTTACGGGTCTGCCAATGGCCGATCCAGGGCATCGCCTGGGCCAGCAACGGGACCGCCCCGGCGAGACCGGGGTACTCGAGTAGTTCGGCCTGGGTCACCCCGGCGCCCACGGCCAGATGGTCATCACGACGCTCGATGTAGTGCAGGTCCTCGATACCCGCGATATCGATCAGCCGCTTGGGCTGGGCCAGGCGCATGTTGAGCACCGCCATCAACGACTGCCCCCCGGCGATCAGCCGAGCGTCGTCCCCAGCCTCATACAGCAGCTCGCAGGCCTCGCGACGGCTCGACGGGCGCAGATAATCGAAAGCAGCAGGTTTCATGAGCGACCTCCCCGGCCGGCGAACAGGACCTTGAGGCGCTGCCACAGCGACAGCCGTGGTGCGGCGCCGCCCATGCGCTGGGCCAGGCGAGCGAAGATCTGGCCGATGATCATTCGCGAGGCGCTTTGCAGCATGCGCCCGCCCACCGAGGCGACCTTGCCGCCCACGGCGGCGTCGTAGTCGTAGTCGAGTCGTGTCTGGCCGCCCTCGATCTCGGTCAGCCGAATTTGCGCACTGCCCTCCGCCGAGCCCATGGCGCTGATGCCGGCCCCGGAGAGCCGCAGAACGTGCGGAGGGTCGAGGTCGGAGAGTGCCACCCGCGCGTCGAAGCGCGCGCGGATCATCCCCACGCCGACGGTGACATCGGCGCGGTAGGCGTTCTCGCCGGTAAGTTCCAGGGCATGGCAGCCAGGGATGATCGCCTGCAGGGTCTCGGGATCGAGCAGGGTGTCGAAGACTGCCTGAGGGCTGCCCGGCAGCGTCACCGAGTCGCTGGCGGTGAGCCGCGAGCCGCCACCAGATGCGGGAGCCGTCTGATCCTCGCCCACTCCTTTGGGCCGCGGAGGCTCCTCGATGCCGATCAGAGTGCGCACCTTGGACGGTGTCAGCGGCAACTCGATGTCCGCGATGCCCAGCGCATCGGCCACGGCATTGGCGATGCACACCGGGGTGCTCATGTTGTTGCCCTCGCCGACCCCCTTGGCACCCAGCGGGGTGAACGGCGACGGCGTCTCCCTGTGCAGGATCAGTGGTTCAGGCACCTCGACGCTGGTCGGTACGAGGTAGTCAGCGAAGGTGCCGGACTGGAAGCTGCCGTCATCACCGTAAGCGAATTCTTCCATGAGAGCGGCACCCAACCCTTGGGCGAAGGCACCGCGCACCTGGCCGTCGACAAGATCCGGATTGAGCATACGCCCGGCATCGTGGAGCGTGACGTAGCGGTCCAGATGCAACTTGCCGGTGATCCGGTCGATCTCTACACCGCAGTAGTCGAAGATGAAGCCATAGCACAAGGAGCTGTTGATCAGGTCGTTGTCATCCGGGGCAGCCAGTTCGGGCGGCGACCAGAAGGCCGTTTCGCGAAGCCCACCCGGCTCGTTATCCGGTAGCGTCCCCGGCGCCCAGTGGGTAGCACCAGCGAGACGCGCAAACGGCATCGACAACTCGCTGTCTTCCACCAGTACGCGGCTGGCAGCGAAACGGACACGCTCGACATCGACGTCCCATTGGGCGGCGGCGATACCGGCCAGGCGCTCACGCACCTTGAGTGCCGCCAAGTAGACCGCACCGGCCACGGCACCGGAAAAGCGGCTGGAGTAGTTGCCCGAGGCGATCGACCAGGCGTCCTTGCCAGTGTCGAGTTCCACATTGACGCTGATCGACTCCAGCGGCACCCCAAGTACCTCGGCGATCACCTGGGCGACCACCGTGCGATGGCCCTGCCCCTGAGGGGTCGAGGAGACATGAGCGCTGATGTCACCAAGCGGCCCCACGCTGATCGTCGCGGTGCTCACCGCCCCGTTCTTGGGACCGGCCTTGCGCCGCTCCTCGGGCGTCATGGCGGTGGTGATATACCCCATGTTGGAGATCGAGGGTTCCACCGCCACGGTATAGCCTATGCCATAGAGCCGCCCCTCGCGCCGTGCCGCCTCACGGCGCGCCAGCAACTCGTCCAGCCCGCCTTCACGAACACCCTGTTCTACCGAGGCGGGATAGTCGCCGGAGTCGAGCAGAGCCCCGGCCGCGGCGCGGTAGGGGAAACTCCCGGACGGCACCAGGTTGCGGCGGATCACCTCGAGAGGATCGAGGTCGAGTTCCACGGCGATGCGCTGCATCAACCGCTCGAGGGCGAAATAGACCTGGGGGCCGCCGAAGCCACGGTTGAGTCCCGTAGGCGTCTTGTTGGTCAGCGCGACGCGGTTGCGCACGGAGAGATGTTCGATGGCGTAAGCACCGGTAAGGTTGCCGTGCATGCGATAGAAGGTGGCCGGCTCAGGAGCGCGCAGATAGGCCCCGCAGTCGTCGACCTGATCCCAGTGCAGGGCAGTGACACGACCGTCATGGGTCACCGCGGCTTCGATCTCGGTCACTCGATTGGTGGCCGAAGAGGCGCCTTGCAGGTGCTCGAGACGATCCTCCACCCACTTGACCGGGGCGCCGGCCTTTCGTGCGGCCAGGCCCATCATCACCACATAGGGAAACACCCCCTGTTTGATGCCGAAGCTGCCCCCGGAGTCCGGCGGGGTACGCAGGCGCAGGCGGTTGCCGGGCACCTTGAGTGCACGGGCCATCACCGAGTGCAGTGCGTAGGGGCCCTGAAAGTTGGAGAGCACATCATAGCTAGCATTCGCCGGGTCATACTCGGCGATCACCACATAGCACTCCATCGGCGTACAGGAGCTGCGCGGGACACGCACCTTGATCGAGATGCGGCGCTCGGCCTCGGCGAAGGCTCGCTCGGGGTCGCCATAACGGAAGTAGCGCTCGCTGACCACGTTGCTGCCCACCGCCTCGTGAAGCAGCGGGGCGTCTTCGGCGATAGCCGTTTCGGTGTCCACCGCAACGGGCAGCGTCTGGTACTCGACGCGGATGGCGTCAAGGGCATCCTCGGCGAGGTAGCGGCTCTCGGCCATCACCACGGCGACCGGCTCGCCGACATAGCGCACCTTGTCGACCGCGAGGCACCAGTGCTCCATGGGCTGGCGCACGCCTACGGGAAACGGCTGCGCCCAGCGCTTGATATCCTCGCCGGTGAGTACGGCGTGCACGCCGGGCATGGTCAGCGCGGCTGTGACATCCACCTGGGTCAGGCGTGCATGGGCGTGGGGTGAGCGCAACACCGCGGCATGCAGGGTGCCCGGCATAACCGCAAGATCATCGGCGTAGCGGCCATGGCCACGCAGCAGGGTATCGTCCTCGACGCGCTGCTGCCGACGGCCAATCTGGCCCGACTGACCCTCCCGCATGGTTGGCTCGAAATAGTTCATTCAGCTCTCCACGATGGCCGTGTCGGAATCAGTTGCCATCTAGAGAGGAGTCTATGGAGCGATGCATCGCTCGGCCTTGCCCGGCGGGCTGGAGTTTGGCCCTGGCATCGGCTGATTTACCCGAGAGTCTGAATTGCTACCAAAGGATAAGGAGCCGTCAGCAGAGCAGATACGCGCCTCCCGAATACAGGAAGGCGGCCCTGGGGCCGCCTTCCTGTCATGACGCTGGAATGTTTCTTCAGCAGATGGCTGACTCAGTCGAAATCGACGCCAATCCGCCGGCCGACCTCTTCGTAGGCCTCGATCACGCCGCCCAGCCCCTGGCGGAAGCGGTCCTTGTCGAGCTTCTCGCGGGTCTCGGCGTCCCACAGCCGGCAGCCGTCGGGGGAGAACTCATCGCCGAGCACGATCTGGCCGTGGAATAGCCCGAACTCCAACTTGTAGTCGACCAGCAGCAGGCCGCCGTCGGCGAACAGCGCCTTGAGCACATCGTTGACCTTGAAGGTCAGCGCCTTCATCTCGGCGAGCTGCTCGGGCGTCGCCCAGCCGAAGCTCTCGGCCAGCGACTCGTTGATCATCGGGTCGTGCTGGGCATCGTTCTTGAGGAACAGCTCGAAGGTCGGCGGGTTCAGCTCGATGCCCTCCTCGACCCCCAGGCGCCGCACCAGGCTGCCGGCGGCGATATTGCGCACCACGCACTCCACCGGGATCATCTCGAGCTTCTTGACCACGCACTCGGTGTCCGAGAACAGGCCGTCGAAGTGGGTGGGAATGCCCGCCGCCTCGAGCTTGTGCATGATGAAGGCGTTGAACTTGTTGTTGACCATGCCCTTGCGCGCCAGCGACTCCATGCGCTCACCGTCGAAGGCGCTGGTGTCGTCGCGGAAGTGCAGGATCATGCGCTCGGGATCGTCGGTGTGGTAGACCGACTTGGCCTTGCCGGCGTAGAGCTGTTGACGCTTTTCCATGGGAGCGGTCTCCGCAAAAAATCACTGTTGAGTCAAGCGGCCGATCAGGCGATGCGCTGCCAGGCCAGGCCGTGATCCTGGGCGGCCACCGAGAGCCGCGAATCGTCGCCGTCGAGCAGCGGCGTCAGGGTATCCAGCACGCGCTCGGGGCAGTTGTTATGTTCCGAAAGATGCGAGCAGACGATGCGCTGCAGCCGGTCGAGCCCCAGGCGCGGCAGCAGCGCCGCGGCCTGGACGTTGGCCAGGTGCCCCCAGTCGCCGCCCACGCGACGCTTGAGGCTCGCCGGATAGGGCCCCTCGGCGAGCATCTGCACGTCGTGGTTGCACTCCAGGACCAGCGCGTCGCAGCCGTGGAAGGCCTCGGCGACGTGGGCGGTGGGATGGCCGAGGTCGGTCAGCACGCCGAGGCTGCGGCCATGGGCATGGAAGCGAAACTGCACCGGCTCGCAGGCATCGTGGGGCACCGTCACCGGGTCGATCTCCAGGCCGTTGATGACGAAACGCTGCTGCGGCGTGACCCAGTGGTGGTGAGGTAGCGTGCCGAGTCGGCCGCTACGCATGGTACCGGGCGTCAGATAGACCGGCAGCCGATAGCGGCGCGCCAGCGCGCCGACCCCACGCACATGGTCACCGTGCTCGTGACTGACCAGTATCGCATCGAGCTGCGAGGGGTGCAGGTCGAAGCGCGCCAGGCGCTTCTCGGCTTCGCGCATGCCGAAACCGCAGTCGACCAGCACCCGGGTCTCGCCGTCACACACCAGGGTGGCGTTGCCCTTGCTGCCACTGCCCAGCGAGGCAAAGCGCAGTACCGCCGAGGCATGCTGGGCGCGCCCCTCCTCCACGTCCGACATCAGCGCAGCAGGGCGGCAACGCGGTCGAGCAGCTCACGGGTGTCCTCGGCGGTAAGCTCCTTGTCGCTCTCGTTGGTCACCCGTACCCGGGTCTCGCCGCCGGGCGCCTGGTCGAGGCGCAGGCGCAGCCACTGGGCGGTCTGGCGCACATCGGGACTGAACACGATGGAGAACACCCCGCGGTTGCGTTCGCTGGCGGTCATGTACTCGAGCAGGAAGTCGCGGTTGGCCTCATCGCTCTCGAGCAGCAGCTCGCGGTTCTCCTGGGTGAAGTTGCGCGACAGCTGATACTCCATCTCGGCCCAGGCGCGCTCCATGTCGGCGGCCAGCAGCAGCTGCCAGCTATCGTCGCTGCGTTCCAGGCGCACGGTCTCCTGCTGCTGCTGTGCACGCTGGGTCGCCAGCGCCGAGGCACTGGCGGTGCGGCTCTCGGCGGTCAGGAAGTCGTTGAGGGCGTCGAGACACTGGGTGTGCACGGCACCGCCCTGCTCGCAGCGCACCTCGGTGGCGCCGCTGCGCACCCCGGGCTGCAGGGTGAAGGTCGCCTCGCTGGTGGCCAGTACGCCGCGCTGGGGGCTGCTATCGGTCACGCTGAGCCCCTGGCGGCGGCTAAAGTCCTCGACCCGCGGCCACACGTCGCCGGCATCGGCGTTGACCAGCAGCCAGCGGTCGCCACCTGATTCGCGGCGCTCGACGAAGTCGCGCTGGCCGCCCCGTGCCACCGCATCGGGGCGCGGCGCACGGAAGCGGCCGTCGCTGGCGACGAACTCGCCGCGCGCCTCGGGCACCGGCATGATATCGCGGTAGCGGCTCTGGTCGCGGGTCTCGGGCAGCACCAGCGGCCGGCCCTGCTGCGCCTCGGCGTAGTCGATATTGCGGTCGTGAAAATAGCCATCGCGGGCGCAGCCGGCGGTCACCAGAGCGATCGATACGACGAGCGGCATCCATTTCAGCGCAGGGTTCATGCATCCACCTTGTTGAGAGTCCACGGGAGCTGTCAGCGGTACGTCATTCAGTCGTCGATGACGCCGGCCAGCTGCAGCGCTTCGCTGACCGTGGAGTGATATTTCTCGGACAGCCAGGTCATCGGCAGGCGAATGCCGGCCTCGGCATAGCCCATGCGGTTCAGCGCCCACTTGACCGGGATCGGGTTGGACTCGATGCCCAGATTGGTGTGCAGCGGCATCAGCCGGGTGTTGATCGAGTGCGCAGTCTCGGTATCGCCGGCCACCGCCGCAGCGCACAGCTCGTGCATCGCCTTGGGGGCGACGTTGGCGGTCACCGAGATATCGCCATGGCCGCCCATCAGCATGAAGTCGCAGGCGGTGGCGTCGTCGCCGGAGTAGAGCTTGAAGTCGCTGCCCTCGAGGCGGCCGATCAGGTCCTCGGCGCGCTCCAGGTTACCGGTGGCATCCTTGAGACCGATGATGTTGTCGATCTCGGCCAGGCGCAGCACGGTCTCGTTGTAGAGATCCGAGCAGGTGCGCCCCGGCACGTTGTAGAGAATCACCGGCAGGTTGGCGCCTTCGGCCACCGCCTTGAAGTGCTGGTACAAGCCTTCCTGGGTCGGCTTGTTATAGTAGGGACATACCGACAGGCAGTAGTCGGCGCCCACTTCCTTGGCGTAGCGCGCCAGCTCCACCGCTTCGGAGGTGGCATTGGCCCCGGTCCCGGCAATCACCGGAATCCGCCCCGCCACCTCTTCCACCACCGTGCGGATCACGTCGAAGTGCTCGGCGAAGGACATGGTGGTCGGCTCGCCGGTGGTGCCGGCGGCGACGATGGCGTCGGTACCGTTCTCCAGGTGGAAGTTGACCAGGCGGCGCAGCGCCGGCCAATCGATCTCGCCGGTCACCTTCATTGGCGTCGCCAGGGCAACCATACTGCCTGTGATCATGCTCTGTTCCTCTCGAAAACCGTGGCCTGCCAGCGCTTTTCCCGATCGTAAATCCTCGGGGACAGGCATTCAGGGGCTAGATGGTACTCAGGCGGCGAAAGTCTGTACAGAACCCGATGCGAGTCAGTGACGATTGCCGACGCGGCGCTTTACAGCGCGCGGCGGGTTGCGTGTAATCGTAGCGCGTTGTTTCACTCAGCCTAGAGGAGCTCCCATGAGCGTCAGCCCCGGCCAGCACGTGCCCGATTTCACCGCCGCCGCCACCGGCGACACCACCATCACCCTGTCCGAACTGCAGGGCCAGCAGGTGGTGATCTACTTCTACCCCAAGGCCAGCACCCCGGGCTGTACCACCGAGGGTGGCGACTTTCGCGACCACAAGGCGGCCTTCGACGCCGCCAACACCGTGATCATCGGCGTCTCGCGCGACGGTCTGCGCGCCCAGGAGAACTTCAAGGCCAAGCAGGGCTTCAATTTCGCGCTGATCTCCGACAAGGACGAGGCAGTGTGCCAGCTGTTCGACGTTATCAAGCTCAAGAAGATGTACGGCAAGGAGCATCTCGGCGTCGAGCGCAGCACCTTCCTGATCGATGCCGACGGCAAACTCGCCCAGGAGTGGCGCGGGGTCAAGGTCAAGGGCCACGTCGAGGAGGTGCTCACGGCGGCCCAGGCGCTGCACGCCGGCTGAGCCGGCCGGCCCCGCCGCGGCGGGGCCTACTCCTCGGAGAGCGACTCTACCGCCACGTGGTGCTCGCGGCTATCGAGGCCTCGCGGCCAGGCCACCACCAGCGCCTTGAGCAGCGTCGCCAGCGGAATCGCGAAGAAGATGCCCCAGAAGCCCCACACCCCGCCGAAGAACAGCACTGCGACGATGATCGACACCGGGTGCAGATTGACCGCCTCGGAAAACAGGATCGGCACCAGCACGTTGCCGTCCAGCGCCTGGATGATGCCGTAGGCGATCAGCACATAGACGAACTGGTCGCTCATCCCGAAATGGAAGCCGGCCACCGCCGCCACCGGCAGCGTAGCCACCGCCGCGCCGATGTAGGGCACCAGCACCGAGAGCCCCACCAGTACCGCCAGCAGCGCCGAATAGGGCAGCCCGAAGTAGGCGAAGGTCATGAAGGCCACGGTGCCGACGATGATGATCTCGATGAACTTGCCACGCACGTAGTTGGCGATCTGGTCGTCCATTTCGTTCCAGATGCGCGTCATCAGCGAACGCTTCTGCGGCAGCAACGACAGCGTGAAGCCGACCAGGCGATCCTTGTCCTTGAGCATGAAGAACACCAGGATCGGCACCAGCACCAGATAGATGATCAGCGACAGCACGTTGCCCAGCGAGGCCAGTGAAAGGGTCAGCGCACGCTGGCCGACCTGGGTCATCTCGCGCCCGGCCACGCCGATCCAGTTCTGGATCTGGTCGGGAGTGACCAGCTGCGGGTAGCGCTCCTGGAGGTTATCGAGCAGCTGCTGGCCGGCGGCGAACATGCGCGGCGTCTCCTGGACCAGCCCCACCAGCTGGTTCCAGATCAGCGGCAACAGAATGAAGGCGATCGCCAGCAGCAGGCCAATGAAGCCCAGAAACACCACCGATACCGCCAGCAGATGAGGCACACGGCGGCGGGTCAGGGCGTTGACCGCGCCCTGCAGCAGAAAGGCGATCACCAGTGCGGTCAAGAACGGCGCCAGCATGCGGCCCAGCCAGATCACCACGGCGAAGCCGAGCACCAGCACGATCAGCAGGATCACCGCCTCTTCGTCGGAGAAGTAGCGTTCGATCCAGCTCTTGAACAGCGCACGCATGGTCATGCCGAAGCGGCTCCCGGTCCCTTGCGAATCCAGTAGACGTAGACTTCGTCGCGGGTCTCGCGGGCCACCAGCTCATGATCGCTATGGCTGGCAAAGGTCTCGAAGTCCTGCCAGGAACCGGCATCGGTGGCCTGGACCTCTAGCAACTGGCCGGGCGCCAGGCGCGACAGCGCCTGCTTGGCCTTGAGCAGCGGCAAGGGACATGGCAGGCCACGGGCGTCGAGCTGATTATCTGGTTGCAGGGCCATGCGATCTCCCGAAAAATGACTGAAGCCACTGAGATTTAAAGGCACTTTGCCGAGTGAATCAATGTCCGATGAGCAGCACTGCGCTCGCCCCCTATGCCGAGGATGGTCATGTTGCACGCCTTGAAGCCCTGTCTTGCCGCCGCTGGCCTGGTACTGGCCAGCCTGCTGCCGAGCTCCGCCCATGCCGTCGATGACTACGGCCTGCCTCAGCTTGGCAGCGGTGGAGCCGGCGCTGCTGGTGCCGAAGAGTACCGCCTGGGGCGCGCCTGGCTGCGCCAGTTTCGGGCCCGCGCGCCGGCCTGGCAGGACCCCATCACCCAGGATTACGTCGAGTCGGTGATCTCGCGCCTGCTGCCGCACAGCGACCTCACCGACAACCGTACCACAGTGACCCTGGTCGACAGCCGCCTGCTCAACGCCTTCGCCGTGCCCGGCGGGGTAATCGGGGTCAACTCGGGGCTGTTCGCCTTCGCCGAAGAGGAAGATGCCTTCGCCTCGGTGATCGCCCACGAGCTCGGCCACCTCTCCCAGCGCCACTATGCACGCCAGGTGTCCCGCGCCGAGCAGACCCAGGTGCCGGCCATGGCGGCGATGCTGGCCGGCATGCTGATCGCAGCCGGTGGCGGCGGCGATGCCGGCATCGGCGTGGCCATGGGCTCCCAGGCCGCCTTCATCCAGGACCAGCTGGCCTATTCGCGGCGCTTCGAGCAGGAGGCCGACCGCATCGGCCTGCAGGCCATGGCGCGGGCCGGCTACGACCCGCAGGCGATGGTGCGCATGTTCCGCTCGATGCAGCGCATGGCCTCGCTGCAGGGCGGCAACCCGCCGGAGTTTCTGCTTACCCACCCGGTCACCGAGTCGCGGATTACCGATACCGAGGCTCGCGCCAGCCAGCTTAGCGCTCGTGAGCGTCGCGAGGCTGGCCCACGCTACGACCTGGTGCGCGCCAGGGCGCTGGTCTCGGTCAACCGCGACAATCTCGACCAGGCGTCGGCACGTCTCGCCCAGGGCAACCCCGAGCCGCAGGTCAGCCGCTACCTGGAGGCGCTGATTGCCGCCGAGCGCGGCAACCACACCAGCGCCCTGGAAACCCTCGACGCCCTCGCCAATCAACTGCCGGACCTGCCAATGCTGCCGGTCACCGCCGCCGAGGTAGCCTACGACGCCGGCGACTACGCTGCTGCCATCGAGCGCAGCCGCCGGGTGCTGCGGCTGATGCCCGACTACGCGCCGGCCAGCCGCGTGCTTGGCGAAGCGCTGCTGCAGCATGATCCGGAGGAAGCCTATCGCGTGCTGCGTGATCTCAGCGATCGCCGCCAGGAGGATCCGCAGGTATTTGCGCTACTGGCCGAGGCGGCCGGGCGCAGCGGACGCGACGGCTGGGGCCACCTGGCGCGCGCCGAGCACCTGCAGCTCACCGGGCGCATGGACAGTGCCATTCGCCAGCTGCAGGTGGCCCGCGACAGCGCTCGCCAGGCCGGGGACAGCAGCCTGGAGAGCCGCATCGAACAGCGCCGCGAGGCGTTTATGGGGTATCGCGAGGCGCTGGAGAGGTTTTAGGGCTGGAAATTCAGCATCCGCTCCAGCGGCTTGAGGGCCGCTAAGCGCAGCGCGTCGTCGACGAATATCTCGCCGCTGCCGTGGCGCAGGGCGCCGGCCAGGTTGTCCAGCGCGTTCATCGCCATCCACGGGCAGTGTGCACAGCTCTTGCAGGTCGCGCCGTTGCCGGCGGTGGGCGCCTCGAACAGCGTCTTGCCGGGTACCGCCTGCTGCATCTTGAAGAAGATGCCGCGGTCGGTGGCGACGATCAGCTTGTCCTGGGGCAGCTCCTTGGCCGCCTTGATCAGCTGCGAGGTGGAGCCGGCCACGTCGGCCAGGCCAACCACCGGCGCCGGCGACTCGGGGTGCACCAGCACCGCGGCGTCGGGATACAGCGCCTTGAGATCCTGGATGCCCTTGGCCTTGAACTCCTCGTGGACGATGCAGGCGCCGTCCCACAGCAGCATGTCGGCGCCGGTCTGCTTCTGGATATAGCCGCCCAGGTGCTTGTCCGGTGCCCACAGGATCTTCTCGCCGCGGGCCTGGAGGTGCTCGATCACGTCCACCGCGATGGACGAGGTCACCACCCAGTCGGCGCGCGCCTTGACCGCCGCCGAGGTATTGGCATAGACCACCACGGTGCGCTCCGGATGCTGGTCGCAGAAGGCCGCGAACTCATCGGCCGGGCAGCCGATATCCAGCGAGCAGGTCGCCTCCAGGGTCGGCATCAGTACGCGTTTTTCCGGCGACAGGATCTTGGCGGTCTCGCCCATGAAGCGCACCCCGGCCACTACCAGGGTCTCGGCCTCGTGGCGGGCGCCGAAGCGGGCCATCTCCAGGGAGTCGGCCACGCAGCCGCCGGTCTCTTCGGCGAGCTGCTGGATGGCATCATCGGTGTAATAGTGGGCGACCAGCACGGCGTTGTGCGCCGTCAGCAGTCGCTTGATTTCATCGACGCGCGCTTCATCCTCGGCGGGAATCCGCGTCGGGCAGTAGGCGCGGGCCAGGTGCTCTTGCACCTCGGCGCGGGAAGTCATGATCGTCATCGTGTCTACCACTGTGACTGGCAGGGGCTCCCCCTGCATGTACCAGGTGTACCGTGACGGGCTCTCTGCCCGGCGGCACACGCCAGAAGACAGTATTCCTCGGCGTCTCCCGCCGCGTCTGTCTTGCCCTATTCTAGACCACAACGCCGCCGGATTGCTCCCCCAAGGTGCACGAAAGTGTCCACAAACGAAAACGCCCCGACGCTTGGAGCGCCGGGGCGTTTCGAACACATTCTGGTGGGTCGTGTAGGATTCGAACCTACGACCAATTGGTTAAAAGCCAACTGCTCTACCAACTGAGCTAACGACCCGCAACCGTAAACAACGGGTGCTTACGCAGCGGCGGATATGGTGGGTCGTGTAGGATTCGAACCTACGACCAATTGGTTAAAAGCCAACTGCTCTACCAACTGAGCTAACGACCCGCCGCCATCTGACGACAGGGGCTACGTCATGTTTCCCCTCCCGACAGGGCGCACATATTACCCACAGCACCCCTTGATGACAAGCTTTTTCGTGCCAACCACCGAGCAATCCGTTCCCATCTCAGGACTTGCGGGTGCCCTTGGGCTTGCGCATCGCCTGCACCGGACGCCGCTTGTTCTTGTCGCGGCTCCAGCGGTTCTTCTCGTCCGGCGTCAGCTCCGGCACCTTGCGGCTGGCAAGCCCCGCCAGGGTCGCGAGATCGTCGACCTCGTCCTGGGTCAGCTCGGTCCACTCGCCGGCGCGGGCCCGCTTGTCGAGGAAGATATTGCCATAGCGCACCCGCTTGAGGCGGCTGACGGTGAGCCCCTGGGATTCCCACAGCCGGCGCACCTCGCGGTTGCGGCCCTCCAGGATCACCACGTGGAACCAGGTGTTGATGCCCTCGCCGCCAAACTCCTGGACGTCGCTGAAGCGCGCCGGGCCGTCGTCGAGCATCACCCCTTCGACCATCGCCACCACCTGCTCGCGGCGCACCTCACCCATCACCCGGACCGCATATTCGCGCTCCACTTCGGTGGAGGGGTGCATCAGCTTGTTGGCCAACTCACCGTCGGTGGTGAACAGCAATAGGCCGCTGGTGTTGATATCCAAACGACCGATGGCGATCCAGCGCTCGCCCTTGAGACGCGGCAGGCGCTCGAACACGGTGCGCCGCCCTTCCGGATCCTTGCGCGTGCACAGCTCACCCTCGGGCTTGTTGTACATGATCACCCGTCGCGGCGTCTCGTCGGCGCCGCGCAGGGTCACCGGGCGGTCGTCGAAGGTCACCTTGTCGCGCATCTCGATGCGATCGCCGAGGGTCGCCAACTTGCCGTTGACCTTGACGCGCCCGGCGCTGATGGCGGTTTCCATCTCGCGGCGCGAGCCCAGGCCGGCGCGCGCCAGGACCTTCTGCAATTTTTCAGTGGTAGTCGTCATGAGTCTTCTGACATCTCGTCTGTAGAGGATTCCACGCCCCCGCGTCCGTCATCGGCGACGCTCTCGGGGGCGCGTTCGGCAAGGCGGGCTTCGAGATCGGCGAAGCTCAGCCTGGGCCGCGTGGACGCCGTCCCGGCGTGTGATTCTGCGTCGACCGTCCCGGTCGTCGCCTGCTGCGGTGGTGCATCCTGCTCGGCCGCTGCGTGCTGCTCCGCGGCGCCAGGGTTATTCTGCTCGAAGCTGGCATGCAGCGCGTCGAAATCCTTGAGCTCGTGCATCGGCGGCAGCGCATCCAGCGTCTTGAGGCCAAAGTCGTCGAGGAACTGGCGCGTGGTGGCATACACCGATGGCCGCCCCGGCACATCGCGCTGGCCGACCACGCGGATCCAGCCACGCTCGGCCAGGGTGCGCATGATCGAGCTGCTTACCGCCACCCCGCGCACCTCCTCGATATCGCCACGGGTCACCGGTTGGCGATAGGCGATCAGCGCCAGGGTCTCGAGCAGCGCCCGCGAATAGCGCTGCGGGCGCTCATCCCACAGCCGCGACACCCACGGCGAGAGCCGCGAGCGAATCCGCAGCTGAAACCCCGAGGCGGTCTCGATCAGCTCCAGGGCGCCCTGGTCGAGGCGCTCACCGAGTCGCGCCAGCGCCGCGCGCAGCTCGCTACGCGGCGGCCGCTCATGGTCGTCGAACAGCGCCTCGAGCCGCTCCGGCGAGAGCGGCTCGCCGGCGGCCAGCAGCGCCGCCTCGAGAATCTCGTCCAGGGGGCTCACCGGGTCGCTGATGCGCTTGTTCATGATGGCGGTAGCGCTTCCTCGTGGTCGAACGGGCTCTCGCCCGCCTCGTGTTCTGCGTCGTCGTGGACCTCGCCAGCGTCGCCGGCCAGGCGCGCACGCACGTGGATCGGCGACAGCGGCGCATTCTGCACGATCTCGATCAGCGCCTCCTTGGCGAGCTCGAGGATCGCCATGAAGGTCACGATCACCCCTGCACGCCCCTCCTCGAGGGTGAACAGCGCCTCGAAGGGGGTGTAGTGCTGATGCTCGAGCCGCGCCATGATCGCCAGCATGCGCTCGCGGGTCGAGAGCACCTCGCGGCTGATCTGGTGCGACTGGGTCAGCTCGGCGCGGCGCAGGATACCCGACAGCGCCGCCAATAGCTCGTCGAGTTCGACCTCGGGATGAATGACCCGCGACTCCAGCGGCGGCAATCCGGCCTGGGCGGGAAACCAGTCACGCCCTAGACGCGGCAGTTCGCCCAGGGTCTCGGCAGCATGCTTGAGCCGTTCGTACTCCTGCAGGCGGCGGATCAGCTCGGCCCGCGGATCGCCCTCGTCGTCTTCATCATCGCCCTTGGGCGGTCGCGGCAGCAGGGTACGCGACTTGATCTCGGCCAGCATCGCCGCCATCAGCAGGTACTCGCCGGCCAGCTCGATCTCCATCGCCTTCATCAGCTCCACGTACTCGATGTACTGGTGGGTGATGGCGGCCACGTCGATGGTCAGGATATCCAAGTTCTGGCGTCGGATCAGATAGAGCAGCAGATCCAGCGGCCCCTCGAAGGTCTCGAGGAACACCCGCAGCGCCTCCGGCGGAATATACAGATCCTCCGGCGGCGCGTAGACCGGCTCGTCGAGGACCCGCGCGAACAGTTCGCCCTGCTGCGGCGTGGGGGGGTCCTCGATGGCGGTGGTGGGCGTCTCGCTCACGCGTGGCCTGGCCTCCTGGGGCGTCTATCGGCATAGAGTGTCGATCAAACGTGCAGTCTAGCAAGAGACGTACGCCGCTCACAGCGTCGCGCTGTCGGCGCGGCGATAGCGCCCGCGGTAGTCGAACAGCTTCTCGCGCACCTGCCAGTGGCGGCCGACCTTGCGACCCACCACGAAGTCCGGGGCGCGCAGGCGGCGCTGCTCGTCGATCACCTCTTGCGGGCTGGTGGGACGCCAGGCGCCCCCCGGCGCACGCAGATGATCGCGCAGGAACACAGCATGGAAGGCGCCGCGCTGGGCCGGGGTCTCGAGGGCGAACCACTCGACCAGGGTGGCGCCGTCCTCATCGTGGTAGGTGACCTTGAGGCGCGGCATGCCGCGGCCGTTGACGGTGGCCTCGAGCTGCATGCCGGCCACCCGCAGCACCCGAGCATCCTTGAGCCTGAGCGCCGCCTTGAGCTTGTCGTCGGCGTCGACCAGCAGCGTCTGGCAGCCGTGGCAGCGCCGCGCGGCGATGTCGTTCTCGGCGCCGCACTCGCCGCACACCTTGAAGCGAAAGCGGAACGTACATTGCGTCATCGCCGGCGTTGATGTTGCGCTTTTAGCGCGGCTTCGGGCGCTATTGATAGCGTGGCTTCGGGCGCTATCGACAACCAGCCCCTGGCAGCGGCGGCCGTAGTGCTCGATCACCAGCTCGCCGTCGCGCTTGCCCCAGAACAGGTTGGCGTGGCCGCACTCGGGGCACTCGACCTGCACCGGCTCGGCGTCGGAGGCGGGCTTGGGTGCGCCTACCTCCGGGGCGTAGAGATCCCAGGGGTTGCCGGCGTAGTCGAGAATCAGGCAGTCCTGCTTGCCCGGCGCCAGGCGCAGGCCGCGGCCGACGATCTGCTGGTAGAGGCCCACCGACTCGGTGGGCCGCAGGATGGCGATCAGATCGACGTGGGGCGCGTCGAAGCCGGTGGTCAGTACCGCCACGTTGACCAGGTACTTGATCTCGCGGCCCTTGAAGGCGGCAATGATCGCCTCGCGCTCGCGCCCCGGGGTGGCGCCGGTGATCAGTGCCGCCTCGTCGGCGGGCAGGTAGCCGAGGATCTCCTCGGCGTGGGCCACCGTCGCGGCGAAGATCATTACCCCCTGGCGCTCGGCGGCCTGCTCGACGACGTTGGCGATGATCCCCGGGGTGGCGCGGTGACCGGCCACGACCCGGTTGAGCTCCTCCTCGCGGTAGAGACCGCTGGCCGCCGGCGCCAGCGCCGAGAAGTCGTAGCCGGCCACCGCCGCGTCGATGCGCCTCGGCGGCGCCAGGTAGCCCTGCTTGACCATCAGCCGCAGCGGCTGCTCGAACACGCAGTCGCGAAAGAAGCACGTCTCGTCGCCACGCACCATGCCGTGATGGTGGCGGTGATAGATGAAGCCCTGCCCCAGACGGTAGGGCGTGGCAGTGAGGCCCAGTACCTTGAGCCGCGGATTGCGCCGCTGCAGATGATCGATCACCCGGCGGTAGCTCGAGTCGTCGTCCAGCGAGACCCGGTGGCACTCGTCGATCACCAGCAGCGTAAAGGCACCCTGCCCCGCCTTCTCTGCGTCGAAGGCGTCGAGGTTCCGGACCACCGACTGCACCGAGCCGAACACCACCTGGCGACCGCTCTCCTTGCGCCCCAGGCCAGCGCTGAAGATGTCCGCTTGCAATCCGTAGGCGAGGTACTTGGCGTGGTTCTGCTCGACCAGCTCGCGGACGTGGGCCAGCACCAGCACCCGGCCCCGGGCCAGGCGCGCCAGCTCGGCGATCACCAGCGACTTGCCGCTGCCGGTGGGCAGCACCACCACCGCCGGGTCATCGCCGGCACGGAAATGTTCGACCACCCGGCCTACCGCCTGCTGCTGGTAGGGGCGCAGCGCCGGCGGCGAAGACGGCGAAGGCGGCCCGTAGGCCGCCTTGTCGGGGTCGTGCTGTGCCACGCGGAGGCTCAGCCGAGCCACACCCGGGCGTTGCGGAACAGCCGCAGCCAGGCGCCGTCCTGGGTCCACTCTGCCGGGCGCCAGGAGTTGGTCACCGCCCGCGCCACCCGCTCAGGGTGCGGCATCATGATGGTGACCCGGCCGTCCGGGGTGGTCAGGCCGGTGATGCCCGACGGTGAGCCGTTGGGGTTGGCCGGATAGCGGCTGGTGACCTGGCCGTAGTGGTCGACGAAGCGCAGCGCGATCTGGCTGCTGCCCTGCATGGCGCGCAGGTGGCCGCTGTCGCGGAACTCTGCGCGCCCCTCACCGTGGGCCACGGCGATCGGCAGCCGTGAGCCCTGCATCCCGGCCAACAGGATCGACGGGCTCTGTTCGACCTGTACCATCGATACCCGCGCCTCGAACTGCTCCGACTCGTTGCGCACGAAGCGCGGCCAGTTGTCGGCGCCGGGGATCAGCGCCTTGAGCTGGGAGAGCATCTGGCAGCCGTTGCAGACGCCGAGGGCGAAGCTGTCGTCGCGCGCGAAGAAGGCAGCGAACTGCTCGCGGGCGCGTTCATTGAACAGCACCGACTTGGCCCAGCCGCCGCCGGCGCCGAGCACGTCGCCGTAGGAGAAGCCGCCGCAGGCCACCAGGCCCTTGAAGTCGTCCAGCGCCACGCGTCCGGCGAGGATATCGCTCATATGCACGTCGACCGCCTCGAAGCCGGCACGGTCGAAGGCCCAGGCCATCTCCACCTGGCCGTTGACGCCCTGCTCGCGCAGCACCGCCATGGCCGGCCGCGCGGTGTTGACGAAGGGCGCGGCGATATCCTCGTCGACGTCGAAGCTGGGCTGCGCCGAGAGGCCCGGGTCGCGGTCGTCGAGCAGGCCGTCGAACTCGCTCTTGGCGCAGTCGGGGTTGTCGCGCAGCGCCTGCAGGCGATAGCTGGTCTCTGCCCAGGTGCGCTGGGTCAGCAGGCGGGTGGTCTCGAGCAGCGGCTCCTCGAACAGCGTCACCCGCACCTGGTCGTCGTAGCGCGGCCGGGCGATCACTCCGCAGGTCTCGATACCCGCGGCGGCGAACTGCGCCAGCACCTCCTCGGTGTACTGGCGGTTGAC
Source organism: Franzmannia qiaohouensis (assembly GCF_031451695.1). Taxonomy (NCBI): domain Bacteria; kingdom Pseudomonadati; phylum Pseudomonadota; class Gammaproteobacteria; order Oceanospirillales; family Halomonadaceae; genus Franzmannia; species Franzmannia qiaohouensis. Next base: position 283,817 of record NZ_JARWAM010000003.1, read on the forward strand.
CTGGATCACCGCGCCGAGCTCCTCGGCGAACAGCGCGTTGAAGGCGTCCACCGGCTCGTCGATCAGCCAGTCGAGCTTGATCTCGAGGCCGGCATGGGCGGCGAAGGCCATCTCCAGCAGCGTCACCAGCAGGCCGCCGTCGCTGCGGTCGTGGTAGGCGAGCAGCTTGCCGTCGCGGTTGAGGCCCTGGATGACCTCGAAGAACGCCTTGAGGTCCTCCGGGTCGTCGACGTCGGGGCACTCGTCGCCGACCTGGCCGTAGACCTGGGCCAGCGCCGAGCCGCCGAGGCGGTTCTGGCCGCCGCCCAGGTCGATCAGAATCAGGTCGGACTCGTCCTGGTCGAGGTTGATCTGCGGCGTGAGCGTCTTCAGCGCATCGTTGACCGGCGCGAAGCCGGTAATCGCCAGCGACAGCGGCGCGGTGACGCTCTTCTCCTCGAGCTCGCCCTTGGCATTCTCCTCCTGCCAGGCGGTGCGCATCGACATCGAGTCCTTGCCCACCGGGATGGCGATACCCAGCGCCGGGCAGAGTTCCATGCCCACCGCGTGGACGGCGTCGTACAGGGCCTGGTTCTCGCCGGGATGGTCGGCGGCGCTCATCCAGTTGGCGGAGAGCTTGATATCGCCGAGCTTGGCGATCGGCGCGGCGGCCAGGTTGGTGATCGCCTCGGCCACCGCCAGCCGCGCGCTGGCGGCGGGGTCGATCAGCGCCACCGGCGGCCGCTCGCCCATCGCCATGGCTTCGCCGGCATGGGTATCGAAGCTCGCCGTGGTCACCGCCACGTCGGCCACCGGCACCTGCCAGGGGCCGACCATCTGGTCGCGGGCCACCTGGCCGGTGATCGAGCGGTCGCCGATGGTGATCAAAAAGCTCTTGGAGGCCACTGCCGGCAGCCGCAGCACCCGGTCCAGCGCCTCGCGCAGGTCGAGGTTGTCGAGCATCACCCCGGACAGCACCCGCGACTGGCGCTGGAACTCGCGGGTCATCTTGGGCGGTTTGCCGAACAGCACGCTCATCGGCAGGTCGACCGGCGTGGTCTCGAAGTGGCCATCCGCCACCGTCAGGTGATGCGCCTCGCTGGCCTCGCCGACCACCGCATAGGGGCAGCGTTCGCGGGCGCACAGCGCCTCGAAGGTCTCGAGGTCGTCGGGTGCCACTGCCAGCACGTAGCGCTCCTGGGCCTCGTTGCACCAGATCTCCAGCGGGCTCATGCCGGGCTCGGCGTTGGGGATCGCGCGCAGTTCGAAGCGGCCGCCGCGCTCACCATCCTTGACCAGCTCGGGCAGGGCGTTGGACAGCCCGCCGGCGCCCACGTCGTGAATGAAGCGGATCGGATTGGCATCGCCCAGCGCCCAGCAGCGGTCGATCACCTCCTGGACGCGGCGCTCGATCTCGGGGTTGTCGCGCTGCACCGAGGCGAAGTCGAGGTCGGCGCTGGAGCTGCCCGAGGCCATCGACGAGGCCGCCCCGCCGCCCAGGCCGATCAGCATCGCCGGGCCGCCCATCACGATCAGCTTGCCGCCGACGGGGATCTCGCCCTTCTGCACGTGGCCATCGCGGATATTACCGTAGCCGCCGGCGAGCATGATCGGCTTGTGGTAGCCGCGCCGCTCGACGCCGTCGTTACCCAGCGCATCCTGCTCATAGGTGCGGAAGTAGCCGGCCAGGTTGGGGCGGCCGAACTCGTTATTGAAGGCGGCGCCGCCGATCGGCCCCTCGAGCATGATCTCGAGGGCCGACTGAATGCGCTCCGGCTTGCCGTAGTCGAAGGCTTCCCAGGGCTGCACGAACTCGGGGATGCGCAGGTTGGAGACGCTGAAGCCGGTCAGGCCCGCCTTGGGCTTGCCGCCGATGCCGGTGGCACCCTCGTCGCGGATCTCGCCGCCGGCGCCGGTGGCTGCGCCCGGATGCGGGGCGATGGCCGTGGGGTGGTTGTGGGTCTCCACCTTCATGAGGATCTGGATCGGCTCCTCGACGGCGGCATAGCGGGCGCGCTCGCCGGCCTCACCGGTCAGCGGCGCGGCGAAGAAGCGCGGCGCCGTGGTGCCCCGGATTACCGCGGCATTATCGCTGTAGGCGGAGAGGATGTCGTCCGGCGAACAGGCGTGGGTGTTCTTGATCATCTTGAACAGCGAATGCGGCTGCGCCTCGCCGTCGACCACCCAGTCGGCGTTGAAGATCTTGTGCCGGCAGTGTTCGGAGTTGGCCTGGGCGAACATCATCAGCTCGACGTCGGCCGGGTTGCGGCCCAGGCCCTGGAAGGCCTCGAGCAGATAGTCGATCTCGTCCTCGGCCAGCGCCAGGCCGAGCTGGCGGTTGGCCTCGGCCAGCGCCTCGCGGCCGCCCTCGAGGATGTCGACCTGGCCCAGCGGCGCCGGCTCGTGGTGGGCAAACAGTCGTGCTGCATCGCTTGAGTTGGCCAGCACCGTCTCGGTCATGCGGTCGTGGAGGGTGGCGACGATGGCCTCGAAGGCGTCCTCCGAGAGGGTACCGCTCAAGCGCACCCGATAGGCGACGCCGCGCTCGACGCGGCGCACCCTGGCCAGACCGCAGTTACGGGCGATATCGGTGGCCTTGGACGACCACGGCGACTGGGTACCGATACGCGGCACCACCAGAAACAGGTGGCCCTCCTGTGGCGCGCCGGCCTCGCTGCCGTAATCGAGGAGGCGTTCGAGCAGCTGACGCTGGTCGTCGTCGAACTCACCGTCGTGGTCGACGAAGTGAACGTACTCGGCGTGCAGCGCGTCGACGTCGGGAACCCGGGCGCGCAGGGTGGCCAGCAGCTTGGCATGTCGGAAAGCAGATAGGGCGGGCGCACCTCGCAGTTCAAGCATGGTCGATCGAGCCTCTGGTGAAAGCGAAATGAGGGCCGCGGCCGGCGGCAATGAGCGCACATGATACTGGAAAGCACCCGGGGCGCGAAATCCGCGCAGGTGACAGCCCGAGCCGCGGCCGTTATCGTGAAGGGTCTCATTGCCAATCGTCTCCTTCATGCCCAAGGCCGTTGTGACCCATTTGCGCCGCCACCCGCGCGGCTATCTGCTGACGTGCGTTGGTATCGCGCTGATGTGGCTCGCGCTGCCGCAGCCGCCGCCAAACAACGCCCAGTGGGATGCCATTCAGGCGCGCGCCTTCCTCGCCGTGCACACCCGCAACACCCCGACGACATATTACGAAGGCCGCCACGGCCCCACCGGCTTCGAATACGACCTGGCACGGCGCTTCGCCGAGCACCTCGGGCTCAGCCTGTCGATGGATGCCGAACCCAACGTCGAGCAGGTACTCGAGTCAGTGCGCCAGGGCCACGCCGACATCGGCGCCGCAGCGCTGCCGCTCGACCTGCGCCGCTCCGGGCTGATCTACAGCCGGCCGATCCTCACCCTGCAACCGCTGGTGGTCTACCGCCGCGGCCTGCCGCCGGTGCGCGATATCGACGACCTGCGTGGCCTGACCATCGCCAGCATCCGCGGTTCGGGCACCGGGCAGGTGCTGCGCGAACTGCAGCAGGAGCTCCCCGAGCTGAGCTGGAAGGAGTCCGATGGGCTGGAGGTAGCCGACCTGCTGCAGCGTATCGAGGCCGGCAGCCTCGACGCGGCAGTGGTCTACCAGCACCAGTTCAAGACCAACCGGCTGTTCTTCCCCGAGGTCGAGCTGGGCTTTCCCCTCGGCGAGCCGCTGTCGATGGCCTGGGCCTTTCCCGCCGGCCAGGGCGCGGCGCTCCAGCAGCGCGCCCAGGACTTTCTCCACGACCTGCAGCGTGACGGCACCCTCGATGAGCTGATCGGCCGCTACTTCGGCCATGACGACTACCTGGAGTATGTCGGCGCACGCATCTTCATCAGCCATGTGCGCGCGAAACTCCCCGAATACGCCGACCTGTTCCGCCAGGCGGCGCGCGACAGCGGCTTCGACTGGAAGCTGCTCGCCGCCCTCGGCTACCAGGAGTCGCACTGGGACCCCGAGGCCACCTCGCCCACCGGGGTGCGCGGTCTGATGATGCTGACCAACCCCACCGCCGAGGAGCTCGGCGTCAGCGACCGCCTCGATCCGGCGCAAAGCATCGACGGCGGCGCCCGCTATTTGCGTCAAATGAAGGAACGTCTACCCGACTCAATCAACGGTGACGACCGCCTGTGGATGGCCATGGCGGCCTATAATGTCGGCTTGGGGCACTTGTATGATGCACGCAAGATCGCCGAGCAGCGCGGCGGTGACCCCAACCGCTGGGCCGACGTGCGCGAGGCGCTGCCGCTGCTGCAGAACAGCGAGTGGTACAGCCAGACCCGCCACGGCTATGCACGCGGCGGCGAGCCGGTCATCTATGTGCGCAACATCCGCCGCTACTACGAGATTCTCGACTACGTCGACCGCAGCCAGCAGCAGTTCCATCAGCTCAACGAGCGCCTGCCGGACGACGATGACGACAGCCACCTGTTCGATGTCGTCCCCCCGGTGCTCTGATACCGCCACGCCACGAGGAAGTGCATGACGCGAATCGGCCCCCTGCTGGCCCTGACGCTAGCGCTGCTGACGCTGCTGCGCCAGGATGCCGAGCCGGCCCAGCACGGCAGCGCCGTGCTGCTCGCCGTGCTGGCCGTGGGCCACTGGCAGCCAGAGCGCGGCTGGCGGCTGCGCGCCTGGCTGCTGAGAGCACTGCTGCTGGTGTTGCTGCTGGTAATGGCAAGCTACCTGCTGCCCGAGTACTGGCTGAGTATCGGCCACTGGAACGCCTGGCTGAGTGCGCTGCCGGGCGACATTGACTACCGCTGGCGCCCGCCGGCACTGATGACCCTGGCCCTGCTGCTGCTCGCCGCCAGCCTGCAGTTGAACCTGCGCCTGGCCCTCGGCGCACCGCTGCTGCTCACCCTGAGCGGCCTTGCGCTGCTCACCCAGGCCCTCGACCAGCTGTGGGCGACCAGCATCTGGGTGCTCGACCACGCCGCATCGCCGTCGCTGCTGGCCGCCGCCGGCTGCCTGCTGGCGGTTCAGGCCAGCCTGCTGATTCAGCGTCGCCGTGAGCAGCTACCCGGGCTGCGCCGCCCGCTGCTCGCAGGCCTGGCGCCGGGCCTGGTGGCACTGCTGTTCTGGCACCAGCAGACCACCCTCGAGGACCGTCGCCAATATCACGCCAGCGCCGCCCAGAGCCGTGCCCTGGCCGAAGACTTCGAGCGTGAGAACGCCGACCACCTCGCCGCCATGCGCCGCTTCGTCAGCTTCTGGGAGCTCTACGACGCGCCACCCAGCGAGGCGGCCTGGGCCCGCCAGGCCAGCCGCTACCATCAGGACTACCGCTACTTCCTGAATATCGCCTTTATCCTGCCTTCCAGCGAAATCATCCGTGTCTTTCCCTTGGCCGGCAACGAGAACGCCCTCGGCGCACGCCTGTTCGACGACCAGCCCGCAGGACGCCCCGCCCTGAGCGAGGCCTTGATTCACGGCCGCGAGGGCAGTACTGGCGCCATCGACCTGCTGCAGGGCGTGCCCGGCATCATCCACTACCTGCCGGTGCGCAGCAGCAACGGTAACGAGATCCTCGGCGCCACCGCCATGGTGGTCAGCCTGCCGGCGCTGCTCGACACCCTGTTCGACGGCATCGATACCCGCGCCCAGGCGCTGCGCCTCTACGCCGGTGAGCAGCTGCTGGGCGAGGTTGGCCGTCTCGACGACCGCGTCAACTGGCGGCACCGCTTCAGCATCGACGTTGGCGGCCAGCCACTGCTGCTCGATGCCCTGCCCGGACGCAGCGCATTGCTGATGCAGCGCGCCCGGCTGCCGGAGGTCGGGCTACTGATGGGGCTGACCTTCGCCTATCTGCTGTACCTGGTGCTGTTTGCCTACCAGCGCCTCGCCGGCCAGCATCGTGCCGCCCACCACACCAATCAGGAACTGCGCCGCGAAGTGCAGGCACGCAGCATCCTGCAGCGAGAGGTGGAGTGGATGGCGCGCCACGACGAGCTCACCGAGCTGCCCAACCGCCGGCTGTTCATGGAGACCCTCGACGCCAACGCCGAACGGCGGCCGCTGAGCGTGCTGATCTGCGATGTCGACCACTTCAAACGCATCAACGATCATCTCGGCCACCTCGCAGGAGACCGCTACCTGCGCCACATTGGCGAGGTCGGTCGCGAGGTGATCGGCGAGCAGGGGCTATTCGCCCGCTACGGCGGCGAGGAGTTCGTCGCCTGCCTGCCGGGTAGCGACGCCAAGCAGGCCGAGCAGCTCGCCGAGCGGCTGCGCCAGGCCATTCATCAGGCCGACCTCCTCCACCACGACGGCCAGCGGCTCAGCGTCAGCATCGGCATTGCCACCCAAGTCCAGGGCGCGCTGGATATCGGCCAACTGATGCAGGTCGCCGACGAAGCCCTCTACGGCGCCAAGGCAGGCGGCCGCAACCGCGTGGTCAGCGGTCGCCCGTTGACGCTATCCGACGGCACCTGCGACCCGCTATCAACGCGCTAGCCATCCGAGGGCGCGCGGCGCGCGGCGAAGAACTCGCGTAGCAGCCGCTTGGCCTGGGCCGCCAGCAGTCCGCCTTCGACCTCGACGCAGTGATTGTGCCAGGGCTGGGCGAACAGATTGGCGCGCGACTCGACCATGCCGGTCTTGGGCTCGGCGGCACCATACACCAGCCGTGCCAGGCGCGCGTGAATCAGCGCACCGCTGCACATCATGCACGGCTCGAGGGTCACGAAGAGGGTGCAGCCATCGAGGCGATAGTTGCCGAGCCTGGCGCAGGCCGCCCGCAGCGCCTGCACCTCGGCGTGGGCGCTGGGGTCATGCTCGGCGATCGGCGCATTGAAGCCGGCGCCGATGATCTCGCCGGCGGGGTCCACCACCACCGCGCCCACCGGCACCTCCCCCGCCGCCAGCGCCAGGCGCGCCTGGTCCAGGGCGCGGTGCATGTAGAAATCGTCGCTGCGCATCGCCATCGGCCACTCGAATCCTGATAAAATGAAACAACCGTATGAGCGCCGCCGTCGGCCGCTCGACTCGTCCCGATCCACCCTGAGGAGTCTGACATGTCCCGCGCCCTGGATGACCTGGTTGCCCTGCTAGGCCTGGAAATGATCGAGGAAAACCTGTTCCGAGGCCACAGCCAGGATCTCGGTTTTCCCCAGCTGTTCGGCGGCCAGGTGCTCGGCCAGGCGCTGTCGGCGGCCAGCCAGACCCTCGACCCGACGCGCCGGGTGCACTCCCAGCACGGCTACTTCCTGCGCCCCGGTGACCCCAAGCGCCCGGTGGTCTATCAGGTCGATGCGGTGCGCGACGGCGGCAGCTTCACCACCCGCCGGGTCACCGCCATCCAGCGCGGCAAGCCGATCTTCTTCTGCAGCGCCTCCTTCCACGGCGAGGAGCAGGGCCACGCCCACCAACTCGACATGCCCGCCCTCGACGACCCCGACACCCTGATCGCCAACGGCGCCAAGGTGCAGAGCTTCGACGGCCACCCCATCGAGTTCCTGCACCTCGACGACCAGTATCAGCCCGGCCAGGCGGCGCGCAAGCAGCTGTGGTTCCGGCTCGCCGGCGAGCTGCCCGACGACGCCGCGCTCAATCGCTATCTGCTCGCCTACAGCTCGGACTTCAACCTGCTGACCACCAGCCTGGTGCCGCAGGGCGTCAAGTTCGGCGACCCGCGGCTGCAGATCGCCAGCCTCGACCATGCGCTGTGGTTCCATCAGGACGTCAAGATCAACGACTGGCTATTCTACGACATGGACAGCCCCTGGGCCGGCGGCGCGCGGGGCTTTGCCCGCGGCAGCATCTATGACCGCCGCGGGCGGCTGGTCGCTTCCAGCGCTCAAGAGGGGCTGACCCGTATCCGCGACTGACTAGGGAAGCACGGCATAAATGTCTGCGCGGGCGAATCACTGCGTTGCGCGGTGCGCGAAATCCTCACCTATACCCCATAGGCTCCGGTTTCTGTGCTCCGTGCGCCTTGTACTTCATCCCGCTCGCCGATTTATTCAGCGCTTCCTCAACCGCGGATGATCAGTACCAGCCCCTGGATGAAGTAGAAGGCGCCGATGGCGGTGACGATCCAGCGCGTCCAGGCGCGGAAGTTGGCATCGGTAAGCCGCGCCAGGATACGGTTGCCGGTATGAGTGCCGAGCATCGCAAAGGGCGCGGCGAGCAGGATGATGCCCCACTCGCCGGCGCTCAGCGCCAGCGCCGAGCCGAGATAGAACAGGATCTTGATGGCATGCGAGACCACCTGGATCATCGCCTTGGTGGCGACGATCTGGCGGCGATCCATGCGCGAGCGCACGAAGAAGATATCGATCAGCGGCCCGGAGACCCCGGCGGCGATGGTCAAGCCACCCGAGACGACCCCGCAGGTCAGGGCATGGCTGGGCCGCGCTGCATCGAACTGAAACCAGTAGCGGGGCATCCACACCAGGATCGGCATCAGGCCAATAAGAATCGAGACCGTCGCCGCATCCGGCGAGTAGCCGATCCACAGCAGCAGACCCGCCGCGACCAGTACGCCCAGGGTCATCAGCACCACGATCCGCCAGACGATGAACTGCCGCGACAGCCAGGCCCGCGAGCCGTTGGCGGTCATTTGGATCACCCCGTGCACGGCGATCGCCGTGGTGGCCGGGAACAGCAGCAGCAGAAACCACAGCAGCACCAGGCCGCCGGCCATGCCGAACACGCCCGACAGCATCGAGGTAAGAAACACCACGGCCACGAAGGCCGCTCCAACCAGCATCGACACGGCGGCTCCTGTTAACGACAAGCGGCCGGCGTAGACATGCGCCGGCCGCTGAGCGTCAACAGTTTATATTAGCGCGCTATGTTTCGCGACGCCGACGCTTGGACATAACAGCGCTAGAGGCGAATACCCGGCTCCTCGTCGGCTTGCGGCGCACCGCGTCCGCGCGGCCGCGGTGTCGGCACGTCGGTGGAGAGCGCCAGCTCGTGCACCTCGCCCTCCTGCCAGTAGCGCAGCTGGGCTTCTTCATCGGCGGGGGTGTCGCGCACCAGCTCGAGGAAGTGCATCGGCGACGAGGGCACCTCGTCGTTGACCGCCAGCAGCAGCGCCCCCGGCGCCATGCCCGCCTCGTCGGCGGCGCCGCTGACGTCACTGACCAGCAGGCCCTCATCGTCGGGCAGGCCGAGGGCATCGCGCAGGTCGTCGCTGACGCGGGTCACGGTGATGCCGAGTGCCGCCACCACCGTGTCCTCCAGCCCTTCGTACTCGATCTGCCGCGCCGCCTCACGCACCTCGGGCGCCACGTGAATGGTCGCCCCGGCCTGCAGCGCCAGCGCCAGGGCATCGCTGGGCCGGCTGTCGATACGCACCGGATCGCGCCCTTCGACCTCGAGTTCGAGCATGCCGAGGAAGGTGTTGTCCTGCAGCGCATCGACATATACCCGCGTCAGGTTCGCTTGCAGGCCATCGATGACGTCATTGAGCAGCTCATGGGTCAGCGGCCGCCGCGGCCGATCACCGCGCAGCGCGCGCAGGATGGCATCGGCCTCATTGGGGCCGATGAAGATCGGAATCACGTCCTCTCCGCCCGGCTCGCGCAGCAGCACCACCGGCGGCCCCATGGCCCCCGCCACCCCCACCGTGGCAATCTCCACCTCGATCATCTCATCGGGGTCGGCGGCCAGCTCACGGGCCACCGCCAGGCCGGCGGCAGTGCTCAACATCACGCCCATCAGCAGCGACGCCAGCAGGCGTCGTGGTAACAACCTCAGCATGCTATCTCCTTGGTGGCCTCATCGATCACCGCTTAGGCCACATAAGGTGTGTTCGGGTTCAGGATGGCACTCATCGGCGGGACCCGCCATGCGGCAAATAACCCTGTTCCCGCTGCGGCTTGTTGAGTAACATTCTGGCCGTATTGATGAGCAGACAGGACAACGATATGGGCAGGGCCTTCCAGAACCGCAAGGAATCCATGGCCAAGACGGCCGCCGCCAAGACCAAGGTCTACAGCAAGTACGGCCGCGAGATCTACGTGGTCGCCAAGCAGGGCGGTACCGACCCCGCCGGCAACCTGAGCCTGCGCGGCCTGATTGAGCGCGCCAAGAAGGACCAGGTGCCCAGCCACGTGATCGAAAAGGCCCTCGACAAGGCCAGCGGCGCCGGCGGCGAGGACTTCTCACCGGCCCGCTACGAGGGCTTCGGGCCTGGCAACTGCATGGTGATCGTCGACTGCCTGACCGACAATCCCAACCGTACCTTCGGCGACGTGCGCGCCTGCTTCACCAAGACCAAGTGCAAGATCGGCACCCCCGGCAGCGTCAGCCACATGTTCGACCACTGCGCCATCCTCGCCTATCACGGCGACGATGAAGAGGCGGCGCTCGAGGCGCTGATGGAGGCCGATGTCGATGTCTCCGACATCGAGAACGAGGACGGCCAGATCACCGTGTTCGCCCCGCACACCGAGTACGCCAAGGCCAAGCAGGCGCTGCTCGACGCCTTCGGCGAGCTCGACTTCGAGGTCGACGAGATCCAGTTCGTGCCCCAGACCCCCACGCCCATCGAGGGCGACGACGTGGCGCTGTTCGAGAAATTCCTCGATATGCTCAACGACCTCGACGACGTGCAGAACGTCTTCCACAACGCCGAGCTGCCCGCCGAGGCCTGATCCGTGCCAGCCTGCCCTATCAGGCAGGCAGCTCGCGCAGGCGCCAGTCGTTGTCGGTCAAGGCGACCCCGCCGCGCTCGGTGACCAGCACCGTATCGCTGAGGCCGATCCCCCAGCGGCCGGGCAGCCGCAGGCAGAGCGGCAGGTGAAAGACCATGCCGGCCGCGAAGCGGTGCGCCTGTCCGCTGGCAATGTAGCCGGTGCCCTCGACCCAGCTGGGCGGGAACTGCGCCCCCACCGCATAGCCGAACACGCCGGAGTGGAAGAGCGTCTCCTGCCACCCCGACAGCACCGCCTCGGCGGCTCGGGCCGCGGCATCGAAGGTCTCTCCCGGCTGCATGTGGCGACACAGTGCCTCGCCCAGCTCACCGCACAGGTCGGCCACGGCCTGCATCTCATGACTCGCTTGCCCGGCGATGGCGGTGCGCATCATCGGCGCGGTGTAGCGCTGATAGGCGGCGCCGAACTCGAGGAACACCGGGTCCCCCGCCGCGATTACCCGGCGCTTGTGGTTGACGTGGATCACGCTGATGCGTTCACCGCTGGTGACGATCGGCTGCAGGCTCATGAACTCGCTGCCCGCGGCGAGCAGCGCCTGGGCGCCCTCCGCCGCCACCTCGTTGTCGGTCACGCCGGGGCGAATCACCGCCATGGCCGCCTCGAGCCCCGCCGAGGTAATCCGTGCACTCTCCCTGAGACAGGCAAGCTCGGCATCGCTCTTGACGATACGCACGCCATCGAGCAGCGCCCCTGCCTCGTGGAATCGCTCGGCCCCGAGCCGCGCCGTGAGCGCCGCCATCACGCCCTGCCGCAAGCCCGCCTGCCAGCCATCGATCCCCACCTGGGCACACGGCGCCAGCAGGTCGCAGAGCGGGTCGATGACCTCGTCGGGATTCTCCCAGCGGTAGCCGATGATCTCGTCGGCGCGGGCCGTGACCACCGCCGCCCCGGTCTCGATGGAGGCCACCTGCAGCACCAGCCGCTGGGCGGTACACACCAGGCAGGCGTGCACCGAGACCTCGAAGGTGTGGTAGCCGGTGAGATAGTTGATATCGGCGGGGTCGGTGAGCAGCAGCGCCTCGAGGCCCTGCCGCTGCATTGCGGCGCGCACCTTGCTTAGCCGCGCCTCGTACTCGTCGGTGCTGAAGGGCAATTCGCTGCGCGCCAGGGTCGCGGCAAGCGTGTGGCGATAGGCGGTGTAATCCATGGCACACTCCGGTTATCCGTCTTCTCAGACGCACCTAGAGTGTAGAAGCTCAGCGGGGGCGTGACAGGCCAGCGTCGTCGGCCAGGAAGGCGTCGATACCCTCCAGGTAGTCGGCCTCGCTATCCACGAAGCCGGTGTTGTGACCGCCGCTGATCGTCAGCAGCTGCTTGGGGTCGTTGGCGGCGCGGTAAACCGCCTCGCCCTCGTCGTAGGGAATCACCTCGTCGTCGCGGCTGTGAATCACCAGCAGCGGCGCCGAGATCCGGGTCACGTAGCGCTCCACCGGGTAGTCGATGCGCGCCAGCCAGCGCGCTGGCAGGAACGGATAGAGCCGCTGAGCCAGCTCCGGCACCGAGCGAAACGGCGACTCGAGGATCACCGCCGCAGGGGACGCTTGGTGCTCAACACTTGCCGCGAGCTCGGCGGCCACCGCGGCGCCCAGCGAGCGGCCAAATACCACGACCTCATCGGGCGCCACCCCCGCCTCATCCTGCAGCCACTGCCAGGCGGCGCGGGCATCCAGCGCCGTGCCGGCTTCGGACGGACGGCCCTCGCTGCGGCCATAGCCGCGGTAGTCGATGATCAGCACCGAGAGTCCCAGGCGCTGGAACTGGGCGATGCTCTCCAGCCGGTGGGAGATATTGCCGGCGTTACCGTGGAAGAACAGCAGGCTGCCGCGGGGCTCGGGGGCGGGTAGCCACCAGGCATCGAGGGCCAGCTCGTCCTCGGTGGTGAGGGTCACGTCTTCCCACGCCAGGCCGCGCTCGGCCGGGGTGGCGACATGCTCGCGGCCGGCGTGGGGCAGATACAGCAGGCGCTCCTGGAAGGCCCACATCAGTGCCACCACCAGCAGATAGACCGCTGCCAGCGAGAGCAGGACACGTATCATCAGATCAGCTCACCGGGATAGGTCGAGGCCATCAGCCCGAGCATAAAGATTACCCCCCAGGCACCACCCCACAGATGGGCACTGTGATTGACGTTGTCATCGACGTGACGCTGCGCCCACAGTGAGTAGAACACGTAGAGCGCGGCGAAGGCGATCGCCGGCACCGGCACCACGAACACGAACAGCAGCGACCAGGGCCGCAGCAGTATGTAGGCGAACAGCATCGCCGCCACCGCTCCGGAGGCGCCCAGACTCAGGTAGCTGGCATCGCCTCGGTGGCGCAGATGGGTCGGCAGGATCGCCACCAGCAGCCCGGCGATATAGAACAGCACGAACCCCAGCACCCCGATATGCGGCACCAACACCAGCTCCATCACCGTGCCGAACACGTAGAGAGTGATCATGTTGAAGGCCAGGTGCATGAGGTTGGCGTGTATCAGCCCGTGGCTGACCAGGCGCCACCACTGCCCCCTCACCACGCCGGGTGGCCAGTAGATCAGCGCCCGCTTGAGTGCCGGCAGCATCCAACCCAGTGCCGAGACGAGCACCGTCAGGGTGACCAGCGTCAGGGTCACGTTCATGGGTCTGTTAGCAAGATAACCATGAGCGCTGTGACCGCATCGGCCGCATTAGGTGCCGAATCGCTCAACCGGGCGAACGGTCGCAGCCCATCACCCCTCCCTTGGCCCATCCTTCGCCATCGATCTCATTGAAGAATACCTGCACCGACTCCGGCTTGAGGTCATAGACCTCGACGAAGGCTTGGGTAACGCGCCGGGCGAGTTCGCGCTTCTGCGCCAGGTCGCGGGGAAACTGCTGGATGGTAACGATCGGCATGCGGGGCTCCTCGAGGCGGGTGAAACGCCATGGTCCGACGAAAAGGTGGCGCCTGGCAATCTCCGCTCACTCAGCCAGGAACGCCCGATAGGCCTCCCAGGCATCCTCGACGCCGGTGTCGAGGAAATCCTTGCCGTGCTCGACCCGGGCCAGCGTGGGGTCGGAGCCCATGCGCCCGTCGGGGAAGCGCCTGCGAAAGGTATCGGCATCGCAATCGGCGCTGCCCTTCGGCGCCAGCCGCGGCGACATCGCCACCGACTTCTCGACCCCGGCGGCGTACCACGACAGCGCCACCTCCGAGGCGGTGGCGTGGCTGCCTTCGGCATCGCCGTACAGCGACTGCGCCAGGTCGCGCCCACGCCGCCCGCTGAACCAGCTGTACAGCGACAGGTTCAGCGGCCGGTCGTCGCCGGCCAGGCTGCGCGTGGTATAGACCTCGGCGAAGGCGGCCTTGACGGTGGCGATGTTGCCGCCGTGGCCGTTGAGGAAGAACACGTGGGTGAAACCGTGGCGGGACAGCGACTCGATGGTGTCATGCAGCACCGCAATCAAGGTGCTGGGGCCCAGGCTCAGCGTACCCGGAAAGGCCAGGTGGTGCTGGGCCATGCCGATATTCTGGGTCGGCGCCACCAGCACGTCGTGGCGCTCCCCCAGGGCCCAGGCGATCGCCTCGGGGCAGATCGCATCGGTGCCGATCAGGCCGTTGGGGCCATGCTGCTCGGTGGAACCGATCGGCACGATGATCCCCGTGTGACGGCTCAGGTAGGCCTCGACCTCCTGCCAGGTGGCGTGCTGCAGTCGCATGGCGGCTCCTCGACAAGGTTGACAAGTAACATCAGGACAAGCGCAGATAGTCAGCATCGCTCAGAACTGATCCGTCGACAGGCCTGCGAGGAGGCGCTGTAAACCCTCCCTGGGCGCTACCTACGCCATCCATGGCGTAGAACCTCCTCTTCGGCCTGTCCCCGGCGTCCTTCGCTCAGGGGCAACTGCGATTGTGATTCATCCCCCCACCTTAGCAGCAAACTGCCGCCCGCCAAGCATCCCTCAGTAGCTCGGCAGCGCCGCCTGCCCCTCTTCGACCTTGAAGCGCTGAATCAGCTGCGCCAGCTCGCGGGCCTGGTCCTTGAGCGACTGGCTCGAGGTCGAGGCCTGCTCAACCAGCGCGGCATTCTGCTGGGTGACCTCCTCGAGCTGACTGACCGCCTGGTTGATCTGCTCGATCCCGGTGGACTGTTCGGTGGCCGCAGTGGCGATCTCGCCAACGAAGCTGGTGACCTGCTTGACGCCGTCGGCGATGGCCAGCAGCTGCTGGCTGGCGTCGGCGACCAGCGTCTCGCCCTCGTCGACCTTCTCGACGCTGGCGTTGACCACTGCGCGGATCTGGTTGGCCTCGTCGGCACAGCGCCCGGCCAGCTGGCGCACCTCGGAAGCCACCACCGCGAAGCCGCGGCCGTGCTCGCCGGCACGCGCCGCCTCTACCGAGGCATTCAGTGCCAGCAGGTTGGTCTGGAAGGCAATCGCATCGATCGCCTCGATGATGCTCACCACCCGCTGGTTGGCGTCCTTGATCGCCTGCATGGCGGCCGCCGCCTCGGTGCCCACGCTGCCGGCCTGGCGCGCCTTGTCGTCGAGTTCCCGCGACAAGCGCTCGGCCTGGGCGGCGGAATCGGCGGTCTGGCGCACGGTGGCGGTCATCTGCTCGATGCTGGTGGCGGTCTCGACCAGCGACGAGGACTGCTCCTCGGTGCGGCTGGCCAGGTCCTCATTGCCCTGGGCGATCTCGCTGCTGGCGGTACTCACCGACTCGGCGGTGCCCTTGATGTCGTGCATCATGCGCCGCAGGTTGGTCTGCATCTCGTCGATGTGCGCCAGCAGGCTGGTGGTATCACCCGGCTTGACCGGCACCCGCATGGTCAGGTCGCCGTCGACCACCCGGCGCACCACGTCGCTGGCCTGCTGGGGGTCGCCGCCCAGCGTCTTGACCACCGAGCGCACCACGCCAAGGCTGACCAACACCGCCACTAGCGCGATCACCGCGGTCATCGCCACCAGCAGCCAGAACACCCGGTTCACCTCGGCCAGCGCCTCACGCTCGGGCATCTCGACCACCAGTCCCCAGTCGAGCCGCGGCAGATAGCTGAAGCTGCCGATCACCGGCGTGCCAGCGGCATCGCGATACTGACCAACCCCGGCCTCGCCCGCGGCCACCGCTTCGGCTGCGCGGGTGGCAAGGGTGCTTTCGCCCTCGCCCAACGACGCCACCGGCGTTACCGGGGTGCCGTCGCTGGCCAGCAGGAAGGTGTCCGAGCTGCCGCCCAGCGACATATCGGCCATGCGCTCGAACAGCACGCCGAGACGCACCGCGGCGCGCACCACCCCTACCACGTCGCCACCATCATCATAGACCGGCACCACCACGTTGCTGATCTGGTTGCCGGTTGCCCGCGACACCAGCGGCTGTGAGAACACCATCTCGCCTTGGATGGCCTGCTGGAACCAGGCGCGGTCGGCGACCGCGAACTCCGCTGCCACGCTCGGCGACATCACCTCGACACCGCCGTCATAGCTCACCCCGGACACCCCGTGGCCGTCCGGCCCAACGAAGAAGATAGTGTCGTAGAAGCCGTCCTGGGCGGCGATCTGTGCCAGCAGGTGGTCGATCTGCTCGACCTCTACCCGGCGCACAGGATCGAGCCCGGCGATATAGCGCATGTCGTCCTGGCGCGCATCGAGCCACTGGCTGAACGACTCGCTCATCATCTCGCCGGTGCCCTGCAGCTGGTTGATAGTCGCCTGGGTATAGGACTGGCGATATTGCAGATATACCAGGCTGGCGACCACGATCACCGACACCAGCACCAGTGACACGATCATCAGCGTCAAGCGTCCGCTGAACCCCAGGCGACGACCTTTGTTAGGTTTTATTTCATTAGCAGCGTACTGATTACCCCGGTCATGGTGATAATCATCGGGGGACGGCGTCAGCATTTTATTCATGGTGTAGTTCCTCTGCGAGTCGGCGAGGCGCCGGCAGGCCTGAGCGCGTCAGGCTGCCGGGTCGTTATTATCGAGTGGTGATGATCTTGCTTTGTTTGATTATCGGCACTCACCGCGCAGACTTTAGGCGTATACCAGAGGCGTGTTGCGTATAACGCTTAATCGTTATAGCCAGACTTCGCAATCGATTAAGCACTTATATGAAGCATTAATATTATAAATATTAGGAAGGATATTTGAGCCCGCGTTTGATTGCAGGGCTCAATGCTCGTCTTGCTGCTCGTCGGCCAGCGCCGCCATGCGCTCGGCGTGGGCCTCGCGGGCGTCTTCGATGACCTCGAGCAGCTGGTCGACGTCGACCGCGCGGGTGTCGGGGGTAAAGCAGCCGGTCAGCGGCGTGTCCGGCTGCAGCTCGCCGCCAGCATAGAGTGCCCAGATCTCCTTGCCGTAGTCGGTGTCGAGCAGCGCCGGCGCGAAGCGGCCGAAGTAGCGGCGCATGTTGTCGACGTCACGCTCGAGCATGCTCGCGGCGCTGTTATTGCCGGCGGCGTCCACCGCCTGGGGCAGGTCGATGATCACCGGACCGTGGGCATCGACCAGCACGTTGAACTCGGAGAGGTCACCGTGCACCAGGCCGGCACACAGCATGCGTACCACATCGCGCATCACCTGGGCGTGATAGTCGATGGCCTGCTCGGCGCTCAGGCTCACATCGTCCAGCCGCGGGGCGGCGTAGCCTTCGGCGTCCTGGATCATCTCCATCAGCAGCACGCCGTCGACGAAGCCAAACGGCTGCGGCACGCGCACCTCGGCCGCCGCCAGCCGGTAGAGCGCATCGACCTCGGCGTTCAACCAGGCCTGCTCCTGCTCCTTCTGGCCGTAGCGGGTCTTCTTGGCCATGGCGCGCGTGCGGCGGCTGTTGCGATCGCGGCGCCCCTCCTGATACTGCGCGGCCTGCTTGAAACTGCGCTGCTTGGCTTCCTTGAAGACCTTGGCGCAGCGCAGCGCCTCGCCGCAGCGCACCACGTAGACCTGAGCTTCCTTGCCGCTCATCAGCTGGGTGACGACCTCATCGATCATCCCATCCTCGATCAGCGGCTGTAGACGTTTGGGTATTTTCATGGCCCTAGTGTGGCATATTCAGTGGCGAATTCGGCGTACGCGAACGCGACGCCCCTTGAGCGGGTCGGCGCTCAGCTTGGCCAGGGCCTGCTCGACTACCTCGCGGCTCACCGCGACATAGGCGCTGCGCGCCAGCACCTTGATCTTGCCGACCTGGTCACCTGAAATACCGCCCTCGCCGGTCAGCGCACCCAGTATATCGCCGGGGCGCAGCTTTTGCTGCTTGCCGCTGCCGAGCTGCAGGGTGGCCATCGGCGGCGCCACCGGCTCGCGCTCTAGCACGCTGCGCGGCGGCAGCGTCGCCTGCTCGAGGGGCGCGCCGAGAAACTCGACGAGGCGCTCGAGGCGGTAGCTTTCGGCCTCGCTGACCAGCGTGCAGGCAACGCCGGAATCACCCGCGCGCCCGGTGCGCCCGACCCGGTGGACGTGCACCTCCAGGTCGCGGGCGATCTGGTAGTTGAAGACCGCATCCAGCGCGGCGATATCCAGCCCGCGGGCCGCCACGTCGGTGGCCACCAGGATCGAGGCACTGCGGTTGGCAAACAGCACCAGCAGCCGGTCGCGGTCGGCCTGCTCGAGGTCGCCGTGCAGCGCCAGGGCGCTGAACCCGGCGTCGCACAGCGCCGCGGCCACCTCATCGGTCTCGCGCTTGGTGTTGCAGAACACCACGCTCGAGGTGGGGCGCAGTGCCAGCAGCAGGCGCCGCAGGGCGTCGAAGCGCGCCGCCTCGTCGGCGACACGATAGACACGCTGGTCGATACTGCCGGCGTCATGGGTCGAGGCGATCTCGACGCGGGCCGGCTCACGCAGCAGCACCTCGGCCACCGCCTTGACCGCCTCGCTGTAGGTGGCACTGAACAGCCAGGTCTGGCGGCGCGGCGGGGTCTCGGCAACGATCGCCTCGAGCGACGCCTGAAAGCCCATGTCGAGCATGCGGTCGGCCTCATCCAGCACCAGCGTTTCGAGGCCGCGCAGGTTCAGCGAGCCCTTGCGCAGATGCTCTTCGACGCGCCCCGGGGTACCCACCACGATGTGCGCGCCGTGGGCCAGCGAGCTGAGCTGCGGGCCCAGCGCCGCGCCGCCGCATAGCGTCAGCACCTTGACGTTGGCCAGCAGCCGCGCCAAGCGGCGCAGCTCCTCGGCGACCTGATCGGCCAGCTCGCGAGTCGGACACAGCACCAGCGCCTGCACGCGAAAGCTCGTCACCTCGAGCCGCGACAGCAGCCCCAGGCCGAACGCCGCGGTCTTGCCAGAACCGGTCTGGGCCTGGGCGATCAGGTCGCGTCCGGCCAGCATCGGCGGCAGACCCTCGGCCTGTACCGGCGTCATGCGCTGGTAGCCCAGCGCCTCGAGGTTGGCGAGCAGCTCGGGGGCCAGCGGCAGCGCGCTGAAATCAGCGTCGGCGGGGGCATCGGACACGAAGTAGTACCTGCAGCGAGAATGCGGGCGGCGAGAATACCAGAAAGCGCGGCGTGGGTGCCGAGCGGCGGTGTAATTTCGACGTGGTATTTGAACTCCTATCAGCTATCCGGCAATCGCTCGACGCCATCGACCAGCAAGGTGGCGACGCCGTCCACGACACGCAGGGTCACGGTCTGCATCGGGGTCACCTCCCCGTGCGTCACGTCGTCGAGGCGCAAGCGGCCGTTGCGCACCTCCAGCCGGTGGCCGTTGACGGTCACTGAGGCGTTCTGGCCGCTCACCGAGCTCTCTGATCGCGAACTGCCGCCGGACACCGAGCTGCTGGACGCGCTGCTGCTCGAGGCGCTGCTGGAAGTGACCGTGGTGGTGCTGGAGCTGCTGCCCGACGAATCGCCCTCTCCAGCCGTCGCCATTGCCGGCCAGGCCAGCGCCAGGGGCGACAGCCACAAGGCCCATCTGTTGCGTTTCATCATACACTCTCCCATGGCATGCCAGGCTTCACTTAGTCTGGCACACAAGATTATGCTGCATTGCAGCAAGATCAGGACTAGAGTAAGGGTGTAGCCCACAGGAGGGTCAACGCCATGCACCTTACTTCAACCATTACCCATCCAGCAGATCAAGACGTCTTCGACCACTGGCTCCATCACGCCGAGTATCTGCGCGCCGCTACCGATGCACTGAGTGAATATCTAGACTAAAGCCGCTCGGGCAAGCGCTGGGTGCGCAAAGCCTGCTATGATGGCCCGGTAACATCGTCATGCACGGAGAAGACACCACGATCGATCATTCTTTCCAAGCCCTACCGGAGGTTCTCATGAAGGTCTATAAACCTGAGTGGCACTGTACGTTTAGCGTAAACGAGAGCGCAGAACAATCCGCCAGCTGGAAAGAGCGCATCGCCTGGCTGATGCGAGATATCGCAGACAGGTTGGACGGAAGCGGTAGAACGATCAAGATTGACTGTGACGTCACCCCCGGGGTGAGTCGTCAGGACGTGGATAGCTGCCTCGGCAAGGGCTTCGAAGTGACCCAGAGCCTATTAATGCAACTCGCCCATCAAGCGGCATGTGAAGACGTCATGCGCGATGCCAAGGCAGAGCTGTTCGAGGAAGACTACCAGCACTGACCTCAGTCATTGTCCGATGTAACGCGGTGATATCGCCCCACCCTGCCCCGGCAGCGTGGGGTGTTTCGTTTATGCCCCCGGCGAACGGCTCCACGGCATCCCGGCAGTGCAAAAAGTGCTAAAGGTATCGTGCCGGCGACCGTTAATCCCTGTATGGATGCCGCATCCCCATAACACGAGACTGCCTATTGAAGCCCGCCGTGCGCTTTCGACTGCCCTCACGCCTGCTGGCCGGCGTGCTATTGGGGCTCTGCTGGCTCACCCAGGCAGCGCTGGCCGATGTCCCGACGCTTGCGCTCAGCGAGGCGCAGGACCGCTATGCGCTCGATCCCTACACCGCGCTCGTGGCCGACACCCAAGGCGACCTGACGCCCGACGCTCTGCTTACAGAGCCCATCGACTTCAGATTGGCCCAGCAGCGCAGCGACCTGCACCTCGGCTATACCCAAGCACCGGTATGGCTGCGCAGCGAGTTGCATAACGCGAGCGACGCGGCGCAGCAGTGGATCGTGCAGTTCGAGTACCCCTTCCTCGACTACGTCACGCTGCACATCGTCCGCGACCAGACCAGCGAGGTGCTGAAGAGTGGCAGCGCCGTACCCGTTGGGCAGCGCGCCATGGCCCACCGCCAAGCGGTATTCCCGCTGACGCTGACAGCAGGAGAAGAGGTCACCCTGCTGGCGCGGGTGGAGTCTCACGGCAGCAAGATGCTGAGCGCCAACCTGCTCAGCCCCGAGCGCTTCTACACCAGCAACGACCGCCAGAACTTCTGGCTGGCGACCTACTTCGGCATGCTGCTGGCACTCGGATCCTACAATCTGCTGCTGTACTTCGGCCTCAGAGAACGGGTCTTCCTGCACTATGCGCTGTTCGTGTTCAGCTTTACCCTGGCGATCCTCACCTTCAACGGCACCGGCACGCTGATCTTCTGGAGCGCGCTTGGCGAGCACAGCGGTCGGTTGGTCACGCTGGGCTTCACCCTGGCCTCGGCGATGGCCACGCTGTTCGCCCAGAGCTTCCTCGACACTGCGACCTACAGCCCGCGCTGGCATCGCCTGCTCGGCGCGTTTCGACTATGGTGCTGGCTGGCGGTGGCCATGGCGCTGCTGCTGCCGATGCAAGCCGCACTGCAGATCATGGATGTCACCGGATTCAGCGCGGCGCTACTGTTGCTGAGCTGCGCCATCAGCAGCAGTCTGCGCAAGGTTCCCGGGGCCCGACTGTTCGTACTGGCCTGGTCGATATTCCTGCTTGGCGCTTCGGTATTCGCGCTGCGCAACCTCGGCATCCTGCCGTCCAACTTCATCACCCTACACGGCATCCAGATCGGCTCGGCGCTGGAGATGCTGCTGCTCTCCTTCGCCCTGGCGGCACGCTTCAACAAACTCAAGCGACAGAAGGAGCAGGCCCAGGCCGAGATGCTCGCCTCCCTCAAGCGCCATGAGGCCGCCCTTGAGCAGAAGGTTGCCGAGCGTACCGCCGAACTCGAGGCCATGGCGGCAAGCGACATGCTCACCGGGCTGCTGAATCGCAACGGCCTGGCCCAGTGCGCGGCCTCGGCACTAGAGCGCAGCCGCCGCATGCAACAGCCACTGGCGCTACTGATGCTCGACCTCGACGACTTCAAACCGATCAATGACCGCTTTGGCCACGCCGTCGGCGACCTGGTGCTGCAGCGCGTGGCGCGCCGAATCGCCATCCAGGCTCGTGCCGGCGACCACTGCGCGCGCTTCGGCGGCGACGAGTTCATCGTGCTTGCCGAAAACTGCGGTGATGAAGCCGACATGGCCGAGATGCGACAGCGCCTCGCCGAAGCCATCACCGCGCCCATTGCGCTCCCCAACGGCAGCCGCGTCAGCGTCGGTGTGAGCATAGGCAGTAGCTGCTATGACGGCGGCACGCCGGACTTCGAAGAGCTGCTGCGTCAGGCCGACATTGCCATGTATCGCACTAAGCGCCAGGCCAGCGATGGTCGTCAGGAACAGCCCGGGGCGCCTGAAAAACCCGAGAAATAGCGACGAATAATCGCCCTGATGGCTCTATTGAAACTCCCTGCACCACACTATAGTGAAGATTGAGGCAACGCCTTGCGCCTCACCTACTACCACTGTAACGCCGTTACTTTCAGGAGTGACTTAACATGGGTGCCCCGGACGCGTCCTGCGACCTGCCTGCCGAGCCACTTTCCACCGTTTACCCTATGGTCGATACCACTCACCTTGCCATCGATGCCGACCTGTTGCGCCGCCTGGCAAAGGCCAAGGCACGCCTCGACCGCCTCGAACAGCAGACGCGTTCCCGCGATGATACGGCGCTGGCCGCTGCGCGGATCGAGTTCTCGCTAGCGTCACGCGCGCTGGCAGATGCCCTTATCACTCAGGATGCCCGCCTGGCTGTCGATACCTGAACCGCTTAGACCCCACTGTTGCCAAACACCAACAGGGCAATCGCTTGTTTTATAGTGATAAACTCCAACCCCTGCCAGAGTCGTTGGCATTCGGAGACACTTAACAAGCGATTCTCGGTTCTTGCTCGCCGCCTGTCGCCAAAGCGCCCCTAGCCTTTCGGGCTATCCCCTTGTTTTATCAATTATCCACGACCACCTGGAACGAATTTCGCTAGTAATCTGCGACTGGAAAGTCGATTCGTGCCCGGCCGCGGTCTCAGTGAGACCTGTGATGGTGGGCCACGCGGATGAGTGCAGCAAGGATGCTTTCACTTAAACCCTCTGGAACAAGCAACCTGTTCACTCTTTTCTTCGTCATGACGCTGCGGCCTCCAGGCGCTACGTGGTAGTGCGCCTCATGCCACGCCCCGTCAGCGATGTGCGTCACTTTGGCATTCCATTACGCCCGCAGCCGCGGACTTCGTATCGAGACGCCTGACATGAAAAGAACACCACCTAGCCCCATAGCGACCAATCTAAATGTGCTGCTTGTCGGTACGCTCCTCGCTCTCAGTATTGCTCCCGTCGTGGCCTCATGGTTCAAGCAGCGAAACATGCCGACGGCCAACACCGCCGCGACCTTGCATCCCGAAGTACTCATCAGCATCGCCTTTGTAACAGGGGTGGTACTCGTCCTGATAGGCATCGTGAGGCCGCTATATCGCGCCTATCAGATACGCGAAGAGAACCTGCTGAGCCTGGAGCGGAAACATAGGAAGCTTACCGCTCGCAACCGGCAACTGGCACACCAGGTATGCATCGATGGCCTGCTTGGCATCACCAATCGGCGCGAATTCGAACAGCGCCTGTCACGCGAATGGCAACGCGCCATCCGCGAACAGCACCCCCTCAGCCTGCTGCTGATAGATGTCGACCACTTCAAGGCTTACAACGACAGCTATGGCCATCTGCAGGGCGATGCCTGCCTGAAGCGCGTGGCTCAAGCGTTGCAGGAAGCAGTGGGGCGCTCGGGCGATACCGTGGCCCGCTACGGGGGAGAGGAGTTCGCCATACTGCTGCCCAATACCGAACAGTGCGGCAGCCTCGACGTGGCCCGGCAGGTGCACGAGAGTCTCGCCCGCCACGCCATCCCCTTTGCCGACTCCTCCTGCTCGGCGTTCGTCACTGTCAGCATCGGCGCTGCCAGCATGTCACCAGGACATCGGGATCACGGTCACGACCTGATTCGCTGCGCCGACAAGGCCCTCTACGCAGCCAAGCACAACGGTCGCAACCGGACCGAAGCCTTTTTACCCGCGCGCCTTGTGACGTCCAGCAAAAGCAATGGCCAATGCGCTGCCAGTACCGGGCCCCAGGCTCTCCTGCACGACAAGCGCATTGCATGACCGCGCCCGAGACGCAGCCGGCACTTCTTCGCTTGGCATCAAAGGCTTATCTCGCACTTGCAGCATTTTGACCATCACGGCTGATTTTCGTCATTTTGTTGCCATCATCGTCGATCTTCACGATAGGTTGCCAGACCCGGCCAGGGCGGTTACTATCCCGTAGACTTATGGCCCCCTCATCGCATCGGTGGACACACGGCCAACACGAGATCCGTGAGGTATCATCATGGGACGCCAATCCCAACTTCTGCTCACCTGCTGCCTGACGGCCCTGTTGACCGTCGGACACGCCCACGCGCACCAGGTCGAGCCCGACGAGCCCCAACTGGGCATCGCCTCCTACTACAGCGACCGCTTCCAGGGTGCCACTACCGCCAGCGGCGAACCTTTCGACCAGCAGGCGCTGACTGCCGCCCACCCCACGCTGCCTCTGGGCACCACTGTCGTGGTCACCCGGCCGGACACCGGCAAGGAAGTGGAAGTACTGATCAATGACCGCGGGCCCTTCATCGACGGCCGCATCATCGACCTCTCCAAGCGCGCCGCACGCAAGCTCGACATGCTGCATCGCGGCGTGGCGAGAGTCGAAGTGATTCCGGTCGCCACCCCGAACTGACGCTCGGCACGGCGGCACGGCAACGCGCCCGCTACCTGGCCAGGTAGCGGGCGCGTTGCGTTAAACGGATTCAAGCACCGGACGTCAGCTTGTCCTGGGTCTTGCGCTCGAAGTCGCTGGCGTCGTGACGCTCATGGAGCTGCATCTCCAACTCGCCGAAGGTGCGATTGACCATCCGCCCGCGCTGCACCGCCGGACGCGCATCGATCGCCTTGGCCCAGCGCTGCACGTGCTGGTACTCCTGGACCTGCAGGAACTCGCCGGCATCATACAGCCGCCCCAGCGCCAGCTGGCCATACCATGCCCAGTTGGCAATATCGGCGATGGTGTAGTCATCGCCGCCCAGATAGCGGCTCTCGGCCAGGCGCCGATCGAGCACATCGAGCTGACGCTTGGCCTCCATGGCGAAGCGGTCGATGGGATACTCCAGTTTCTCCGGCGCGTAGGCATAGAAGTGGCCGAAACCGCCGCCAAGATAGGGCGCGCTGCCCATCTGCCAGAACAGCCAGTTCAGCGTCTCGGTACGCAGCGCGTGATCGCTGGGCAAGAACTCGTCGAAACGCTCCGCCAGGTAGAGCAGGATGGCGCCCGACTCGAACACCCGGGTTGGCGCGGGGGTGCTGTGGTCCATCAACGCGGGGATCTTCGAATTGGGGTTGACCCCGACGAAGCCACTGCCGAACTGGTCGCCCTCGCCGATATCGATCAGCCAGGCATCGTACTCGGCATCTTGATGGCCAAGCGCCAGCAGCTCCTCGAGCAGCACCGTCACCTTGACCCCATTGGGCGTAGCCAGCGAGTAGAGCTGGAAGGGATGCTTACCTACCGGCAGCTCCTTATCGTGGGTGGGGCCGGCGACCGGGCGATTGATGCTGGCGAAGGTGCCGCCGCTGGCCTTTTCCCAGGTCCAGATGCACGGTGGTGTGTAGTCGTTTGATTGGCTCATGCCGGCTCCTCAGCGAGTGATGTGGTCGTGTCCTGCGACAAACGATAGCCTGTTAAGGTTTCATTCGCTAAGCGTCGCGCCGCTGCGGCGTTCCGCTTGCCACCTCCGGCTGCCGATAAAATAAAACCGAAACCCTTTGACCCGCACCCTTAGGCATGACACTGTGGTGCCAGTTGGTTAGCAAGCAAGCATAGTTCCAGAAGCATTCGAATTCTTTCGGCAGCCTGTAATTGTATTCCTTGTTTTACCCGCTACTTATCATCTGGGTAACACCAGGATTGTATTGCAAAGCGCTAAGCGCGAAAGGATTTTATTATGACAACTGGCACAGTTAAGTGGTTTAACGATTCAAAAGGTTTTGGCTTTATCGCTCCGTCTGACGGCGGTGATGATGTCTTTGCCCATTTCTCCGAAATTCAGTCCGAAGGCTTCAAGTCCCTGCAGGAAGGTCAAAGCGTCTCGTTTGACGTGACCCAGGGCAAGAAAGGCCTTCAGGCGTCGAATATCAAAGCAATCGCCTGATCTAACGATCTGACGATTTCGTCGAACCTCCGGGTTCGACAGCAGGGCCCGCTTCGGCGGGCCCTGCTGCGTTGTGGCTAGCGGCTAACTTGGCTCACGCGCATCTGGATGCCCGCCCTTGGCGATATCATGCTGACTGAGCACGACTATCTCCCGCGGCCACCACTCGGGGTGGTTGTCACGAATGAAGGCCATCAGCCTTTCGCGGACATTCATTTCCGCTATCCAGCCGGCGAAAGGATCCGAGGCCATGAGATAGCAGGAGACTGTCTGGGTCCTTTCGCTCTGGCCGGTGACATAGCAGCAAAGTTTGTGGTGTTCGATGACGTTGTCCTCCTCCTTGGCGAACGCCATGAACTTCTCCCTGATAGCCTGGATGTCGGCGCTCAAATGGAGCACCAACTCCAGCGTCTGGCACATCTTGGCGCCCTTTACCGATAGGTTCTCGAAGGGCCTGGAGACAAAGTACGTCACCGGCACGATCAAGCGCCGCTCGTCCCAGACCCTGAGCCGTATGAAGGTATAGAAAATGCCCTCCACGTAGCACCACTGCCCTTCGAACATCACCAGGTCGCCGATGCGTATCGGCTTGGCCAAGGACACCTGGAACGACGAGAGGATATTACCCAGCACCGCCTGGCCCGCGATACCTACCAGCACGGTCACGACACTGGCCGACGCCAATAGCGACATGCCCAGCGTCTCGAAGAGCTGGATCTGGCTCAGTACATAGACGGCAACCGCAACCACCGTGATCAGGATGATGATCCGGCGCAGCGCATAGAGCGTAGTCAGCAGCTTGCGCTCGTCGCGGGGCTTGGTGTCGTCGATCTCCCCGGCGATCCGCCTAGTGACTTTGAGCATAAGAGTGTCCACCAGGCGCAGCGCAATCGTACCGACACCCCAGGCGATGAGGATGATCAGCAAGACCCGCATGAAGGTGGTGGCAACGGCCGTGAAGGAGACAACATAGTCGAGCATGGCCTGGGCTACGAAAGCCATGACCAGCAGAGCCATGGGGACGCGGATCCTGCCGGCGAAGATACTCGGTGCACCACTCGGAGACCAGTGCGCCAGCAGGCCGACCAGACCGTAGACCCCCCACCCTACCAGGCCGATCACTAGCAGGAAGAGCGGGATCGCGATCCACTCCCAGATCTGCAGCATGCCGAGCGTCGCCTTGAAGCGCTCCGGGATGAATGCCTCCAGCAGCGACGGACCGAACGCCTCGTAGAGCACGGGAATTGACGCGACGCTATCGGGAGTGATCAGCCAAACCGGGTCCTCGTCCTCGACTCGATAGCGGGCCAGGCGGATATCGTAGGTATCACCCTCGACATCGAGCGAAGCGAGCTCGAGATTTCGACGTGGCTGACCTACCTGCGGGTGCTGCCCTGACGGATCCTCGATAGCGGCATCAGGGCGCCCGGAAAGGTCAGAGGCATTCAACTGCTCACCACGCTGCAGCACCTCGGCCAGCTGTCTAGCCAGCGCTGCCCCCCTCTCTCGCTGCTCTGCAGGATCCAGCTCGCCAAGGTTGAGCAAATGCGCCGCAGCGACAAAGTTCTCCTGTTCGGTAAGCTCCAGAAAACTGCGGACTGTCTCGCGTGGTGTTTCCCGCCGGAGCTGTTCCGGCGCCTCATCGAGCCCGGCATTGATGGAATCGATAAGAAGCCACTGCCCCTCTTCGCTATCTCCTTCATTCGCGTCCGTGCCCTGCGACATCTGGGCCACCCCGGGCCCAGCAAGGAGGATGGCCACTGCCATTGCGGCCCATACTGCCAACAGCCGCCTTGCGCCGTTTCCTGTCATGACATTCTTCCTTATTGAAGCCGACCGCTGTCTCTTCCGTCAGACAGCGCTGCTCGGGGTTCGCCGCCCCCAAGGCTGTTAGCAGTACAGCTCACCGACGACCGCTTCGTCCAGCCGTAAGTGGGGTGTTAAATGCCAATAATCAAAAAAGACTTTGACCCGAGCTAATAACCGTGACACCGTAGGTGCAGCAGGTTAGTTAACGGTAAGTAATTCAGTAATGTACGATTTTCTTCGGCAGTCTGTAATTTTATCTCGTTCTACCCGCTGTTCATCTGGGTAAAACCAGTAATATTGCAAGGCGCTAAGCGCGAAAGGATCGACATTATGGCAACTGGCACAGTTAAGTGGTTTAACGACGCAAAAGGTTTTGGCTTTATCGCACCGAGCGACGGTGGTGATGACGTTTTTGCCCACTTCTCCGCCATTCAGGCAGAAGGCTTCAAATCCCTGGAAGAAGGCAGTTCCGTCTCTTTTGACGTGACCCAGGGCCAGAAAGGTCTTCAGGCCTCGAATATCAAGCAACTCGCATAACCTAACGGTTAACGAGTCTTCGAACCCCCGGGTTCGATATCAGGGCCCGCCTCGGCGGGCCCTGATGCGTTGTGGCTACTGGAAAACTTGGCCCTGGCCAGGAGATGCCATGACCTACTCCTGGAAGCACTCGATCCGGACGGTGCCTCACCGCCTGGTCAGCGCCGCTCGCCGCAGGCAGGCCAGATGCAAAAACGGCACCAGCAGCGGGCTGGCAAAACTGCCCGTCGCCACGATGATCACACCCTCCGGCGCCGCCCAGCCTGCCTCGATCAGGCCCACCAGCAGCAGCGAGACGCTCAGCAGTCCAGCGCCCAAACAGGCAGCCCGCCACCACCACAGCGCCCCAATCAGTCCCTCATCGCAGTGCCAGAGGTAGGTAATCGCCAGCCGCCACAGGCCGAAGATCCCCAGGTAGCCCAGCAGCAGGAAGTGCAGGATCGCCAGCTCTTCCAAGCGCCAGGGAAACCCCACCGTCATTAGCAGAGCCAGGCTGAAGAAGAGACAGAACAGGCTCGCCGGCAGCGCCAGCACGAGCAACTCGGCAGCAATCAGGATGCGATGGACGCTTTCTCTGTTCATGTTGCGATAAGGACCGATTCAAGGGTGTGATACTCGCCGCAGTGCCTCTACATACCCCGCGGCAATCACAGAGATGCCAGGCAATCTGCTACACCGGCCAGCCCCACCAAGCGCTGACCAGCTCGCATACTACACCATCGCGTATTAAATCATCGGCAGGCCCTTCGAGGCGAACGGCTTCCTGGACACGGGGACCCATCAGGGGGGGGGCGACCAGCGGCACGCATGATGCCGACGAACTGGCCGACCTACTGCCCTTCAAAACGGAGTGGACACGCCATCGTCCATGAAATGATGGCGCACTAAATGGGGATGCACCTCTGGAGCGCCTGTTTCAGGCGCATACGGCTATCACCCAACGTAGATCAGGGCCCGCTTCGGCGGACCCTGATACGTTGTTAGGCCATTCTGCTCGCCGCAGCTAGGCCAGATGTAAAACCCGCAAGGAAAATAACCCCGGATTTACCCGCACTTGCAGTCATGACCGCAGTCGACCGAACCGTCGGCATGACCGCTGGCACAGGACTGGGAGCAGTACAGCTTGCCATCCTTCTCGATCGAGCTGCGATCGACTGCACACTTGCACTTAGGGCATGCACACTCTTGCTGAGACATCACGAACCTCCTTGGCTGTATGTACTCTCCAATAGCATAGTCCGGTCAGGCGGTGTTATGTAATTACGTTTAGGCGGGGAGTTATTGTCTAGGTGCGGACCAGCACCTCCCCACGACATTGCCGCGCCTACTCTCATAACTTAAAATCCACCACTGGCGTGTTATGATATTTCAACTCATAAGCAGTATTTCTTGCATGACCTCACCGTAACGCACGCGCATAATAGTGCACAGCAGGCGCAATATATGCGATTATTTTCAATCTACCCTCAGCCTGATGGTCAATTTTTCCACAACATCCACAACCAATTGGCGATCGCTTGGCTTTAGAGGCGACAACAACTGTTTCACTCTACTTGCCTGATCATCGACATGCGAGCTGGCCTGGCCGAGCAGCTCGGCGGCTTCGCAATTTAAAATCTCAGCAAGTTCAATTAAACGCACAATATTGGGAATTACCCGTCCACGCTCGATACGCGAAACGGCTTCATTACCAACGCCTAAGCGCTCAGCAACTTCTTCCTGGGTCAGTTGACTGAGAACCCGCTGTTTGGCAATGGCTCGGCCAATACTGCCTGCTAGCCGTTCCTGTTCAGTTTTATTCACAACGCCCTCCATGTAGACCTAGATGGTTGAGGAGCGACCTATTGACATGAAGGACTGTTTAGGTTGAATATCACCCTATTGGGTTGAGCTAGAAGCACACATTTACACTATGCATTTTTTTGATACCCGATGATACATACAAGCCTGCCAGCGTGCCACAAGAACGCTAGGTTTCAGAAAGAAATACTGGTTTTTTACAATTTTTCAGTTTCTTACGCTGATGTAAAAGGGGCTTCTATGCGGAATAGCTGATGAACTTCGCGTTCAGCTAAACAAGAAAAATGTAACAGAGGGAAATTTTTTTTAATCGGAAATGGGCCACAGGCTTACATTCCGAAAAATGCTTTCAATTATTGGCGTTATGGATGTCAAGGAGGGGGCGGCATGAGGGATGTGAGACGATCAACGGCTGATGCTAAGTCCCCCTCCATCATCGAGCCAGGTGACAACTCGACACCCTTTGCTATTGGTCCCGCTGCATATGGCTCTCAACCGGGAGCGGGCTAGTAATTCACAACCTGCGTCTCGCCCTATGGCTGACACATAGCACAGTGGCAGGGAGTTCATGCAGGCAGTAGTGACCATGACATAACAAGCGGGCGCTGAAATGAGCTGGACAACACAATGAGGCTCTGATGAACACCATTAATGAGCAACGACGACTTCATCACGCCGTTGTTAGCGTCGCTACCGCTGTATCTGGAAAAAATGACGAAGCGTTTCTGCATCAGCTCACCGTTCATATGGCTGAGGCGCTATTTGCTGACGTCGGGTTCATTGCTCTTCTCGACAAGCAAGATCCTGATATTGCACACACGCTGACGCTGTATGTTAATGGCCAGCACCAGGACAATTTTGCCTACTACCTACCCGGAGTTCCATGCCATAAGGTGATGGTCGAACAGGAGTGCATTGTTCATGAGGGCGCTGCCATCATGCTGCCAGCCGAGACCAACGGCGCGCTCTCTTGGGTGAATGGATATGTAGGACGTAGACTGGATGATAGCCATGGGCAGCCGCTGGGTCTTATCGGCGTGATGTTCAAAAAGCCGCTGAGCGACGTCAATATTGTGCGTAATGTGTTGCAGATTTTTGCCGCCAGGACCGCATCAGAGCTCGAGCGTCAGCAAGATGAAGCACGAATACGCCAACTAGCCTTTTGTGACCCCGGCACTCAATTACCTAATCGTGCCGCCTTTATGCGCCATCTAGAGTACGTCCTGACTAACCATCAACCGTCAAAGACAGCTCTACTACTACTGGATCTTAACCATTTCAAAGAGATTAACGACACCGCTGGTCACGATTTGGGAGACTCGGTCCTAAAGACTATAGCTGATCGCTTCTCCGCATCGTTAAGTACGGGCGAATTCTTGGCCCGTTCAGGTGGTGATGAATTTATTGTCATTTGCCCAACGGCAGGTGAGGTTGGCGCACTCGCCACCGCTCGACGGCTTTGCGATAGTATTGAACTACCAATTGTAGTAGAACAGCACTCTTTCCAAGTTTCCGTGGGAATCGGTATTTCACTTTATCCAAGGCATGCGGTAACGCCTCTCGAACTGTTGAGACGCGCTGACATTGCCATGTATCAAGCGAAGCGTGAAAAACTCCCCATTTGCATATTCGAGCCTTGGATGGAGCGTGTCGTCTCCGAACAACTACATATCGCCAAACGCCTTGCCTCTGCCATAGCAGGAAAAAGGCTGAGCCTGCACTTTCAGCCTCAGGTAGATTTACATAGCGGCAAGTTGATTGGCGCCGAAGCCCTTTGCCGATGGGTTGACGAGGAGCTTGGCAACGTATCGCCGGGCAAGTTCATTCCCATCGCCGAAGAGCGCGGCATGATCGTCGCACTTGGCCATTGGGTCATCGAAGAAGCCTGCAGGCAGCTTGCCGCGTGGCATCAGCAAGGTCAGGACATGCCGGGACAGTTGGCAATTAACATTGCAGCCATCCAGTTTGAAGAAGACGACCTGGTCACCCACTTGTTCAACAGCTGCACCCACTTCGATGTCCCCCCATCTAAACTCAGTCTGGAAATTACCGAAAGCGGTATCATGGGCAATCCCGAAAAAGCCATCTCCATGACAGAAGTGTTGAAGAGCAAGGGGCTAGGGCTGTCGATCGATGATTTTGGAACCGGATACTCATCGCTGGCTTATCTAAAGCGCTTTTCTGCAGATAAAATAAAAATCGATATCTCTTTCGTCCGCGACATGCTGATTAGCGACAATGACCGTGCCATTATCGCAACGATCATTGCTATGGCGAACACACTTGGGATGGAGACGATTGCGGAAGGCATTGAGCACCAGGGTCAGGCAAGCGCATTACTCTCGATGGGGTGCTCTCAGGCACAGGGGTACTACTTTGACCGGCCATTGACGGCCGAGCAGTTTGCCCAACGCTGGCTCTCCTAGGCATTGCCTGAAACATCAGCAAGCGCAAGGCCAGTCCTGTTCCCGATGCACCACCCCACGCCCCTCGCCGTGCCCCCTACCGCGCCATCTCTCCGAGCCGCTCGAGCTCACCATCGTGCAGGGATACGAGCAGCGGCTCGCCGCGCTGGTTGACGCGAAACTGGCCGTAGCGGGCAAGCTCAAAGCGTTCGGCGTGGCCCTCCTGAAAGAAGAAGGCGTCGGTGGCAAAGCGCACGCGGCCGTTACGCACGCGATAGCGCAGGCGCATCTCATCCTCTTCCAGCGCCTGTTCGCCGCCATCGAGACGTTGGAAGTCGGCGACGTGCTGCGCATCCAGCTGGACGACCACATGGCCATCGGCGGCCAGCGGCTCGCCGCTCTCCGAGCGCTGGGCACCGCGCGCCTCGCTGATGCGGTTGGCGAGTTCGAAGTTCAGCGCCATGTAGTCGCCCTGCATCAATGAGCGCGGATCTACCGGCGCCAACTCGAGATACACCACCTCGCCTTCGGCGAGGTGGCGCTCCTTGGCCCAGATCGCCCAGTTGACCAGCGCCAGGACCACCAGGGTGGCAACCACCACCAGGCCCCGGCGCCGCTTAACGGAGGACATCATCGCACCACCTCCCCGTCACCCCGTCGCCCCCAGCGCTGCAGCCCCCAGCGCAGCGCCAGCAGCAGCACGCCCAGCGCCAGCAGCGTCGCCGACTTGGTCAGCAGCGTGACCTCCAGCCAGTAGTAGTAGTTGGCCGTGGCCAGCAGCAACAACAGCACGCCAAGCGCGATGATCAGCCGGTGAGCGATGGCAAATCCCAGCGTGATCACCACTACCGCCTGGCTAAGGCCATGGGCCTGCAGCGAGAGCAACATGACGACGACGGCGGCGCCATAAGCCGCCATCCGCACGCGAGGTGCCATGGCGTGCGCCTCGCGTTGGAAGATATGGCGGAGCAGCAGCAACAGCCCCAGCGTGGCCAGTGCATCGCCCATCCAGGGCGCCAGCCAGGCCAGCACCAGGCCATCCCGATGAAGCTCCATGAGCAGCGACTGGCCGGAATACTCCATCACCTGAATGGCCAGCAGGCCCAGCAGCAGGCCATGGCCCAGTGCCTGGCACTGGCGCATTCGTGCCGGCCAGCGAAACTCGTTGAGCCACAGCGCCACGGCTACCAGCAGCATCAGGCCGCCGGCGATGGGCGCCGCCGAGAGGCTCTCGCTCAAGGCCATGTAGAGCGCCAGGCTCGCGGCCAACGCCGACAGGGCGCGATGGGTAAGGCTCGGCATGACCAGGGCGAGTATCACCTGGAGCAGCAGCAGCGCCCACCACAGGCCGGCGGTCTGATTGACCAGGGCATGGGCCAGCGCCCAGGCCACCAGCAGCTGCCCGCAGAGACTTGCGGCCAGTCCCAGGTGCTCCACGAAATCGCCGCCGTTGCCACGCAGCAGCGCATAGGCGCCAGCGATCAATACCAGCCCCAGCGCGGCAGCGGCAATACTGCTCTCGAGTATGAACACCATCCCCATGCCAATGAAGCCGAGCAGGAACAGCGCCGCCAGCCACCCCGAGAACGCCTGCAGCGCGCGTACGAACCAGGGCGGCTCGATGGCTGGCGCCGCCTCGCCTTCGGCCAGCGTAATGCCAGCCCGGTCGAGCCTCTCTCTCAGCGATTCCGTCATGCCGACATCTCCCGATGCAGCCGCTTGAGCCAGATCACCGCCATGGCCCCCATGCCCAGCACCGCCATCGCCAGCACCAGCAAGCCGCCCGGATCCCCCTGGCGCATGAAATAGCGCCCGATCCAGGCGGTCACCACCACGATCACCGACAGGCAGCCCCCGGCCAGCATGAAAAGGTCGGCTCGCCAGTAGCGATACACGACGTAGAGCACCGCCAGCCAGGCGGGATAGACCAGTGCGGCAGCCGAGAAGCCCGACCGCTCATCGAAGAGCCAGGCGAGCACCAACAGCGTCACAGGGACGCCGCTGCCCAGCGCCAGCAGGCACGTGGCCCAGCCGGCCGACAGCCATCGCCAGCGCCGCGCACCCAGCTCCCACACCACCAACGCCGAGGTATTGAGCACGAACAGCCCCCACAGGGCGGCAGCGTCACCGATGAAGAAGGGGCCGAAGGCGCCGCTCCAGGTACGGAAATAGAGCGCCACGGAGAGGTTGAGCAGGCCGAGCCACAGGACCCACAGCGCATCGAAGCGCGCCACCAGCGCCCAGGGCAGCATCAGTAGCGCCCAGATGCAGAACAGTTGCCAGGGGTCGGCTCCGGTCTGGTAGACCTGTCCAAACAGCGCCAGCAGCACGCCCAGCAGCAGCGTGGCCGCCGTCAGCGCCGCCCGCGCGACCATGCGTTTCACAACGCCACGCCCCTCGGCCCAGCAGTAGACGGCAATCGCCGCCACCAGCGCCACTTGCACCAGCCCGAAGCGCAGCCAGCGGGGCATCTCGCTCCAGTTGTAGGCGACCAGGAACATCACCGCGAAGACCAGCGCCAGCGTACCCAGCCACAACAACAGCCGGTCCACGAACAGGCCCCAGGCCCGCCCCGACGGATGCAGCCCGGAGAGCGCGACCGCCTGCCCCACCTGCCCGGGGGGTATTGCCCCCTGCTCGATCAATGCCGCCAGCTCACGGCGAGTAGAAGCCATGTCGTGTCCTTACGTAGTGTCCCATATCCGGTCCGAGACCAAACCTCATCCTAGTGCGGCATCTTGCGGAAATAAAATGATACGACATAACACTTTAATGCTGTCCCGCGCTCTGCTACTGCCTCGGGCCCCTTCTCACTTCTTTCTAGCCGTCGAGAAAGTGCCGGACTCCTGCTGGGGTGAGGCCCCCTGCCGGGCAAGCTGATAGGAGAGCCCATCAACACGCCTCAGCCGGCCTAAGCAACATCTCCATCAAGGCAGTACCGCCACCGGCCCCTCATGGAGCCGGTCGTTTTTCTGCACCGACGATGCACTCGCCTTATCAGACGACCTCGCGCTGGCCGCTGGGCTGCAGCCGTTCGAGCAGGGCCGCCATGTCTTCCGGGGTAAAGGAGCGATCAAAGGCGATGTCGTAGTAGAAACCGTCCTCGATCACCGGGCCGATCACCTTGCCGGCAACGGTATTGCGCGCCAGGCCCGGACCAATCGCCGCCGCCACCTCGGCGACGCTGGTAGGGGGCGCAAAGCGGCGCTGCGCGCCATCCGGCAGGGTGATGACAATGCTCACAATGGGCGTATCGAGCTCTGTCACTTGTTGTTGCGGTTGGCGCATTCCTTGGACTCCTGCTAGTGATAGCGGCCTAGCGCGCTGGTGCCGTGATGACGTGAACCGCATCGCCTCGTAGGGCGTTGTAAAAGCAGCCGGGGCGTCCGGTATGGCAGGCAGGTCCTTCCATGTCACCCAACCTCACTCGCCCGTCGTTCGGCCCCGTCACACTCACCGAGCGCCTGGCCAGGCTGATTCCCAGCGGGCTGGAAGTAGTCGAAGAGTTGCGTCACCGCCTCGGGCGTCACGCCGTTGGTGATGAACACGAAGCGCGAGACACCGTCGCGGCACGCCTCCACCGGCAGTGGCTCTGGAGGGTGAAAGATATGCTGCACGCCGTGCAGGGCCAGCGGCTTCTCGCGCCCAACCAGCTTGACGATGGCCTTGACGCGCAGAATCTTCTCGCCCAGCAGTGACATCAGCAGGTCCAGCCAATCCTCGAGTTGCTCGGCGGGAATGGGCTCCTCGACGCTGAAGCAGAAGGTGCGGATCCGCTCTCCGTGGCGGCTGAGGTCGGGGTTGGCGTGGGGCGAGGCGCCGGCAGCTTGCATCATCGGCACCAGGGTCCCGCTATCGGGCGGAGCCAGCCCAGGGGCCGACGAGACCTGCTGGTAGGACGCGGCGCCCAACCAGCGTTCTGCCGAGTAACGCTCGGCGGCCAAGCCCTCCCCGGTGACATACTCGGCCGGCAGATCGCCATGCCGCACCTGCAACTGCTCGGCGGCCGGGTTGATGGTCGCCAGCTGGCTGGCGAGCCGCGACAGCTGTTCCTCATCGACCAGATCGGTCTTGGTGATCAGCAAGCGGTCGGCCACCGCCGCCTGGCGCTGGGACTCGCGGTGGGCGTTCAATGTCGAGATGCCGTTGGCGGCATCCACCAGACATATCACGCCATCCATGAAGAAGCGCTGTGCCAACCAGTGGTCGGTCATCAGGGTATGCAGGATAGGCGCCGGATCGGCCAGTCCGGTGGTCTCGATGATCACCCGCGAAAAGGGGGCACTGCCCTCCCGCTCAAGTGCCTCGCTGGCCTCCTGCACGGTGCGGCTCAAGTCGCCGCGGATGGTGCAGCACAGGCAGCCGCTGCTCATTTCCACGACGCTATGCTCATCGCTCTCGGCGAGCAGTCGATGATCCAGGCCGATATCGCCAAACTCATTGATTACCACCAGCGCGCCCTGCATGGCGGACTGGCGAACCAGACAGTTGAGCAGCGTGGTCTTGCCGCTGCCGAGAAAGCCGGTCAACACCGTGACGGGCAGTTTGCTGTCCTGGCCAAATACGCCTTGATTCATGGTTTCACCCTCGAGTGGCGAGTGGATTCGGGAAGCGCCGACGCACACTGCGAGCAGGTGCCATGGATCTCGATGGTCGTGCTGCCGGGTGAAAAATCTCGGCGCTCGACCATGTACCCCAGGCTCGAGCTCAAGGCGCTATCGATGAGCTCGTCGATATTCCCGCAGTCATCGCAGATGGCAAACGCGGTCACCCCGTGCCGGCACTCCTTGTGCCGGCAGGCGACGTAGGCATTCAGCGTTTCCAGGCGGTGAGCCAAGCCGTGACGAATCAACACATCCAGCGCGCGATAGACCTGGGTCGGCGCCGAGAATCCATCACCACTCAGGCGCTCAAGCAAGGCATAGGCCCCCAACGGGGCCTCGGCACTGCGCAGTACCTCAAGCACGCGCTGCTGGTTAGCGGTCAACGGCATGGTCGCTTCCATGAATGGATAGAGTCGCACTGCTGCTGAGATATATACGTTATAACATAACAATATTATCTGCCACTTTCATCCCCGAGCCATCGCAAGGCCACACATCGCCTGGTCGGGCTATGCCAAGCCGAACATCAGCGAGCGATGCGCAGAAAGCCCTGCCATGGCGCCGTCGGCGACGGCAAAGGTCACCGAACCTGCAGCGCGGGCGATATCGCCGCAGGCGAAGATGCCGGGGATCGACGTGGCCTGCATCGCATCGGTCTTGATGACACTGCCCAGCGGCGTCTCTTCCAGCGCAAAGCCGGTTTCCGCAACCAGCGGGCTGAGACGCAGCCGCGGCGCCACAAACACGCCGGCAAGGGGGACCTGGCGCCCGTCGCTCAGCACCACCTCCACCCCCTCGCCCCGACCGGCCTGAAGACGCGACACTAAACCGCGTTCGATGCGGGTACCGCGCGCGTCCAACTGGGCCAACTGGTCCGCCGTTGGCTCGAAGGCCGCGTTCAAGAACAGCGTGGTGGTACCCCAGTCCGGCAGCATCAAGGCTTGATGCATCGCCATCTCGGAGGACGCCAGCACGCCGATAGCCGTCTGGCCAAGCTCATAGCCGTGGCAGTAGGGGCAGTGAAAGACGCGCGTTCCCCACTGCTCGGCCAACCCGGGAATGTCTGGCAGCTCATCGGTCACGCCTGCCGCCAAGATGGTGCGGCGTGCCTGGAAGGTGCCTCCGTCGGCCAGGCCGACCGTGAAACCCTCCGCCTCGCCGCTAATCGACGCCACCCTGCCCGAGCGCCACTCCACCGTGGGGTACTCCATCAGCTGACCGCGTGCATCGGCTGCGATCTCTTCGGGTGGCGTGCCATCCTGGGACAGAAACCCGTGGGAGTGCGCGGCAAAGCGATTGCGCGGCTCGCCCGCGTCCACCACCAGTACCTGCTGTCTCGCCCGCGCCAGCTGCAGGCCCGCCGCCATTCCCGCATAGCTGCCGCCGATAATCACCGCATCGAACATCATGTCTCGTTCCTCGCCGAACTTAATGTATCTTCAATTGATACATTAAAAGGCGCAGGCGTCAATATGCCGTCGCAGTGGCTCAGTCAGTGAGTGGGGAACCGATAGCCTTGGCGGGTGGCGATCTCATCGAACTGGCTCGCCAGTTCGGCCAGTGTTACCGACCCCAAGCGCTCGATCAGCAACGCCTCCGCTTCACGCATGGCATCGAAGATCGCCTCGTTGACCACCTGCTCGACCACGCAATCGGGGTTGTCGCGGTCGGTGCCGATGGCAAAGATGCGTGGCCCGCCGACGGCATGGTGCACATCCAGCAGGGTAACGCGGTTCAGGTCACAGCCGATCCGCCAGCCACCATGGCGGCCTTTCTCGGCACATACGTAGCCCGCCTTGCGCAGGCCCGCCATGGTGCGCCGCACCACCGCGGCATTGGTGCCGAGCATCACCCCAATCTGTTCGGACGTGATGGGACCATCCTGACGCGCCATGTGCAGCAATACATGCAGCATTCGGGAAAGGCGGCTATCGGTTCGCAAGGAGGACGTGCCTTTGGCGAGAAATGAGAGGGGTAGACTAGCATGCCGATAGCGCCACGGAAGAGGCCCCTATGGCTCCCCGACCGCGCGAGCGGCCAGGGCATGTATATTTCACCGGCTGGAATCGCGGTGAGCGGGAGGTGGATGCACTCGACGCCCTTACCAGCGGGTATTCGGCAGCGAGATGGCGAGGATCTACTCCTGTTTTCCCACCAGCCAGTGGGTGACGCCCAGGGCCAGTACGATGGCAGCAATCGCCAGCATCTCTTGGGCCGATATGGTCGATATATCCAGGATGATCACCTTACGGGCGATCGCCATAAGCGCAGTGGCAATAACCAGCCGAATGGGTAACACATTGGTACCCAAGTAGAGCCGAATATTGATGAATATTTCCACGGCGATCAACACCACCATAAAGGCACCGAATATCACGAAGATATCGCTGACTTCAAAC
Organism: Franzmannia qiaohouensis; assembly: GCF_031451695.1. Lineage (NCBI taxonomy): Bacteria > Pseudomonadati > Pseudomonadota > Gammaproteobacteria > Oceanospirillales > Halomonadaceae > Franzmannia > Franzmannia qiaohouensis. Next base: position 323,467 of record NZ_JARWAM010000003.1, read on the forward strand.
AGAAGGACAGGTGGAGAGATAAACTTGCTGTAAAGCACATAGATCACATCCAGGACGCCCCAGATGATCACCAACACCATCAATACGGCCAGTACTTTGATGGCATAGCGAATAACAAGGTGAAGCTTACGAATCAGCGCGTCTTCATGCTCCTTGGGAAGCTCGTCGTGCAACAGCTGAGGAAGTTTGGGGTCTACCTTGTTGTCGTTAGCCATCGCTCACCCTCGTGGCGGAGTCGGTTGGGCACCACAGCTGCATTAAAGCCTAGCCATGCGTGGAAAGCCAAAGCAGACCCGATGATCCGCAGATTGGCCCGCGTTGCACCCCCTGCCCTAGACTGGCAGGTTCATTCTTGAATCAAGGAAGACCACGATGCAGTCACGCTACTTCACCATCAACGACGTCCCCCAGGGCACACCCGGTCGCGAGCTGTTCGAGCTGCACGAAACCGCGCTGCCGGATCTCGCCGAGGGCGAGGTGCGCATCCGCAACAGCTGGCTGTCGGTGGACCCTTACATGCGCGGGCGCATGAGCGGCGTGAAGACCTACATCGACCCCTTCACCCTCGGCGAGCCGCTGGAAGGCGCCGCAGTTGGCGACGTCATCGAGTCTCGACATCCGCGCCTGGCCGTCGGCGACAAGGTACGCCACATGGCCGGCTGGCGGGATATCGCCCAGCTGCCGGGCGACCAGGTCGAGCCGCTGCCGGGCATCGAGGTCCCCGAGCAGGCCTACCTCGGCGTGCTCGGCATGCCGGGCATGACCGCCTGGACCGGCCTCAACCAGATCGCCGGGATGCAGCAAGGCGACAACGTACTGGTCAGCGCCGCCAGCGGCGCGGTGGGCTCGCTGGCCGTGCAGTTGGCCAAGGCCCGCGGCGGCACCGTGGTGGGCATCGCCGGGGCGCCCGAGAAGCTCGAGTGGCTTGCGTCCCACGGCATCGAGGCGGTGAGCTATCGCGACCGCAACGCCCAGCAGCTGACCGAGGCGCTTCAGGCGGCCTGCCCTGAGGGCTTCGACGTCTACTACGAAAACGTCGGCGGCGTGTGCCTGGAGGCGGCGCTCAACACCCTGCGCACCGGCGGTCGCATCGCCGTGTGCGGGATGATCGCCCGCTACAACGCCGAGGGGCCGGCTCCCGGACCCAGCAACCTGGCCATGGTGCTGATCAAGCGCCTGCGCATGCAGGGGTTCATCATCTTCGACCACTGGAACGACTATCCACGCTTCCTGGAAGAGGTCGGCCCGCAGGTCGCCAATGGCGAGATCGACTACGCCGAGACCATCGAAGAGGGCCTCGAGCGCACACCGGATGCCTTCCTGGCGCTGTTCGAGGGCGCCAACACCGGCAAGATGCTGGTACGGCTCTGAGCTAGACGCTGAGCCATCATCGAGGGGAGGCGCGCAGGCCCGTTCGGGCCTGATGACATTGCACGATGCCGATAGCGTAGATCTATTAGGCGGCCTGCTACCCTAGTGATAGTCAGCCGCCACTTTTCCACGAGGTCAGTATTACGTCGATGAAACACCCCGAGCAGGCCCGGCTTTTCGCGCTCAAGCAGCTCAATCTCCTCGATACCGCGCCCAGCGATAGCTTCGATCGCATCACACGCATGGCCAGCCAGCTGTTCGGCCTGCCGATCTCTGCGGTGTCGCTGACAGATAGCGATCGTCAGTGGTTCAAGTCGCGGGTCGGCGTCGATCATCGCGAGATACCCCGGGATAAGGCGCCCTGTGCGCAGGTCTGCGACTCTGCCGAGGTCCTGGTCATTCCCGATTTGCTGGCCTCGAACTACTATCAAGACAGCCACCTGGCCAACACCGGCATCCGTTTCTACGCCGGCGCACCGCTGACGACCCGCGAAGGCCAGACCCTGGGCGCCATGTGCGTGCTTGGCACCGAGCCCCGCGACATCACCGAGCAGGAAAGGGCCTCACTGGTCGACCTTGCCGCCATGGTCATGGCCCAGATCGAATTGCAGCATGCCTTTGGCAGGGTCGACCCGCTGACCGGCCTGGCGAATCGAAGTCAGTTCAGCGAGGACCTTCAGGATCTAGCCCTCGACTCCCCCGGCGAGCCGCGTGCCGCGCTCTTTACGGAGGTGGTCGAAGCCAGCCAGCTGAGCGCCCTGCACCGCACCATGGGGTCCGGCTTCCTCGACGAACTGGCGCAGGTATCCGCCCAGTGTATCCAGGAAACCATTGGTCTCGAGTCGCCGCTCTACTACCTCGGCAGCTGCCAGTTCGTGCATCTGCTGCCGGTGGACAGCCATGCCAGCCTGATTGAGCATGCCCTCAACCTGCGCCAGCGTCTGATGGCCCTGGAGTCGGCGCGTGACGTGTCGGTGCTGGTGCGTCCGGTGGTAGGTATCGCCTCGTTCGAGCTCGGCGAGACCGCCGCGCCTGATATTCTGCGCAGCGCCCATGCGGCAAGCCTCGACGCGCGCCAGATGGGCCAGGGCGCCGGTGTGTTCTCCGCGGCACTGGAAGAGCGCTTCCAGCGCAGCAGCATGCTGCTCGCCGATATCGGCCGCGCGCTTAAGACTGACGACGAACTCTACCTGGTCTTCCAGCCCCGCGTGTGGGTGGCCAGTGGCGACTGCCAAGGTGTCGAAGCCCTGCTGCGCTGGCGACATCCCGAGCTTGGCGAGGTGTCGCCTGCGGAATTCATACCCCTGATCGAGAACACGCCCATGGCCCGGGCGCTGACGGACTGGGTGGTAAACCGGGCGATCCGCCAGGCAGCGCTCTGGCATGCAGAAGGCAGGCCACTGCGGGTCTCGATCAATGTCTCGGCGACCAATCTAGAGGAGCACGACTTTGCCCAGCGGGTGTTGGAAAAGCTCCGACAGGCCAACCTGCCCGCCGACGCCATCGAACTGGAAGTGACCGAGAGCGCCCTGATTGGCAAGGGCCAGGCCGCGGCGACCCAGCTCGATGCGCTGATCGCAGCAGGCATCCTGATCGCCATCGACGACTTCGGCACCGGCTACAGCAGCCTCTCCTACCTGCACGAGATACCGGCGAACATCGTCAAGATCGACCGCTCGTTCATCGCCCACCTGGAAGAGGATGCGCGGATCCAGACCCTGGTCGGGTCGATGATCCGCATGGCCCACGACCTGGGCTACAGCGTCGTCGCCGAGGGCGTGGAGAACCAAGCGGCGCTCGACTGCCTTAGCCAACTGGGCTGTAACGAGGTGCAGGGCTATCTGCTCGCCAAGCCGCTGCCGCCCCGCGACCTGGAGACCTGGCTTGCCAAACGGAGCGGGGGCCAGTAACGGCTGAAAGGCGGCGACCTCCACCTACTACTTTGGCGTGATCGCCTCGATGAGATGCGCCCTCCCCGCCGGAGCCGAGTAAGGCTCCGGCCAGTATTCGACCAGCCGGGTGATCTTGCCCTTCTCCACCGTGAAGAATGAGATGGCCGTAGCCGACTGAACGCCATCGGTGATGGCGACCTCCGTCACCACGTCATCATCGCCCTCGACGAACCGATTGGTCGTGAACTGCCAGCGGCCGTGGGCCGGATATTCCGCATTCATCTGCGCGAAACGCTCGCCGCCGCGGATGCGCTCATTGGACTGCGGCCATTCGAGAACGAAATCCGGTGCGAGCACCGCCACCACCGAGTAGAAATCGTTGGACGCCATCAGCTGCCAGAACTCACGCACCACCTCACCTGCCGTTTTCATCCTGTTCTTCCTCTTGGTGTCCTGGCACGACCAGCCACGATCATCCCCTAGACCTAACGACTACAGCCATCATTGTTCTGTGCGCCCTAAGGCCTATCGAATACCGCTCATTACGACTGGCGATTCCAACGGCGTGATACCCGAGGCCAGATCATGGGCGAGACGCAGCCACACTACCGTGAACAGGTTTGCAACTTAGCGAGCGCTTTTCACCCCTCCCCATTCGACAGCCGAAATCGTAGCCCCGGTTCGGCCTGCTCGGCCGTGAGGTGCCAGCCGTGCGCCATAGCAATCTCCTGGCAGATGGCCAGGCCTAGCCCAGCCCCGTGGTCTCGCCGATGCTCAGCACGCCAGAAGCGTTCGAACAGCAGCGGCAGTTGTTCTGCATCCACGCCGGGGCCTCTGTCCCGTACGGTCACCGTATCGCCCTGGATCTCCACGCTGACGGAAGTCTGCGCGGGCGCATGTTGGATGGCGTTCTCCAGCAGGTTCTTCAGTAAGGTGAAGCAGGCCGCGCGGTCCGCTCTCCATTGCACGTCGCCGACAGCACGCACCGCCAAGTGCACGTCGGCGATTTCCGCCATGCGCTGCAAATAGGAAGCGGCATCGTGGGCGACCTCCTGCATCCTGACGGTGGTGAAGTGATAGTTGTGCGCCTCGCTGGCTTCGGCCAGGAGCAGAAGCTGCTGCACCTGGCGGGTCATGTACTCGACGTCGCTCAATAGCGAGTCGCGGTCGTTCCTGCCCCCCTCCTTTAACTCGATCTGGGCGCGGATCAGAGCCAGTGGTGTCTTCAACTCATGCGCCGCATTGCCAAGAAACTCCTGCTGCACGCGGTAGCCGCGTTCTAGGCGTTCCAGGGCTCGATTGAAGCTGTCCACGAGAGGGGCGATCTCCGCGGGCACCGCTTCCGTCTTCAGCCGGGCATCAATGGAGCGCGGCGAGATGGCTGCCGCGGACTCTGACGCATCTCGCAGCGGCTTGAGGGTGTAGCGCAAGGTAATATAGGCACACAGGCCGAAGGCGAAGAACAGCACAAAGCCGAACACCATGACGCCGGCGATCATACGCGGCAAGGCAACTTTATGGAGGATATCCATGAACCGTGCGCTGGCGACGAACTGCAGGTACCACCTTCGCCCATCGTGCTCGAGGGGCTTCGTGGCGCCGTAGAAGGTATTTCCCTCGTGCTCGAAGGTAAAGCTCCCGCGGGCCAGTCGAAGGAGGTCGCCGTCATTCGGCCAAAAGTTTTCTCCCCTACTCGAGAAGGCAACCACGTTCCCGGCGTCATCCAGAATTCGATACGCTGTTTCGCGTTGTGGTCCTTCGTACAACCAGGCGCGATCGTCCATGCTCGAGTCGAAGCCGATGGGCCTGCCGCTGCTATTGAACTCAATGTTTTTCACCAGCTCATCCGCAGCGTCGGCCAGGTCCATCCGCGCCAGTACGTTACTCTGATGCAGCACGAGCAAAGCAATCACCAGCAGCATGATGCTGAGTACCATCCCCGCCACATAGGCCAGCAGCACCTTCAAACTGATGCTATTAAACGGCAACATCTTCACGAAGCGCATAGCCCAGCCCCCGAGGTTGTTGACGATCATGCACATGACAGCACTCCATGAGACCGGCGGATGCGCTAGTACCAGGAGTTCCTTCGCATTGAGTGGAGGGAGCGTCAACTATCACCTGTCACCTCGCGGATACTGTCGAGGAGATCGCGGAAGTAGGGATTCCAGGTCAGGCGAGCATGGTATCTTTCCGCTGCGCCCTGTCCCCACGCTCCGAACCACAAAGCTTCGGAATCCTCGGGGAGGGGGATGCCGTCCTGGCCGTTGTCAAAGATGATATGGCTGCCCTTCTCACCGTAATAAGAGTTCTCGGGTGCAAATAGCACGTTCATATGGGAAAAGGTGCTGATACGCTGTTCGGGCAGGTTGCTGGTCAGTGCGGTGATACGAGGATCGTCAAGTTCCTGAGGGGTGTCGCCGTACCAAACGAAGCGTGATTGTTGATTGGGAAAGCGGATTTGAAAGGCGTCGAGCGTCGCATTAGGGTCAAGTACGCTGTCATGCTGGCTCATGCTAATCAGGACGGGTTTATCAAAGCGTGCCGTTTTTAGGCTTTTTTGTACGGTTCTGACCGAGCGGTAATAGAGGGCGGCCCCACGTGTAGGCAGGGACTGGTAGGTGACGATATTATCTTCCTCATCGACATCCACCCAGTCCCACAGATAGGAAATGGCCGGGGCGAGAAAGAGATAGCCATTATCGGGATAAAACCCAGGGGAAAATAGCAGCAGCCCGGCAACATTCTCGTCGTTCAACGCATGGGAGGTAACCAGATTCCCCCCGGTCGAGAAGCCGCCAAGCCAAAGTTCATCGACCTCGGCTCCCAGCAGGTTTGCATGGTGGGCAACGGCTTTTTCCCAATCATCGTTATCGGGCAGCATCAAATCAGCGGGACGGGTGCCGTGGCCAGGCAGAAGGATAGAGCGAACCAGCCAGCCATCATTCGCCATGGCGGTGGCAACATCGCTGAAATACCATGGACTTGCGCCCAGCCCATGAACGAACAGGATGCCCCGTTCGGCCGGTTTGTCGGGGCGTCGTTCGAACGGCGTATTGAGCTGGATTTCGAGGTTGCGGTCGTCACTGAGGAAGGCGCGGTTTTCGGCAATCCAGGCGCGAGTGTCGCGCACATAGTGATCGAAACGTTCCTGATCATAGGCCGGCAGGTTGTCGGAAGGTTGAAAATGGGGGTAATCCGGCGGCATGGCGCAGGATGCCAGGAACAACAATGTGGAAAGCAGTAAGCCAAGGCGAGGCAGCATAAACCCTCCATCAAAGTGTGCTTGCCATCTAACAGAAAGCCACATCGGCCTGCAGGACTTTCAGTCGCAGGCTATTCAGCGGCAACATCTTCACGAAGCGCATAGCCCAGCCCCCTGACGTTGACGATCCGCTGGCACGAGCCGATGGCAAGCAGTTTGCGACGCAAGCGGTGCAGGGCCACGTCCAGGGCGTTCGGTGTCACCGCCTCGCTCAGCCCCCAGGCCGCCGCTTCCAGCGCGCTGCGGCGCACGACCTCTTTGGGCCTGTGCAAGAGCAGCTCCATGATGTGCAGCTCCGCCGGGGCGAGAGTGACGCTCTGGTCACCGCGGCACAGCACGCCGGCTGCGGGGCGCAGGGTGAGATCGCCGTGGCTGGGATCGAGCTGTTGGAACGCCACGGGGCGACGTAGCAGTGCCCGGACACGCGCCACCATCTCGTCCATGGCGAAGGGTTTGGGCAGGTAGTCGTCGGCGCCGGCTTCGAGCCCCTGCACCCGGTCATGTAGCGCATCACGTGCCGTCAGCACCAGGCAAGGCATACCGAGGCCTGCTTTGCGCAGTCTCTGCAGCAGGACGAGGCCATCCCCATCCGGCAGCCCCCGGTCGAGAATCAGTGCATCGTAGGGCATCTGCTGAATGGCAGCCCATGCGCTGTCGATGCGGCCGGCCGCGTCGGCGGCGATGCCGGCGGCGATGCCGGCGGCTTCCAGCCCCTTGCACATCAGCCGGGCCAGCCGGTCGTGGTCCTCGACCAGGAGTATGCGGCTCATCAGAAGCGGTAAATGTAGCCAAGAGACACGCTATTGGTGGTCGAGCGATCCACCAGCGGGCTGTCCTTGATCTCATCCGGCAGGCTCGTCACTTCGACACTCATGAGCACCGAGTGGTGCTTGTCGAACATATAGACGCCACGCACCCCCGTCTCGATGCTCATAGCGGACTCGCCTATATAGGTGGGGCGGTCGATGCGCGCCTCGCTGTCGCTAACGCCGAAGTAGTAATCGACGGTTTTATCGTCCTGCCAGCTCGCCCCCACATGCGGGGTAATCAGAACATGATTGCCGAAACGCCACGTTCTTTCCAGGCCGAGATTGACGACCTGGCCGCTGCTGTTGCCTGACGCGTCGGCAAGCCATTCAGCGCTGACGTCAACCAGGTCGCTGCTCCACTCCACCTTGCCGCCTGCCCAGAAGCCGCCCTTGCGCTCGTCCATACCGTTGAGGATCGGGGCGTCGTCCTCCTTGTAGCCGCTACCGTCGTACTTGCCAACGATGCCGAAGTTGAGCCGCTGAGAGTCGCTGATGTCGAGACTCGGCAGCTTGAATTCGATTCGGGGGCCAAAGAGGTGAATGTACCGGTTCTCCACCTGCAGCAGCGGTATGGGGGTGTTGTCCCGGTCGATACCGGCGTAGGGCTCCTGCCTGCTCACAACGCCGAGGCCCAGCCCCCAGGTGGTGGAAGACGGCTCCGAGGTCGGCTCCTGGGCCATGGCTGCCAGCGGGATGCACAGCCCAGCGGCAAGCGCGGATGCAGCCGCCATGCGTGAGACAGAGGCAGGGGAGATCGAATCAAGCGGATACGGTAGAGGCATGAGCGTTTCTCGTGTGCTGTTAAAAGAAGCTCACTTTCGCCGCCGCGCACTTACGGAAAACTTACCGAAAACACGCGATCGTGCCGATCCATCAGTAAGACTTCTGAAAGGCGCCTCGGCGGACAGTCTCGTCACATGAGAGACGAGGACACCGCATGCTCCCACTCACCAATGACATTGCCGTAGCCTTTCTGCCCCGCCGACAGCGTGCGGCAGCCATCAAGGCGCTGCCCGGCAGCAAGCCGCGGTTGCTTGCGACCTGGCTCATCACGACAGCCGCCGCACTGCTCACCGGCTGCGCGTCGATCATGCCCCAGGCTCTACCCGAAACCGAGCCCGGCAGCACCGCGGCGCCCGTTGCCGGGCAGTGGCATGCACCGTTGCCCCACGGCGGGCAACTGACGGACCTGAGCCAATGGTGGGCCCAGTTCGACGATCCCCTGCTGCTGCATCTCATCGAGGCCGGGCAGCAGGTCAGCCCGACCGTGGCGCAGGCATCCGCGCGCCTCGCCGATGCGCAAGCCGCACGCGTTGAGTCAAGGGCCGCCCTGCTGCCTTGGCTGGATGCCAGCATCGGCGCCAGCCGGGGGCGGCCGGGTCTGGATGCACCGGTCGCCACCGAGTCGTCGGCAGGCTTGCAGCTCGGCTGGGAGCTGGACCTGTTCGGCGCAGGCCGCGCCGCCGCCAACGCCGCGCAAGCTCGGCTCGAGTCCAGCCGGTCCGGCTGGCACGACGCCCGGGTCTCGGTCGCGGCAGAAATTGCAACGACCTACGTCGAGCTACGCGCCTGCGAGACCCAGGTCCAGCAGGCCGAGATCGATGCCCAGTCGCGGGCGCGGACGGCGCAGATCACCCGCCTGGTGGCAGACAAGGGCTTCCGCCCCCCGGCCGAGGCGGAGCTGGCGAATGCCAGCGCGGCCCAAGGCAACGTAACGCTGATCGAGCAGCAGACGCAGTGCGATCTGCTGATCAAGGCATTGAGTGCCCTGGCGGCGCAGGACGAAGCGGCGCTACGGCGCGAACTGGCCACGGCAACCGGCCGGCTGCCACGGCCGGCCGAACTCGCGGTCACGACGATGCCGGCCGAGGTGCTGGCGCAACGCCCCGATATTCACGCGGCAGCGCGTGACGTGGTGGCGGCGAGCGCCGATTCGGACCAGACGCGGGCGCAGCGCTGGCCTCGCATCACCCTGGCCGGAAACATCGGCACGACGCGCATCGCCAGCGGGGGCATCAGCACCAATGGCAGCGTATGGAGTATCGGGCCAGTGACGGTAACGCTACCGCTGTTCGACGGCGGTACGCGACGCGCCAATGCGCAAGCGGCACGCGTTCGCTACCAGGCCGCCACCACCATCTATGCCGCGCGACTGCGTGAAGCGATCCGCGACGTCGAGGACGCGCTGGTCATGCTGGACAGCACGGCCAAGCGCAGCGAGGACGCGGCCAGCGCCGCCGATGGATTCGCGCGCTCCTTTGAGGCCACCGACGCCAGCTACCACGCCGGTATCGCCAGTCTGTTCGAACTCGAGGATACGCGCCGCAGCATGGTGGCCGCACAGAGCGCCGTGATCGAACTGCAGCGTGAGCGAATCACCGCCTGGATCCGGCTGTATCGCGCGCTAGGCGGTGGCTGGCCCGCAACCGAAGTGCATGCCGCATACAGCGAAGCAGCGGTTCAATGAACGAACCAAGGAACACCATGATGAGCAAACCACGTTCATTCGCGGCCGTCGCGGTCGTTGCGATGGGCTTAACCGCAACGCTCGCCTGGGTCATGTATGACGCCAGGGTCGCGGAGGATGAAACCATAACGGTCGCGCAACCCGCACTGAGCGTGGCAGTCACCACGCCTCGACCCGCCATGCTGCCCACCACGCTATCCGCAAACGGAGACATCATGGCCTGGCAGGAAGCCAGCATCGGCACCGAGGCAAACGGCCTGCGCCTGGCCAGCGTCGAGGTCAACGTCGGCGATATCGTCCAGCGTGGCCAGGTGCTCGCGACGTTCGCGTCCGATACGGTGAACGCCGAACTCGCGCAGAGCCGCGCCGCCGTCGCCGAGGCCGAGGCGGCGCTCGCCGAAGCCGCGGACAACGCCCAGCGCGCCCGGGAGCTACAGGCAACAGGCGCGATGTCGGCACAGCAGATATTCCAGTACATCACGGCAGAGCGTACTGCGCAGGCCAGGCTGGAATCGACGCGAGCCGTCGAGAACTCGCAGCAACTCCGTTTGGCCCAGACCCAGGTGCTCGCCCCCGACGATGGCGTGATCTCGGCCCGCAGTGCCACGGTCGGCGCAGTGCTGCCCGCGGGTCAGGAACTGTTTCGCCTGATCCGGCTCGGTCGGCTGGAATGGCGGGCCGAGGTTGCCGCTTCCGAGCTGGAGAGGCTGCAGCCCGGCCAGAACGCCTGGGTCACCCTGCCGGGAGGTCGCGAGCTGGAGGGTCGCGTGCGTACGATCGCGCCGCTCGTGGATACCGCCACCCGCAATGGCCTGGTCTATGTCGATCTACCGACAAGCGAAGCCGCCCGGGCGGGCATGTTTGCGCGCGGCAAGTTCGGGCTGGGAACACGCCCGGCCCTTACCCTACCGCGATCCGCGGTGCAGATCCGCGACGGCTTCGGCTATGTGCACCGCGTCGATGGCGACGGTCGGGTGGCGGAGTCGAAAGTTGCCCTGGGTCAGCATACGGGGGACCGGATCGAAATCCTCTCTGGGCTTGAGCCCGACACCCCGGTCGTCGCGTCGGGTGGGGCCTTCCTCGGCGACGGCGATCGCGTAGAGGTGGTCGAGGGGCTCGGCGAGGAGATGATCGAAAGCACGGAGAGTGTGGCGATCTCGCTGTCGGAGTGGCAGCCATGACGCTCAATACCTCCTCCTGGGCGATTCGCAACCCCATTCCGGTCGCCCTGCTCTTCGTGCTATTGACCTCGTTGGGGCTTATGTCCTTCAGGGGCATGGCTATCCAGGACTTGCCGGATGTGGATATCCCCCGGGTGATCGTCTCCGCCTCGCTGCCGGGGGCAGCCCCCGCCCTGATGGAGACCGAAGTCGCCCGCAAGATCGAGAACGCCATCGCCACGGTGGATGGCGTCAAGCACATCACCACCACGCTGACCGATGGACACGCCGAGATCGGCATCGAGTTCCTGCTGGAAAAAACCATACAGGAAGCGGTCGATGAGGTACGCGACGCCGTCTCTCGCATACGCTCGGACCTGCCTGCCGAGCTGCGTGACCCGGTCATTCAGAATCGGGGATTCTCCGAAGATCCGCTTCTGCTCTATACGGCAACCTCATCCCAGCTAGACGAGGAGGCGCTATCCTGGTTCGTGGATGACCGGGTCACCAGAGCGGTGTTGACCGTTCCCGGTGTGGGCTCGGTAAAGCGGATCGGCGGCGTCGATCGCGAAGTCCGCGTGGAGCTGCACCCGGATCGCCTGCTGGCATTGAACACGACGGCACTCGATATCTCGCGCCAGCTGCGCCAGGCACAGCTGGAAGCTCCCGGTGGACGCGCAAACATCGGCGGCGCCGAACAGGCCGTGCGCATCGTCGCCAACGTCGCATCGGCGGCCGAACTGGCGGCGATGGAGCTGGCGCTCAGCGACGGCCGCCGCATTCGCCTCGACCATGTCGCGAGCGTCACCGATACCGTGGCCGAGCGGCGTACGGCGGCGCTTCTCGATGGGGTGCCCGTCGTCGGTTTCGAGATGACCCGGGCACGAGGCTACGGCGAGGTTGACGTGGCCGAAGGCGTGCAGTCCGCCATCGCGGCCTTGCAGGCGCAATACCCTCATGTCGAGATCGAGGAAGCCTTCAACTTCGTCGAGCCTGTCGTGGAGAATTACCAGGGCTCCATGCGCCTACTGTTCGAGGGCATGCTGCTTGCCGTACTGGTGGTGTTTTTGTTCCTGCGCAACTGGCGCGCGACGCTGATTGCCGCCGTGACGCTACCGCTGTCGATCATTCCCACCTTCGGCCTCATGCACCTGATGGGCTTCTCGCTCAACGTCGTGACGCTACTGGCACTCTCGCTGGTGATCGGGGTACTGGTGGACGATGCCATCGTCGAGATCGAGAACATCGAACGGCACCTGCTGATGGGCAAGCCCCCGCGTCGGGCCGCAATGGACGCGGCGGCGGAGATTGGCCTGGCGGTGGTCGCCACCACCTTCACGCTGATTGCCGTTTTCCTGCCCACGGCCTTCATGAGCGGTACGGTGGGACGCTTCTTCTTCCAGTTCGGCTGGACGGCCTCGGTGGCGGTGCTGTTCTCGCTGGTAGTGGCACGCCTTCTCACGCCGATGATGGCCGCTTACCTGCTGCGCAAACCCCGCCAAGGTCATCAACAACCGCAGTGGATTGCCTACTATCTGGTCGGCGCCAGCTGGTGCCTGCGCCACCGCAAGATAACCCTCGTCGCGGCGGCAGCATGCTTCGCCAGCGGCCTATGGCTGGCATCGACCCTGCCGGGCGCCTTCATACCGCCCGACGACAACTCCCAGACCCAGGCGACACTCACCTTGCCGCCCGGAAGCACCCTGCCGGAAGCGATGCTGCTTGCCGAGCAAGCGCGGGCAAGGCTTGAGGAGAATCCCTATGTCACGCGTGTTTTCGCCGCCGTCGGGGGCGCATCAAACAGCAGCGATGCCGAGGTGACCAGCCTGGTGCTGACCGTGGGCCTGGCGGACCGTGCCAGCCGCGCGGGCATCAAGCTGCAGGCGATCGAGCAGCAGCTGCGCGGTGCACTCGCCACGCTTCCCGGTGTACGCACCCGCGTGGGAGCCGACGATTCGGGAGATACCTATGAGCTGGCGCTGGCCGGTGAGAACAGCAGGGTGCTCGCAGAGCATGCCCGGCAGGTCGAACGGGAGCTACGCGCCGTTCCCGGCCTCGGCGCCGTGAGCTCGACGGCCAGCCTGGTCAGGCCCGAACTCATCGTACGCCCCGATTTTGCCCGCGCCGCCGACCTGGGTGTGTCGGCCCTGGCCATCGCCGACACGCTGCGCATCGCCACGCTGGGCGACAACGCCGAGGATCTGCCCAAGCTGAACCTCAGCGAGCGGCAGGTGCCGATGATGGTGCGCCTGTCGGATGTCGCCCGGCAGGACATCGCGACCCTCAGGCGTTTACCCGTCCCCGGTGCGCGGGGAATGGTGCCGCTCGAAAACGTGGCGTCTCTCGAATGGAGCAGTGGGCCAGCGGAAATCACCCGCTACGACCGCCTGCGCAACGTCAATTTCGAGGTAGTGCTGCAGGGTCGGCCCCTGGGGGAGATAGAGCAGATCGTTCAAGCGCTGCCCAGCGTGCGCCAGCTACCGCCAGGCATTCACCAGGCGGCGGCAGGCGATGCAGAGGAAATGGCTGAAGTGGCAGCGGGTTTTGGTGTTGCCATGCTGACCGGCGTCCTGTGTATCTACATGGTGCTGGTGCTGCTGTTCGGGAGTTTCATGCAGCCAATTACCATCCTCGTGGCATTGGTGCTCTCCGTCCCGGGCGCTTTCCTGGCCCTGTTCCTCACCAGTTCGGCCCTGTCGCTTCCCGCGATGATCGGCATGATCATGCTGATGGGCATTGCCACGAAGAACTCGATCCTGCTGATCGACTACATCATCATCGCGCGCCGGGATCACGGCCTGAATCGCTTGGATGCGATCATCGATGCCTGCCGTAAGCGTGTCCGGCCGATCGTGATGACCACCCTCGCCATGGGCGCCGGCATGACACCGATTGCGCTCGGCTGGGCGGGAGACCCCAGCTTCCGGGCCCCCATGGCCTTCGTCGTGATCGGCGGGTTGATCACCTCGACGCTGCTGAGTCTGCTGGTCATCCCGGTGGTCTACAGCTGCCTGGACGATGGGGTGCGATGGGTAACGCACTGGAGGGCGCAACGGGCCAACCGGCGCCTCGCAGGCGAGCGTATGACGTCCTCAAGCATCGATCGGCAAAGGTGACCGGCAACCAGCCTGTCCCTGCGCCAGAGACTCATGGGTATCGATATCGAGCACCGCCAGGCCGCGTGAAATTCCCTCGAGTCCCGGCCAATTGGCAGTTTCGATCCGCTGCAGCCCAGAGACCCGGGGGTGAAGACATCAAGGCACGCACTATTATCGCGTTTTATAACCATGCCCTCATGCTACGTTTCAAACTGAAACGCGAGAGGTAACTTATGAATTCGCTCAAGCAGGCTGTCTGGGTTTATACCAGCCGTATCGCAACGAGCAGGCGCCTGAACCGGATACGATAGCTAGGCCTACGCCAAGGGCGCGAACTCACCCAACGCAGGCCCGCTCATACCAGCAGGATGACGACATTGAACCAACTACTCGCCATGCGGGCGTTCGTCCGCGTCATAGAAACGGGCTCTTTCACGCAGGCGGCGGATTTCCTGGCACTGCCACGCTCGACATTGAGCAAGCTGGTGTCCGATCTGGAGAGCCATCTCGGCATCAAGCTGCTGAACCGCACGACTCGCACGGTAACGGCAACGTCGGATGGGCTGGCATATTATCAGCATGCAGCGCGGCTGGTGGCTGAAGTGGATTCGCTGGACAGCGATATCCGCAGCAACGGACTAACACCCAGCGGACACTTGCGCATCGATGCACCCTCCTCGTTCGCCACCAGCCTGTTGATCCCGGCCATGGCTGACTTCCAGCGAGAATATCCCGATATCAGCGTGGCGCTGGGCGTCAGCGACCGGGCAGTCAACCTCGTCGGTGAAGGCGTGGACTGCGTGATTCGCGCAGGCCGGCTCGACGAGCTGTCGATGGTGGGGCGCCAGCTCAACGACCTGGATTACGTGACCTGCGCGGCGCCCGGTTATCTCGAACGACATGGCGTGCCATCGCATCCCACAGAACTCGACACAGGCCACACGCGACTTGGCTATTTCATCGCCGCGACGGGCAAGCCGATACCGCTACTCTTCGAGAAGGAGAACGAGCGATTCGAGATGGTCCATAGCGACTATGCCGCCAACGATGGCAACGGCCTGATGGCGATGCTGCTCGCCGGGCTCGGCGTTGGGCAGCATTTTCGCCGCTGCGTGCAGCCGTACCTCGACGCTGGCGAACTGGTGCCGGTGCTGGGCGAGTGGTCCCGGCCGGGCATGCCGTTCCATATTCTCTATCCTCCCAACCGACACCAGACCGCCCGGCTGAAGGTCTTCATCGAGTGGTTACTGGCCACCTTCAACGACTAGCCGGCAACTCAACGCAGCCGCGAGTCAGCATCGGCGGGTCAGGCAACGATCGCTGTCACACGAATCTCGACCCGCATCGTTGGCAGCCCCAGCGCCTCGACACCCGTCTGCGTCCAGATCGGTGCATGGCCGGGTATGTAGTGTCGGTAGAGCCGCGACATCGTCTCGTTCACTTCCTTCGGAAAGCCACCAACGTGGTAAGAGTTGACGTGGATGACGTGCTCCCAGCCGGCACCGGCGGTCTTGAGCGTTCGCTCAACGTTACGGAACGCCTGCTCGATCTCCTCAACCAGCGATTCAGGGATCTCGAAGTCATCGTTCCAACCGCCCTGCCCGGATGTCTCCACCCGGTTGTCGACCTTCACGGCTTGCGAGTAATACAGCAGATCCAGCGCCTTCTCCCCGTAGCCAGGCGTCACAAAGAACTCGCGCTTGCTCATCGATGCTTCCTCTTGCGTAGTGGATGGCGACCGATGCTAGGGCACCATCACCCGGGGCAGAAGACGCAAAATATGCCATCACTATCCATGCTCATGGACAATCGGCTCATGCTCAAGGCGCTCCTCTCACGTTATCCCGCCATGCACTAGCCAAGGTGCCGCTCAAAAAAGTCGATCAACAGTTCATGGTGGCGATTCTCGCCTTCGCTTCCCGGCAGGTGGTCCTCGCCCTCGTAGTAATGGACTTCAGGCTGGCGCTCGTGGGCCAGGAGTCGCTTCTCCAGTCGTTTCGTCATATCCACCGACCAAAGCCTGTCCTTCAACCCGTGGGAGAGGAACAGCGGCCCAGGGTATCGCTCGACTTCGATCGGCGTCGTGGGCAATAACCCTTCAGAGCTCTTCTTCCAGGTCCAGGCACGCTTGCCAACGTCCCAGGCCTGCCAGCCGGGATCGCCGGAGTCGCGAAAACTGCGCGCATCGAAGCCTCCGCACACCACATCGGGCGGGCTATGCGCTGCAATCGCCTCGGGAATCCCTGGCATAGCATCCTTGGCCATCAAAGAGGCAAGCAACAGGGCGTGCTCGGCACCACGCGAAACACCGTAGAGGCCGACTCGCGGCCCGACGAAGGGAAAGTCGCGCAGCGCAGCCAGCGCCTGGGCGGTGCGATCGAGTGGGCAGTCGACGATATGCCCGGCATTCCAGGCGTTCCCCCCGCTGGAGTAGCCGAACGGGAAGGCCAGGAAGCCTTGGGCAGCCAGAATTGCCGCATTGCGGTGACTCCACCCCGACCAAGCGCCTTCCGAGCCGTGCAGTACCATGACGGCGGGGAAAGGCCCCTCCCCGGGTGGCCCATAGGTGGTGCCCCACTCCGGGATCAGGCGCCTGACGATTTGCAGTGGCATACGTGTTCTCGCTCCTTGATCAACACTGATTCATATTAGTCATTGACGATGACAAGGAACCGGTGATCACGCAACCTGGCCAGTGACGTCGGCCTGACAGGCTGCCGGGCCAAAGCACACTGGGATCGGTCCTTGCTCCGCTATTGACGATGCCAGAAGCTGATACGGCAAAGTCTTGCAGGCCTGTGCGATCATGTACGGTCAGCCGTCGCTGCGGCAACGCCATGGCGGATTCCAAGGGGCAGACAAGGACACCATGTCAAACCACAACGCGGCCAGCCTGTCGATCAGCCTGGAGCCAGATTCCGGCGTGCCAGCACACCGACAGATCCATGAGCAAATCCGCCTGCTGATCGAGTCGAGGCGTCTGCCCATCGGCGCCCGGCTGTCCTCCTCCCGGCGGCTGGCAGCGGAACTTGGCGTCTCACGGATGACCACCCAGACCGCTCTGGACAGCCTGCTGGCCGAAGGCTATCTGGTGTCGGCCCCGCGCCGGGGATTGTTTGTCGCCGAGCACCTGCCGCTGTCAGCAGCGCCAGACGCTGCCAGCCTACCGACGCACATATCCGCCAGGGACTCCGTTCGCGACATCATCCGTTTTGAATCCGGTGCTGCGGTGGCGGACTTTCCGAATCAGGCTTGGCGACGCTGTCTGCGCCAGAGTTGGCTGAACCCCTCACTCGAGTTGATGGAAGGCACACTGCCCGGCGGCTACCCACCCCTGCGCTCGGCGGTCGCCGACATGCTCTACTCGTTGCGCGGCCTGCGCTGTGCCCCCGAACATATCCTGATTACGGCCGGCAACCGGGATGCCCTGACGCTAGTGCTCAGCACCCTGCGCCGATTGCATCCCGAGCGCTCATCGGTGTGGCTCGAAACCCCCTGCTACCCGCCGGCGCTCAACGGCCTGCGTGGCCTGGGGCTGAAGCCCAAGCCGTTGGAGGTAGACAGCGAGGGGGCACAGATACCCAACGCCTCGGGGGATCCGTCACAATCCACAGCCAGCCTGGCAGCGCTGGTCACACCGGCCCGGCAATACCCACTGGGCCACATGATGAGCGCACGCCGCCGACAGCAATGGCTGGATCACCTGACCACACGCAGCCGAAACGGCGACTCTCTGTGGCTGATCGAAGACGATTATGACAGTGAATTCATCTACGAAGGCCGACCACAGGCCCCTTTGAGCGCGGCCGATGAGACCGGACACAGCATTCTGCTGGGCAGCTTTTCCAAGAGCCTGTTTCGCAGCCTGCGCCTGGGCTATATCGTGGCGCCCCCTGCCCTGATCGAGCCCTTGCGCGCCACCCAGAAGACGCTCGGCCAAGCGGCGGCCCTGCCATTGCAACCCGCCTTGCATCACTTTATCGACAGTGGCGAATTCGCCAGCCATCTGCGACGCATGCGCCGCCTGTATCTGGACCGCCGGGATCAGTCTCTGGATATGCTGCACCGCGCCGGGCTGCCCCTCACCCCCTGGCCCTGTCGCAGTGGTATGCACCTGATCGCGGAACTGGACCACGACAGCCCTATTGACGATGTGCAGTGGGCCCAGCAGGCAGAAACGTACCATCTGCACTTGGATACCCTGGCCCGCCACTACTGGGCTGAAGGCCAGGCACGACATCGCGGCTTTCTGCTGGGCTTCTCCGCCCGCGATACCACCCACCAGCAACGTGCGATGGAACTCCTGAAACAGTCACTGACCGCTCAGGCCCGCAATCTGGCATAAGCACTGCGAGCCGGCTCATCAGGCCGCCTGCAGGCGCTGGCGTTCATCGCTTTCACGGATCGGCCAGTGAAGTGCCACCGCCAGCGCGCCGAACAGAATGCCCGCAATCCACATGCCGTCGTAGTGGCCCTGCAGTTCATAGAGCCACCCGCCCAGCAGCACCCGCAGCTGACCGTAACGGTCGGCCAAGCCTCCTGCCACCACGGCGAACACGCCCCAAGCCAGGTTCTGTATCGCCAGGGCCAGTTGCGAGAAAAATCATCAGTCCAGCCCCAGGAGAACGAGATATCCAACTAGCCCCGACGAGACGCTTACTGGACCGGTCATTTTTAGCCATTCTGGCTATGCAGCACTGGGCCACATAGTCCTAATCTGGGTACATCACGCTGAACATCAGCCCCCTGAGTGTTCACTCGTCTTTGCACAGGAGTTCCCATGACCCAGTTGACCCCAACCGATCAGACCCGCGTCGTCCGTGGTGCCAAGCGCGCCGTGTACGATGAGGCCACCGTGCACGCCATCATCGATGATGCACTGATCTGCCATGTTGCCCAGATCCTGCCTAATGCGACACCACTGGTCACCCCCACCGCTCACTGGCGGGAAGGCCGCTGGCTCTACTGGCACGGCCTTGCCTCGACGCGCAATGTGGCCGACACACCGGCCCGACCGGTGAGCATCAACATCTGCCATGTAGACGGCCTGGTCATGGCCCGTTCGGCGTTCCACCACTCGCTGAACTATCGTTCGGTCACCCTGTTTGGCACACCGGAACCGGTCACCGACCCCGCCGAAAAAACCCGTCAGTTGGAGCGTTTTCTCGACAAGATCAGCCCCGGACGCTGGCCACAGCTGCGCCCCATCAACGGCAAGGAACTGAAAGCTACTGGCCTGGTGCGCCTGCCCATCGAAGAGGCATCAGCCAAGGTCCGCAACGGACCACCGGTGGATGACGACGAAGACTATGGCTGGCCGGTCTGGGCCGGTGTGATACCACTGGTACAACACCGGGGCGAGCCGGAAATGGATCAGGCGTGAATAGGCTACAGCGATACCCCCTGCAGGTGCTGCTTGGCGGCATCGATGAAGGCACGTACGTTCGGGTGGTCCCGGCGGCCACTCTGGAACAGCAAGGAAATCGGCAGCGCCGGGGCGGCATCGTCATGCAGGATATGCTCGAGCCGCCCCGCCTCGACATCCTCGGCGACCTGGTAAGAGAGCGTGCGTACCACGCCGAGCCCGGCGACCGCCGCGGCAATGGCCGCGTCCATATGGTTGACTGTCAACCTGGCGGGGCGCCGTACCTCATCGAGCCCCCACCCACGATGTGGGCCAATCTCATCCTCGACCCGGATCAGGTCATGATCACGCAAATCGGCCAGTGAAGCAGGCCTGCCCCGTGCGGCGAGATAGCTCGGGCTCGCGCTCATCACCCGCCGTACATTGCCGACGTTCAGCATGTGCAGCGAGCTATCCGGCAACTCGGCGATGCGCACGGCGACATCGATGCCCTCTTCGACCAGGCTAACCACCCGATCCAGCAACAGCAGCCTGACCTGAAGTTCGGGATACTGCCGCATCAGCCCAACCACCACCGGCAACACGTGCAGCCGGCCGAACATCACCGGCGCCGTCACCTTCAGGGTGCCGCGTGGCGCAGACCGGGCGCCCCGCACGCTGTCCACTGCGCCGTCGATCTCGGCGAGCCCTGCCCGGCATCGCGTCAGAAACAGCGCCCCCTCCTCGGTTAGCCGCACGCTGCGCGTGGTGCGCCTCAACAGCTGAACGCCAAGACCCGACTCCAGCGCCGCGATCGTCCGCGTCACGGTGGTGGGCGACATCCCCAGCCGCCGCCCCGCTTCGGCGAAGCTCGATTGTTCCGCGACGCAGATGAAGGTCCTGAGCGTTCGTAGCCTGTCCATCGCGCCTCCTCTCCCTCGCCCGCCACTGAGCATTATTGTCAGTTATCGCAATGATGAAGTGCGATTTTGACGGATTCTCTCACCTTGAAGCGAGAGAGAGAATGCAAAAGCCAGAATGCAAAAGACGCAATGACACCATCAACGACAGAGGCTCATCGACGTGAAGCTCTACCACTACTCCCTCTCAGGCCACGCCCACCGCGCCGCCCTGTTCCTCTCCCTAGCCGGAGTCGAGCATGAACTGATCGAGGTCGATCTGGCGGCCGGCGCCCACAAGCAGCCGGCATTTCTCGCGCTCAACGCCTTCGGTGAAGTACCGGTGCTCGACGACAACGGCATCATCATCGCCGACTCGCTGGCGATTCTCGTCTATGTGGCGAGGAAGGTCGGCCCTTCCCATTGGCTGCCGACGGATCCCGCCGACGAGGCACAGGTACAGCGGTGGCTCTCGGTGGCGGCAGGCAAGATCGCCTATGGCGCCTGCGCCGCCCGGCTGATCACCGTATTCGCTGCGCCCTTCCGCCCTGAGGAGGTGATCGAGCGCGCCCACGCCACGCTCGCCGTGATGGAGCGAACGCTGGAAGGCCAGCGCTGGATTGCCACAACGGCAGAGCCGAGCATCGCCGACATCGCGCTCTACAGCTACGTCGAGCGGGCCCCCGAGGGCAACGTCGATCTCACCGGCTACCCCAGAGTCCTGGCCTGGCTACGCCAGGTCGAAGGCCTTTCTGGCTTCATCCCCTTCCAGCGCACCCGCGCCGGGCTCAACGTCTGAGCCGGCCACTTCTTAAGGAGTCATCAGCATGAATTTCGACACGCTACACCTCGACCATATCGGCCTCCGCGTCACCGATCTCGCCACCGCGGAGGCCTTCTACGCCAAACTCGGCTTCCTGCGCGACCCAGAGGAGTACGCCCCCGAGGCCAAGGCCTGCGGGCTCGTGCACCCTGCTGGCATGCGCATCCACCTGATCTACAACGGCGTACCTGCCGAGGAAGGCAATGTGCTGCTGGACGCGCCGGTCAAACGGCCCGGCTACACCCACGCCGCCTTTATCGTCGAGAGCATGGACGAACTGGTGGATTGGCTGGCGCGCGAAGGGATCGAGATCACCGAGGGACCGGTCATGATGGGCCACGGACGCCGCAACGTCTGCTTCATCCGCGACCCCGACCTGAATGTGCTGGAGTTCAACGAGATCCTGGCGGAGCAGCACTAGGCTTTGTCTGAAAAGTCGGCGAGCGAAGGCCAGACAAGGCAAAAATCGGCGAAAAGGCGGAGTTTACGGGGTGTAAATGAGTACTTTGAGCCGATTCTTAACGCCGTATGGCCGAGCGCAGCCAGTTTTCGGACAGAGCCTAAAGCTGCGGCAAGGCATGCTATGCGCTGCATGGGGCCACGGATGGCCCACGTGGCATGAGCCCTCCGCCCCAATATGCTATGTTATATCGTAATGATTCAGTCACGTTTTGGAGCCCAGCATGGCAAAAGTCCCGGTTACCGTCCTGACAGGCTATCTGGGGGCGGGCAAGACAACGCTGCTCAACCGCATCCTCTCCGAGGACCACGGCAAGCGCTATGCCGTCATCGTCAACGAGTTCGGCGAGCTGGGCATCGACAACGACCTGGTGGTCGGGGCCGACGAAGAAGTCTTCGAGATGAACAACGGCTGTATCTGCTGCACCGTACGCGGTGACCTGATACGCATCATTTCCGGCCTGATGAAGCGCATCGAGCGTTTCGACGCCGTGATCATCGAAACCACCGGGCTGGCCGACCCCGCCCCCGTGGCCCAGACCTTCTTCGTCGATGACGACGTGCGCAGCAAGACAGAGCTGGACGCCGTGGTCACCGTCGTCGACGCCAAGCACCTCCCCGCCAGGCTCGACGACAGCCCGGAAGCCGCCGAGCAGGTCGCCTTTGCCGACGTGGTGGTGCTCAACAAGATCGACCTGGTCGACGCCGACGAACGCCAGGCCCTCGAGCGGCGCATCCGCGCGATCAATCCCTATACGCGAATCGTCGCCGCCAACCACTGCGACATCCCCCTGGAGCAGGTCATCGGGCTGGGCGCATTCGACCTGGAGAGAATCATCTCCCTGGAACCGGAATTCCTCTCCGAGGAGCACGCCCACGAGCATGACGAGCAGGTCAAGAGCATCTCGCTGACGGCTACTCGCCCGCTGCTTCCCGAGCGATTCGATCGATGGATTGCCGACGTGCTAAGCATCGATGGGGTCAATATCCTGCGCTGCAAGGGCATTCTCGACCTGCTCGGCCAGGAGCGGCGCTACGTCTTCCAAAGCGTGCACATGCTGGCAAACGGCACCTCGACCCAGCCCTGGCAGCCCGATGAAGCGCGCCACAGCCGGCTGGTGTTCATCGGCCGCGATCTCGATGCCGAGAAGCTCCAGGCGGGCTTCGATGCCTGTGTGGCTGCCTCCCCTAGCTCCCGGGAGCAAGCATGAGCCAGCCTGCCACCCTCCTCGAACAGCGAGGTCACCAATGGCAGTGGTCGGCGTATGTGCTGTCGGCATGCTTCGACGCAGCGAACAACCTCGCCTTCGCCCTTGGCGATGGCAGCCTGCGCCTGCTACCCGCCGGGAGCCAGCAAGCGCCCCAGCGTGTCGAGGTGCACGAGGGCATGGCGCTGAGCATGGCCGCCGCACCGGGCGAGGGTTTCGTGAGCGGAGGCGACGATGGCCGCTGCGTGCGGGTCGCCGTGGATGACACGCTGCACGACCTCGCCACCTTCCCGGGGCGCTGGGTCGACCATGTCGCCAGCCACTCCAACGGGGTGGTCGCCTGCTCCGAAGGCAAGCGCCTGCATCTCTACGCCGAGGGCCGCGACGAGATCGTGCGCGAGTTTCCCAGTACGGTGGGAGGCATCTGCTTCTCGCCGGACGGCTACCGGATCGCGGTGGCACACTATGGCGGCGTGACCCTATGCGCCACACGCTCCGCCGATGCCACGCCGGTGCCGCTGGCATGCCCGGGCTCGCACCTGTCGGTGACGTGGAGCCCCAACGCACGCTTCGTGCTCTCGGCCATGCAGGAGGATTGCCTTCGCGGCTGGCGGCTGGAAGATAATGACGACCTTGTCATGAGCGGCTACGCCACCAAGGTAAAATCCTGGTCGTGGTTCAATGGCGGACGCTACCTGGCCACCAGCGGCTCGAACTGCGCCCCCTGCTGGCCATTCAAAGGCCGCAAGGGCCCCAGAGGATGCGCCCCGGAGACGCCCGGCGACAACCAGAGTGCACTGGTCACGGCCGTGGCGGGGGATCCAGCACACCCCATTCTCGGGATCGGCTACGATGACGGCCAGGTCACCGTGGCTGACATCCAGAGCGGCCAGGAAGTCATCATCAAACCGCCGGGAGACGGCGCCGTCACGAGCATGGCCTGGTCGCCCAATGGCGCCTGGCTCGCCTTCGGCACCGACGCGGGCTTCGCGGGGCTGTTTCCCGTATCTGGCTAACCGCACAGGAGACGCAATGATCGCCAAGCGCGAACGCAGCAAGATAGAGCGACGATTGAGCGCTGCCCTGACCCACGCCTGTGAGCAGGCCAAGCCCCAACTGCCCGGCTTCTGCTGGCTGACCCACGAGGTCGATTACCAGCGCTTTCCCGAGAGCCTGGTGGTCACCTGGGTGTTCGATACCCACCCCCACCTGGCGAATGCGCTCAAGGGCGAGGCGCGACGCTGCATCAATGACCTGACCGCCGAAGCGCTGGTTGATGCCGGCGTGGATGTCGGTGACGCCGCAAAGCACCTCGACCTCGACAGCGAAGAGGCGTGCCAGCGGGAGCACGGCGGCGACTGGCAGCGGCGCCTACGCACCAAGCCGACGAGGCACTGAATGGCCAAGAAGATCGAAAACCCCTGTGTCTCGGTATGCCAGCTATCGGGAGGCCTGTGCGTGGGCTGCGGCCGCACGGTTGAGGAGATACGCCAGTGGAAAGCCATGAAGCGGCCGGAGAAGATGAAAACAGTGAAACGCGCCGATGAACGCCTGAAGAAGATCCCGCCCCCGCCAAGCCGATAACAGAATCGGAGGGTGGGTCAGCGCACCGACACGGGCCCTGGACCAGGGTACAGTAGGCTTACTCTGCGTCCCGATGATTCTCATGAACCATCACCGGGGCGAAGCCCGAAGTAGCCAGGAGTACCAGACACAATGTCGAATAACCCGATGAACATGATGTTCGCATGGATGAAGATCGCATCTTCCTACAACCAGATGGTGCTTTCATCCGCTGAGGTGATCGCCCGTCGCACCATGCTGATAGCCAGCGGCACCATGACCGTGCCCGATGCCATGAGCATGATGATGGAGAAAGGCACGATCTACGCCACCGCGAGCGAACGTGCGGCAGTCGCCATGGCCAGCGGCGCCGATCCCGCCAGGATCACCGCCGCGGCGCTGAAACCCTACAGCACCAAGACCCAATCGAACGTGCGCAAGCTGCGCGGCTGAACGAAGCCAGTCCTCAAACGGCAGTCGCTAGCCGCCACCCGGAGTGATCCGGCAGTGGCGGTTTTTATGTTTTGGGCCCGGCACGCAAGCTCGAGCTTAGCGCCCTCTCCTCCTCAAGGCCGCCGCATGGCGGCGACCAGGGCGCTCGCCCCGATCAGACTGCCGGCACCGGTGCGGTGCAGGATGCGGCGCAACCGAGCGCTCAGCACTCGGCCGCCGCTGGTGGCCAAGAAGGTGAAGGCGAGATCGCTGAGCACGCCGAGGGCCAGAAATGTCGAGAACAGGATCGCCAGCTGCGGCAGCAAAGGCTGGCTGGGCGCCACGAACTGCGGCATGAAGGCCATGAAGAAAGCCAGGCTCTTGGGATTCAGTGCAGTGACCAGAAACGCCTTGGCGGTGCCGAGACGAATATCCGCCCCCGTAGGCTGCAGCTCGCCCAGTTGGCCGGCCTCGCGCCACATCTTGATGCCCAGGTAGAGCAGATAGGCAGCCCCGAGCCATTTGAAGAGCTGGAACAGCTCGGCGGACGCCATCAGCAGCGCACCGACCCCGGCGAACGACAGAGTCATGGCCAGCAAATCCCCCAGGAAGAAGCCGGGAAGCATCGCCAGGGCCGCGCGTCGCCCGCGGTTGACCCCGGTGGTGACCAGCAGCGCCACGGCGGGGCCGGGCGAAACGATGATCAGCAGGGAGGCCAAGCAGAAGGAGAGCCACAGTTCCAGCGGCATAGTGCGTTCCTCGAGTGAGCATGTCGATGACGTTCAGCACATACTCAATAAAGCATCCCCGCCGCCGCCTGTAAAAGCAACACGGCCAGCGCCTCGAGCTAGAGGAAGCGGCCGGCACTATTTCCGTGAGCTCGGCTAGCGCGTCTCCAGCAGCGCATCGACCAGATCGGCCAGGCTTGCCTCACAGCGCGCCTGGGGCGCCCGTGTTTCATCCCCCGAGCGGTATTTCCCCGAGCGGATCAGGCAGGCCTGCAGGCCAATATCCATGGCGGCGACTACGTCGCACTCCACATCGTCGCCCACCATCAACGCCTCATCGGATGCGACGCCAACCTCGTCGAGCACGGCATGAAAGAAGTCGCCGGAGGGTTTGCCAAGCACCTTGGCCTCAATGCCGGCGTTGTACTCCAAGGCGCGTACGAACGAACCCGCGTCCAGGTGCAGGGAACCCGCGCTGTCAAACTAAGCCCGACGGCTTATGAACTCAGCGATCCGCAGCATCATCCCGGTCGCTTCTCTCGGGTGCCGATGAGGCCCGCGTGGTGACATTGTTGATCAGCTGCGGCACGAAACGCTCCGAGAAGCCCGCCACGAATGACCAGAACAGCAGCTTGGCCAGGTCCGGCCCGGAGCTGGGGTAGGTTTCCCGAAAGATGCTGAGCATGAAGTCGTCACCTGACGTCCTCGTGTCATGTGCCGGGAAAGAGAACTGGGGAAAGAGATCTCCGGAAACAATGCCGGACAGGAACACCAGGTAGAGCACCAGTGCAAAGACACCGCCGAAGATCGGCACCAGCAGGATCTGAAACAGTGAGGCATCCAGCAACGCCAGCTCTTCATCGGTGACCGTGTTCAAACGCTGCTGAATACTGACGAAACCGCCGATGATGCCGCACAGGGGAACGGCCCAGGTCACCAGAAACCGCTGATTGAAGAAAAAGGTCAGCGCGAAGATGGCGCCCAGCACGGCAACCGCGATGGTCGTCATGATGATCAGGCGCTTGGTGATGGAATGGATATGCCGGATGCGCTCCATGGTGTGGCCCCTGCCCCGCGATCGCCCGGCGGCCGCCTGCTTCCAACGCAACCCCGCGAGCATGCTCCTCAACCTGGATACCGGCCTCCCTTCCTCTACTCACGATAGTCGACCTCCCCACCACTCACCATCCAGGCGGCGTGCTGCCTTCCGGCGGCCTCTTGGTGAGAAGCCAAGGCCAAGAGATATCTGGCATCCTGATGGGGAATATTCATTGCAGGGCGTTACCGATGTGGACGATATGATCGAACGGGCCGGCCTATTCAGCAGGGCCGCACATCAAGCCGTTGGGCAGCAGCGCAAGTACACCGGCGAGCCCTACTGGCAACACCCGGTGGCTGTTGCAGAAACCGTGTCAGCCGTGGAGATGGCGACACCCGAGATGATCGCCGCCGCCCTCCTGCACGACGTGCTCGAGGATACTGCCGTGACAGCCCTGGACATCGAGGAGTGCTTCGGCCAGCAGGTCGCCACCCTGGTGCAGGAGCTGACGGATCAATTCATCGATCCGGAAATCGGCAACCGCGCACACCGCAAGGCGTTGGAGCGCGACAGGCTGGCGCAGATCTCCCCCGAGGCTCAGACCATCAAGTACGCCGGCCTGATCGACAACACCACCAGCATCGTCGCGCGGGACCGCGGCTTCGCCCAGGTCTACCTGGCCGAGAAGCGCCTGCTCCTCGGAGTGATGACAGCGGGTGACCAGGCGCTGAGGCGCCAGGCATGGCGCGTGTTGGAGGAAGCCGAGGCGAAGATATAATGAGCCCCTCGTTACCGTTCCCGAAAGACCGGCAAGAGCGACCACGCAAGAGTTACCGATCGGTAATTTTTCCTGCAAATCGAGCCTTGATCACCTCGATAATTACCGATCGGTAATCTCTTCATTGCGAATCAGCAAATCCATGCCTAGAATTACCGAACGGTAATTACACGCGGATTTGCCATGCCGACCATCGACTCCCCGCCTACCCAGGCCACTACCATTCGCCACAGCGAAGACCTCGGCAAGCTGGTGCGTCAGCTGCGCGCCGATCAGGGGCTATTGCAGATCGACCTGGCCGGCCTCGCCGGCACCGGCAATCGCTTCATCGTCGACTTGGAGCGGGGCAAGCCTACACTGCAATTGCAGAAGGTGCTGGATGTACTCGACCTGATGGGGCTCGAGGTGGTGGTACGGCGCAAGGGTGGCCACCGCCATGGCCAGTGACGGTACCCTGGCGCTTTACCACCGCGACAGGCATGTCGGCCGGCTGCATGACACCCAACCGCTTCGCTTCGAGTATGCCCCCGCCTGGCTGGAGCACCCTGAAGCGGTGAGTCTCTCACCCTCTCTGCCCCTCTCGCAGCAGGTGCACGCAGGCGATGCGGTGCTGGCCTACTTCGAGAACCTGCTGCCGGAAGGCAACCTACGCCGTCAACTATAGCTTCGCCACCACACCACTAGCGTATTCGGTCTGCTGACAGCCATCGACGCTACCCTCGCCACCCTGAGCCCCGAGGCGCACCAAGGCACCGAGCAAACACTACTGGAGCGACTGCAGCAGCGGCTGTTGCGCAACTGCCACAAGCTGCCAGAGCGGTGGACGGCCGGGGGCGGTTGAATAGGCCACGGCGGCCGTCAGGGCAGCACCTACACTGAATGGGCAAGGGCAAGAGCGGGCCCCAGCGCCGCCCACAACAACAAGCTCCATTTTACGCCACCGTAGACGAAGAATACTCTGCTCCTATAGCCCAATATAGCCACTTCATCTTAATTTTCGACGCATCGCCGATTTTATGACAAGCACTGATAAACTCCGCCCGAAACAGGCGCTGCCCCGCGGCGCAACCTCGTGTATCCATCGGCAGGGAGATCTTCATGGCTCGCAATATCATCGTTCTTGGTGCCGGCATGGTCGGCGTATCGGTGGCCTGGCATCTGGCGCGTCGCGGCCATGACGTCACCCTGGTGGACCGCCGCGAGCCGGGCCTCGAGACCTCCTTCGGCAACGCCGGCATCATCCAGCGCGAGGCAGTGCGCCCCTACGCCTTCCCGCGTGATATCAGCACCCTGCTGCGCGTGATGCCCAACCGCCAGGTGGATATCCGCTACCGCCCCACCGGCATGATGAGCGCGGCGGGCCCGCTGCTGAACTACTGGCTGAACTCGAGTGGCAAGCGCTACGAGCGCATCGTGACAGAGTGGGCATCACTGATCATGCGCTGCCAGGATGCCCACGCCCCGATGATCGAGGCCGCCGGCGCCGAGGCGCTGGTGCGTCAGGGCGGCTGGCTGGAGCTTTACCGCACCCGCAAGGCGTTCGAGGAGTGCCAGGAAAAGGCCAAGGAGAACTACGAGCGCTTCGGGGTCGAGTATGAGGTGCTAGACGCCGAGGCGCTCCACGCCAAGGAGCCGCACCTGGACAAGGGGCTGATCGGCGCGATCCACTGGACGCAGCCGTGGATGGTCTCGGACCCGGGCGGCCTGGTGCAGGCCTATGCCCGCAGCTTTGCCGAACAGGGCGGCAAGGTGATACAGGCCAGCGTCGAGGACGTGCTCCAGACCGAGGGCGGCTGGAAGGTCAAGACCAGCGAGGGGCCAATGGAGGCCGACGAGGTGGTGGTGGCCCTGGGGCCCTGGGCCGGGGATATGCTGGAACGGCTGGGCATGAAGGTGCCGCTGTTCGTCAAGCGCGGCTACCATATGCACTACTCCGCCGAAGAGGGTGCCAAGCTCAACCACTGGGTGATGGACGCCGAGAAGGGCTTCCTGCTCGAACCGATGCGCGCCGGGATTCGCCTGACCACCGGCGCCGAGCTGGCCGACCTGGACTCACCGCCCCAGTACAAGCAGCTGGCCGCCGCCGAGAAGGTGGCACGCAAGCTGTTCCCGCTGGGCAAGCGCCGCGACGGCCAGCCCTGGAAAGGCGCCCGCCCCTGCCTGCCCGACATGAAACCGGTGATCGGCCCCGCCCCAAACAAGGAAGGCCTGTGGCTCGCCTTCGGCCACGGCCATCAGGGCTTTACCCTGGGCCCCGCCACCGGCGAGCTGCTCGCCCAGATGATGGATGGCGAAACGCCCGCAGTGGATATGGCGCCGTTCCGCGTAGATCGCTTTTGAAGCTGAAGCCACTACACCACTACGAAACCGGGCGCCCTTGAGGCGCCCGTTTTTTCTTGCCTGGGGTCGCGCATGCCTCAAAAGCCCCAGACTTGACACGAATAGCTCGGCCCTTTACAAGCTAAAGCCTGTCATGACGACGAACAGCAGCAAGCGGCACTGATCTAAAGAACAACGCTTTATTGAATGAGCAATCCTCCTTTGGCCCGAATGGATTGAAATCAAACGATAAAGCAAAGTGCTTATTGTAATACTGTTTCTGCCAAGGAGTTTACCGATGAGCCCTACGACATTCACGCAAACCGCAGTTTTGCTGGCGGTGCTTTCCATCGCTTCGGCGACCTATGCCGATGATGCCGAACAAGCCGGCAATGGGGCCTCTGAAACGTCCGTGACCGGGGGACAGGAAGTAGCTGGAGACGAGGCAGCGGCGGCTCCGCTCGTTGTCGACATTCCCGGTGAGAGCGGTGCGACTGTCACGATTGAATTGACCTCGATGGAGGTCGTCGGGGAATTGCTGCGGCTCGGCATAACCTTCACGCCGGAATGGCAGATGGAGCCGTTTTCCGGCCGTGACGCCGATCTCTCACAAGTGCTGGGCGCAAATCTGCAGAACCCTGTCAGTGCGCGACTCATCGACCCGACCAATCTTCTTGAGTATCAGCAGGTTACCGGTGGTGCTCGTGAGAGAGTCCCCATGACTGAAGGCACTCCCAGGACGGTGTATTTCTATTTCGGAACGCCGGTCGAAGAGATGGAGAGCTTCGATCTCTATATTGAGGCCGGACAGGTCGCTTTGCCACCGCTCACCGATGTCCCCTATCAGGTCGAATAATGTTATATCACACAGCCAAGTTGCTGCTTGTAGCGCTTATTGCCATGTCGCCCCAGACACAGGCGATCGCCGAAGACGTCGACCTTCTTGACGAGACGGATGTGCCGGACAGCGCCGAGATTGCCGCCTCGATCTCCTCGTTGGCCATCGATATCCGCAGGATTGAGATCCCCCCGCCGGCCCGTCTCGAGATTCCCGCTCCTCGCAGTCTCAGGGTGGATGTCGAAGATGATGACCAGACAACGATCACGCTGAGCGCGGATGTGTTGTTCGCCTTCGATGAGGATGCCCTCAACGCCAGATCGGAGCAGATCGTCCAGACCATCGCCGATGAGAAGCTGCTGGACACGGAAGGACCGATCCAAGTGGTCGGTCATACGGATTCCATAGGCGATGACGCGTACAATCAGGGTCTCTCGGAGCGGCGCGCCGCAGCGGTTGCCGCAGCATTGCGCGAAGTCCTGGGGGCATCGCGCGAGATCGAGGAAGACGGGCGAAGCTTCCACGAGCCTGTTGCCGAAAACACTCTTCCGAACGGAGACGACAACCCCGAAGGGCGCACGCAGAACCGGCGCGTTGAAATCATCTTCGACAAAGAGTGACCTGCCCGGCTGCTTGACCCAGACCCTGTTGATGTAGGGTCCCGGATGATCGGCGGCGCGGCTGCGGTTCAGGCGTTCAGCGGGGCGAGTGCCATGATCGCCTCGCGCTGGGCGTCCTTCTCGGCCTGGAGGGCGGCCTGCCAGGCGGCGATATCAGCGCTGGTGTCGGCGGGAGCCGCGCCGCTCTCGGCGAAGGCGGCCAGCCAGGCTTCCCGAGTGCAGAGGTCCTGGAGCTCCCCCAGTAGGGTCTGGCGCTGCTTCAGTTCGGCCAGCAGCGCACGCTGGCGCTTCGGTTCCAGCTCGGCCAGGTAACGGATGCGCTTCACGGTCTTGCGCAGGTCGTGGAAGGGCTGGTCCGGGGCCTTAAGCGAGAGAGCGACAAGGTCGCGGTTGTGGCCGGCGATGCGCTCGGCGAGTACCGCTTCGATCCGCGCCGGGGTTATCCGGGCCAGGGCTTCACGGAACGCTTCACCCTCGAGGTAGGCCTGCCAGGCATGCATCTCCACGGCATAGTCCGGCTGGCGAAGTTGCTGGCAGAGACGCTGATGCTCCCCGCGAGCCCGCTCGCTCAGCCAGCCGTGGAGGGCACGGCGCGTGCCCTCCTCTGCGGCGGGTGGCGCGGTTGCCAGGCGCGCCATGAAGACATCGAGGTCGCGCAGGTCGCTAGTGTCCTGGGCGCGCCGCTTGAGGTGCTTGAGGTGGCGTTTCAGGCCGGGCACCTTGTCGCGCCCAGGGGCGCGGGCGGTGGCGAGTAGCGCCTCGCCGATGGCGCGACTGCGGCGCAGGTTGACCCGGTACTGGTGCAGGAATTCGGGGTCGGCACCGGCCATCACCCCAGGCTCGAGGGCCCTGACCAGGGCGTAGAGATGCCCAAGCTGCATCTGGAGGCAGCCAGCCAGGTCGGCCTTGCCCTGCGCGCGCGGCGTGGGGGCACAGCGCTGAAAGAGCGCGTAGCTGGCCGCCGCCGGCACCAGGCTGGCGGCAAGCCGAGCGCAATCCGGCACGAGTGCCTGCCAAGGGACAGCCGGCAAAACGAGATGCAGCAGGCCGCCGGTGGGCAGCCGGTCTGGCGCGTCATGGCAGAGCCAACGGCCGAGCTCCACCAGGGCCGGGTTGTGGCCGATCACCAGCACCCGCTCGGTCGGGTCGGGAAGGCGCTTCACCCAGTCAAGCAGCGCCTCCCCCTCGAAGGCGTAGAGTGCATCCTGGCGGAGGGCCCGTGCGGCGAGGCCCAAGGTGGGTACGGCGGCTTCAAGGGCTACCAGGGTCTCCCAGGCCCGCCGCGCGCTGCTGACGTGGATCTCACCCGCCAGGGCGCCCCAGCGCTGCAGGGGGCCGGCCATGGCGGCGGCCTGTCGCTGCCCACACCGGCGCAGCGGCCGCTGGTGGTCGCTCATGTCGCCGCTAGCCTGGCGAGCCTTGGCGTGACGCATCAGGAAGAGGTGGCGCATGACGGGTCTCCAGCAAGCCGCTCATGCTGCCAAGCTTAGGCCAACCCGGGGGCGCGCTCGACCTTCACCAGGGCTTCACCCTCGGCCCCGCCACCGGCGAGCTGCTCGCCCAGATGATGGATGGCGAAACGCCCGCGGTGGATATGGCCCCGTTCCGGGTCGATCGCTTCTGAAGGCAAGGCCATAATGAAAATGGGAGGCCTTTATCAAGCCAGTGCCCACCCATTTGACAATGCCTCGGCCTGCTTCAGCACCAGTTCGACGGCCTCAGGCGCCTTGTCGGGTGGGTACTTATAGCGCTGCAGTGTCCGCCGCACCAGGATACGCAGCCGAGCACGCACGCTCTCACGTACCTGCCAGTCAACGGTGGTGGACTTACGCAGCTTCTCGGTGACCTCCACAGCAAGCTTCTTCAGCGTCTCGTCGCCCAGCTCGCGCACAGCGCTCTCGTTGGTGGCCAGGGCGTCATAGAAGGCGATCTCGTCGGGGTTGAGTCCCAGGTTCTGCTCTCGCTCCATCTCGGCCTTGAACTGCTTGGCCATACTAATCAGCTCTTCGATCACCTGGGCGGTCTCAATGCCCCGGTTATGGTACTTGCGCAGCGTCTCCTGCAGGCGGTCGGAATACTTCTTCTCCTGCACCACATTGCTGCGAGTCTGCGCTTTGATGTCGTCCCGGAGCAGCTTCTCCAGCAACTCCACCGCCAGGTTGCGATAGGGCATCTGGCGCACATCTTCGAGGAACTCGTCAGAGAGCAGCCCGATATTGGGCTTGTCGAGCCCGCACAGGGCAAAGACGTCGGCCACGCCCTCCGCCACCAGCGCATTGTCGAGTATCTGCTTGAGCGCCGAGTTCTTCTCCTCCTGGCTCAGCTTGTGATCGACGCTGGTCACCTTGGTAATGGCGGCCTTCACCGCAGAGAGAAAGGCGATCTCTTTGTGCAGGGCACGGGCTTCGTCGAGGGTGCCACACAGCGAATAGGCTTTGTTCATCGCCAGCACCGCATCCAGGAAACGCTTCTTGCCATCTTCCAGGCCGAGGATATAGTTGGCGGCGGGCACCAGCAGCTTCTGCGGATATTCTTCGAAACCGCCGTAATCGAAGCCCTCCCCCTTGGGTCCCTTGGCGAACATGCCGTGGATGATGTCGAGCTTCTCCAGCAGCACCGCATAGGCCTCTTCGGCGCTGTG
Source organism: Franzmannia qiaohouensis (assembly GCF_031451695.1). NCBI lineage: Bacteria > Pseudomonadati > Pseudomonadota > Gammaproteobacteria > Oceanospirillales > Halomonadaceae > Franzmannia > Franzmannia qiaohouensis. The sequence goes on from NZ_JARWAM010000003.1 coordinate 357,220, forward strand.
GGTCGGCGCACCACGCCCCTGGGATTCGGCATAGGTCTTCAGCGCCTGCTTCAATTCGTTGGCAATGCCGATGTAATCCACCACCAGGCCACCCGGCTTGTCCTTGAACACCCGGTTCACCCGAGCAATGGCCTGCATCAGGTTGTGGCCCTTCATCGGCTTGTCGACGTACATGGTATGACAGCAGGGCGCGTCGAAGCCGGTCAGCCACATGTCCCGTACGATCACCAGCCTGAGTGGATCGTCGGGGTTCTTGAAACGCGCCTCCAGGCGCTTCTTGGTCTTCTTGTTGTAGACGTGTGGCTGTAATAGCGCCTTGTCGGATGCGGAGCCGGTCATCACGATCTTGATCGCGCCCTTTTCCGGATCGGGGTCATGCCACGCCGGGCGCAGCGCAGTAATCTCGTTGTAGAGATGGGCACAGATGTCGCGGCTCATGGCCACGATCATCGCCTTACCGTCCATGGATTCGCTTCGCGTCTCGAAATGCGCGACCAGATCGGCAGCGACTTCCTTTAGACGCGGCCTGGCGCCGACCAGTTTCTCCAGTCGGCTCCACTCCCCCTTGGTACGCTCGCGGCGGCCGACATCCTCTTCGTCTTCGATGACCTCCTCGACTTGGTCGGAGAGCTGTTCGATCTCATCGCGGTTGATCTCCAGCTTGGCCAGCCGCGACTCGTAGTAGATCGGCACCGTGGCACCGTCATCCACCGCATCCTGAATATCGTAGATGGAGACGTACTCGCCGAAGACGGCCCGGGTGTCCTTGTCCTCGTTAGCGATGGGCGTGCCAGTGAAGCCGATGAAGGCCGCATTGGGCAGCGCATCGCGCAAGTGCTTGGCGTAGCCGAAGGTGTAACGGCCATCCTGCTTGAGGGTGGCCTTGAGGCCGTATTGGCTTCGGTGCGCCTCGTCAGAGATCACCACCAGGTTATGGCGGTCATTCAGCGCCGGGTGCTGCGACTCGCCTTCCAGCAGGGCGAACTTCTGTACCGTGGTGAAAATGATCCCACCCGACTCCCGCTCGGCAAGCAGATGACGCAGGGTGTCACGGTCATCGGCCTGCACCGGGTCCTGGCGTAGCAATTCGCGAGCAGCACTGAAGGTGCTGAACAGCTGGCCATCCAGATCGTTGCGATCGGTCACCACGATAAGCGTCGGATTGTTCATCTCCGGCTGCTGGAGCAGCTTACCCGCATAGCAGCACATGGAGATGCTCTTGCCAGAGCCCTGGGTATGCCACACTACCCCCGCCTTCTTGCTGCCGACGACGACTCGATCCGCATAGCTCGCTCTCCGCTCGCCGAGGTCGTCATTCCGCCGGGCGGCGATCACCGTGGCCTTGACCGCTTCACGCACGGCATGGAACTGGTGGTAGCCGGCGATCTTCTTGATCAGCTTCTCGGCATCGGTCTCGAACAGTACGAAGTAGCGGATGTAGTCGAGGAACAGCTCGCGGTCGAAGAAGCCACGCACCAGGGTCTCGAGCTGCCACTCCAGCAATGGCTTGTCGTCCTCGTGCTTGATGGTGCGCCAGGGCATAAAGCGCTCCTGGCTGGCGGTGAGCGAGCCCACCCGAGCGTTATAGCCATCGCTGACAACTAACGCCTCGTTGGTGGCGAACAGCTCGGGCAGCTCCTCCTTGTAGGTCTGGATCTGATGGTAGGCGTCCCAAACATCGGTGGATTCGCTAATGGGGCTCTTCAACTCCAGTACCGCCAACGGCAAGCCGTTGATAAAGACCAGTACATCCGGACGGCGCAGCTGCTTGCCGCCGGCGATGGTGAACTGGTTGATGGCGCGGAAGCGGTTGGTCTCGATATGCGAAAAGTCGATCAGGAAGGCGTGGTCATGCACCTCCCGCTCATCGCGTTTGTAGGTCACCGGCACGCCTTCCAGCAGCAGGCGGTGGAAGGCCCGATTGCTTACCATCAAGTCGAGGCTCTCCGACTTCGCCACCCGGGCCAACACCTGCTCCACAGCGCTCTCCGGCAACTGTGGATTCAGACGTCGTACCGCCGCCTCGAGATCGCCCAGCAGCAGTACCTGGCGGTAGTCCTGGCGCTCTGGGGCATCGCCGTCGGGAGCAATATCCGGACCGTGGGAAATCTCCCAGCCATTGTCAGCGAACCACTCCAGGCAGAGCTGCTCCAGCTGGCTTTCACTGATCATGAACTGACTCCTCCGTGATATAGGCCTGCTGGGGGTGATTTGGCTTGGTCGGGTACAGCAGCTTGAGCCGTCGAGCTCTGACCATGGGCTGCAGATAATGCTTGCGCAAAGACTCCGCCGAGCGATTGAGCAAGCGAGTCAGTTCATCCAACCGTAATGGACACCGGCAGCAAAGGGCCAGGATGACTTCCTCCACCTGGGCCTTCGGCGCCTTGCCCTTCTCGGCGATGGGTCTCGCCAACTCTTGCAACGCCTCCCAAGGTCCGGAGCTCGCCTCCAAAGGTCCGGAGCTCGTCTCCAAAGGTCCGGAGCTCGCTTCCAAAGGTCCGGAGCTCGTGTCCAAAGGTTCAGAGTTAGCCTTGAAAGGTCCGGTGCTGACACCAGCGTCACCTTCTGCCATTTCCAGCTCGGTGAAGATATCCTCCAAATGCGCATCTGGTAGGAAATAGACCGTTCCCTGCCCGGCACCATTGCGCAACATTAGCCCCTTTTCCACCAACCCCGAAAGGAGCTGGCTGAGATCGCGAGGGTGGATATCCAGGATGGACATCATTCGGCGATGATTCACGGCCTTTTCAATAACGGCAGTGACCAGGATCAGGCGCTCCTTGTCCGACAGGTCAGCGAAGACGCTCTCTCCCAAGGAGCCACGCAACTCTGCCAGGACGGACTCCGGTACCAGGCTGAGCATATGCAGTTCCAAAAGGGTCTGGTCCGAGGGCGAGTGAGCCTCGCGAAGTACCGGCTTGCGCCAGTGCTGGCTCGACCAGCCTTGGAAGATCTTGGGCAGCCCCGAACCCGCATTCTCGCCCAGGCCGACATAACGAAACATGTTCTGCAGCAAGCGGTTACGGCAATCACTGTGGCCGCCTGCCATGGCCTGATCCGCCGGCACCCGCATCAGGCCGGGGTTGCGGAACCCGAACATATCCGGCCGCTTGACCACCAGAATCGAAGCCCGCCCGGTATAGTCTGCATGCACCAAGGTGTTGACCAAGGCCTCCCGTAGCGCCTTGTGGACCAGGGTATCGTCCTGACGCTGATCGCCCTCCAGCGCGAAAGGCACCTTGAGATCGGCGGTCAACTTGCGAATCACACGGCGATAGAAGTCGAACACGTTCCCCGACCAGCTGCCATCCAGAGTCAGCCGATCGACCCAGCGTAGCTCTGCCTTGGGCTCGGGTCGCTCCTGATAATCCAACATATAGTTGGGAAACGCCTCGATAATAGCGACCTGCTGGCCGAACATCAGTAGACCGGCACGGGTCAGCCCCGAGCGCCCCGTCTCCCGATCCCTGCGCCAGCCACCAATCTGATACAGGAATGCCTGGGCATCATGTTGGTTCCAGGGATGATCCGGCTGTAAATTGGCATACAACTGGCGGTACTGGTTGAAGCTCTCGACGTCCAGATCGTCCAGGCCGAAGCCTGGGAGGATCTCATTGTCGCGGCTGTCCTCAACCTGCTCGGCCAACATGCGGCGCACCTGCTCCTCGCCCAGGAGGTGATCGGTACTGTTGAAGCGGCGATAGGTGCCGGTCAGGGGATTGCCGCGCAGATAGACCGGCTTTTGCTGACGCGTCGCCGCCGGCACATGGATGTGCACGACGGACTTGCCATCGATCTCGAGAGTGCGCACCCAGCGGTCACGTAGCAGGTTAATACTGACCTTCTGGGAGTTATTGAGCCCCGTCCAGAGGTCATCGAGCACCTTCTGCGGATCGGCAACGCCGGCCAGCTCGAAGCGACCACCGGAGCGTTCCCGCACCCCCAGGAAAATATCGCCGCCTTGGGTATTGGCGAAGGCGCTATAAGTGGGCCAGAACTCCTTGGGCAGCGCCCCTTTGCCGTCACGCCCCTGGGCCAGTTTGCACTCCACGTCCACGCTCTCGCGCAGGGCGGCGATATCTTCCAGGGAGTCGATTTCAAGCATCAGACACCTCGACCGACGGCCGCGTCGCCAGCTTCAGCTGCTGGTTGATCGCCTTCAACGGTTCGCGCAGTGCGCTTTCCAGCCGGGTCATATGTTGAACCATCCACTGGATCATGCCCGGCCAGTTGGCCTTGTCGTAACCATCAACCGGCTTCGCATACTGGATACGGCAGGCCTTCTTGTTCGGCAAGGGCAGCCAGTCGAGGCTATCGCCGAAGGCCTCCTCGATTTCTTCCCTGCTCGCGTTCAGCCTATCGAATACGAACTGATTCGCCTCGGCCTGGCTATTCTGCAGACTGAGCCCCACCCGAATCTCGTTCTTCCCGAATATCAGCTGATAAGGCATGGCCGAGATTCCCGAGCCGGCACTCAGCCAGTGATCCTTGGCCGGGCTGATATTGTTGTACAGCGCACAGTTACTCTGGCTGAACGCCTCCAGCGCCTGCTCCCAGAAGGCCAGTCGCAGCGTATGGCGGTGTTTCTGCTCGGTGTCGGCGCTCTTCTCCTCGACCTCCTTGGCCACCATGCCGATCATGAACTCGCTGGATTCCGGGGTCGGGATGATCTGCTCCACGTTGAGGAACAGCTCCTCACCGGCCTGATAGGGCGTCACCTTGAAGCATTGGCAGGCAATACCGAACTGGCTGAGCCAGAGCACGGTGTTGGTGACTTCCTTGCGGTAGCGGGCAGCAACGAAGATCAGGCGCTGGGTCTTGATGCGGTTGATCTGGGCGGCCTCCAGCCCATCCACCTCCAGAAACTCGATCAGGCTGTCTTCCGCGCTGGTGGTAGGCTGGCCGGTTTCCTGCACCTTCTGGTTCAGGTAACGCTGGTAGATGTCGACTACCTGCGCCTTGCTCAGATTGGCGCAGTAGCCGGCGTATTTCAGCGCCTGCCACACCACGTCGCGACCGGTGTCATCGAGCTTGTTCTCGATGATCACCAGATTGCCTTCCTTGTCGATGGCCAGCAGGTCCAACCGCTCGCGGGTGTCGTCGAAGCCGTCGAACTCCTTCTGGATGATCAGCAGCTCCTCGCCCTCCCCCTGAGCCAGCGCCTGCGGGCAATTCTCCAGCCACTCCTGCAGGTGCTTGCGCTCGGTAAAGCCCAGCTCGCCAAAGCGTCTGGCCTCCAGCGGCGCGATCCGGTTCTGGGCGGGATCGATCTTATACATGGGCGACGTCCTGTAACTCGGCTACCGACTCCTCCGCATCGGGAATCGTCAGCTCGCCGGAGAGGAGTTTGGGGAGCAGGGTGTCGCGAAGCTCAGACAAGATATTAGACTCCAAGCGCAGCTCAATCTGTTTTTCCAGCATATTACCAAGCAGCTTTTCAGCAGCATCAATCACAGCTGCATCAGGTATGACACACAAGGCTGCTTTCAGATGCTCACGCTTGATATGGCCCATAGTCACAGCTTTGGCAGCAGCGATGCGCTGAAACCCCTCCAAATTGTGCTTGGTGAACTGGTAGTACAACCACTTAGGGTGGGTTTTCGAGGTCACCTTGAACAAGTGCTGATTGAGTGCAGCTTTGCCTCCGCACCATGTGTCGACCATCAATGATCCAGACCACGAGAAAACCACATCTCCATTGTCGATGATGCAGTCTGGCTTGATGTTGGGAGAAGCCTTCTCCTCGCCATCTGCGAAGCCCTTTTTAAGCTGGGCTATCTTCACGACAGGCAGATAGACATCTTCGTTCTCGGGACGATACTTCTGCAGAGCTAAGCCATTCTGGTACTTCGCAATCTCATCCAGTGCAAGGCACTTCCACCCCTCCGGGATCTCCCCCAGCTCACTCTCTTGCATCGCCGAGGGGAACAGCTCCGCGGTGGCCTTCAGCTCGGCATACTGCTCGGGGCTTTCGGCCTTCAAGCGCTCAAGCTGCTCAATGTTCTTGCCGGAAATGGCCTGCATGGCGGCCAGCAGGGAGTCCTCGTCGCCACCACCGGCTTCTAGCGCCGCCATCTTAGCCTTGACCGGCTCAAAGTCGACAAACCAGCTTTTGAAAGTGGCCTGAGCCACCTGCTCAAGGGTCTGATTGATCTGGTGGTTGAGTTGGATCTTTTCTCCAAGGACCCTAGCCTGTTGCGCGATAAAATTTTGAACCTCTATCGGCGGAACGATAATCGGAAGTTTAAGCTGCCCGGTGATTCCGAGGTATGCACGTGTCGAACCAGCCCCCGACCATTGCCCCAAGATAGTTTGAAACAGCGGAGAATCAAAATAGGCCTTAAGGTAAACCGCATTCAGGCTACTTGTATCAGTCACTCGGTAATAGGTGACTTGGGGAGTGAGAACAATGAACGGGTGCTCAGATGGTTGCACAATAGCAGTGCGCCCAATCGTTGCCTTGTGGGACAGCAATACATCTCCGGCAACTGCAAAGCCTTTCCGAAGCTCCTTAGCCTGAACATCAGAAATAAATTTGCATTTAGCCAGGTTTACATGGCCCTCATCAAGATCAGATGCCATGATGAACGGGACTCCATGATCAACATAGTCAGAGGCTTTCGGATGTATACCTCCGTGGTTACCATCCAGAGGCTTCTCTATAACACCATCCGCAACCAATTCTGCAACGGTTACGATCCGCCATCCATCAGGGATGTATGCTGACTCATCAAAGTTCATACCCCAGCCCCCCAAGGTTGCGTTTGATCTCCGCCTCCAACCGATCGCTCTCCTCGAACTGCGCCTTGAGCTGCGCGGTCAGCCGCGCCATCTTCTCGGCGAAAGGCTCGCCATCGCCCTCCTGCTCCGGAGCGCCGACGTAGCGGCCGGGGGTCAGCACGAAATCGTGTTTCTTGATCTCCTCCAGACTGGCGGACTTGCAGAAGCCGGGCACATCCTCGTAAGCGGTGCCGAATTCCTCCTCCCCACGCTGCCAGGCATGGAAGGTATCTGCGAGTTTGCGGACATCTTCGATGGTGAAGTCGCGTAGCACCCGATCCCTCATATAGCCAAGCTGGCGAGCATCGATAAACAGCACCTCACCACGGCGGGTGCGCTTCTTCACCTTGTTGGGCGAAAAGCCACCGCTCTTGTCCTTGGTCAGGAACCAGATGCAGGCGGGAATCTGGGTGTTGGTGAATAGCTGCCCCGGCAGGGCCACCATGCACTCCACCAGGTCCTCCTCGACCAGGTGGCGGCGAATATCGCCCTCGCCACTGGTGTTGGAGCTCATGGAGCCGTTGGCCAGCAGCAGTGCCATGCTGCCCACCGGCGCCAGGTGGTGCAGCATATGCTGCATCCAGGCGAAATTAGCGTTGCCCTTGGGCGGGGTGCCATATTTCCAGCGCACGTCCTCGGCCAGCGACTCGTGCCACCACTCCTTCTGGTTGAAGTGCGGGTTGGCCATCACAAAATCAGCGCGCAGGTCCGGGTGCTGGTCGTCGAGGAAGGTATCGGCGTTCTTCCTGCCGAAGTTGAAGTCGATGCCCCGGATGGCCAGGTTCATCGCCGCCAGCTTCCAGGTGGTGGGATTCGACTCCTGCCCGTAGATGGAGATGTGCTTCTTCTGCTCGGTCGGGTCGTAGTGCTGCTCGCTGGCGTGCTCCTCGATGAAGCGATCACTGGAGACGAAGAAGCCACCCGAGCCCATCGCCGGGTCATAGACGCGCCCCCGGTAAGGTTCCAGCATCTCCACGATCAGGGTGACGATGCTCTTGGGGGTGTAGTACTGGCCGCCCTGCTTGCCCTCCGCCAAGGCGAACTGGCCGAGGAAGTACTCGTAGACGTGGCCGAGGATGTCCTTGCTGCGCAGGTCGAGTTTCTGGCCCTTATAGACCGGCTGCGAGAAAGAGGTATCGGAGAAGGAGTTGATCAGGCCGATCAGCTTGTCGTTGTCGAGCTGGAACTGGCCGATGCGGTTGAGAATGCCCTTGAGCTTCTCGTTGCTCTTCTCAATCTCGTCAAGGGCATTGTCGATCAACCAGGAAACCGAGCGCAGCTTCACGTCTTTTCCTTGCGCGTCCTGCCATAGCACGGAGCCGATAGGCAGTGCCACCTTCTCCTTGAGAGTGCTCCAGCGCGCCGTCCTGGGCACCCAGAAGACGTTGGCCTCGCGGTAGTAATCCAGAACCTCCAGCTCCTCCTCGAGAGCTGCCCGGTACTCGGCATCGCCGTCGTAGTCCTCACGAGGCAGGTGGTAGAGCTCATCGCTCTCAGTCTGGAACAGCTTGCGCAGCTCATGCTGACGCGCCGCGAAGGCATCCGACACGTACTTGAGGAAGATCAGCCCCAGCACGATGTGCTTGTAGTTGGCGGCATCCAGGTTGGAGCGCAGCTTGTCGGCGGCTTTCCAGAGCTTGTCGTCCAGCTCCTTGAGAAACTGCTGTTCCGTGGTGTTCATCCATCCCTCACTGTCCGGTGCCGGGCAGGCCGGCTCATCTTACTTCTCAATGGGGACAGTGTATCAGCTCGGCACCGCGCTTCGGTGGCCCCGGGAGTGACTGATAGTGCCAAGCCAAGGGTTCTGTCGTGCGGAGCGCTTGATCCAGCCAGCTCTCCCCTGGCGACGACCGAACAAGGCTGGAACCACCTACTGGAAGGCACTCCGGGGCAGGTGAGCTAGCCGAAAATTTCGGCATCCGGCTCCCTCAGCGCCTTCCAGCATGCCACCCTCCGCAGTCACCACCTTTAAAATTTAGTTAATTTTATTTGAAATTTACTAAACATTCGTCTAGACTGAAGACACTTCCCTCATTGCTCCGTACAGAGGACGCTTGCCATGGACAGTGAAGCACTCGTAAAGCTTGCCTTGAGCCACTTGCAATGCAGTCAGAAAGAGCTGGCCACTCGCCTCGATGTGTCGCCAACACAGATCACGAAGTGGAAAAAAGGCGAACATATGTCTATTCCAATGCAGGATAGACTCAAAGAGTTGGCAGACGTCGGCGACCTAGATCCAACTTTCGTTCTCTGGTCAGGCTCAAAAGAAAACAGCCTGAAATGGAAAAAACTCATTACCTATCTGGCCGAGCTAGCACACGAAGGAGCAGAGACCGGGTACTACACCCGCCCATTGGAAGATGAAACGGGAATGCTCTGCTGGAGCACCTTCCGAACGTTAAAAGAAATGGGAGTTTCTATACCAAAAGCTTTCCCAATAGAGCTTGATGTGGACTATGACGCGCTGGAAGATGAGCAGCTTGAAGCACTTATCGAAAGCCCGCACCCTTCTATCATATACAGAATCTACAGCTCACTAAACAGTGTTTATGGATTTTACGCAGCATATATTTATAATTTAGTCTATGATGACGAACTTGACGCGTTCGATACTCCAGGCGGTGACATAGAAGCATGCCTGCTTTCCCTGGCCGCCTGCAAGATCGAAGTCGACGAGAGCATCGCTCCGAATTTTCGAAAATTCAGGCATCAGACACTATCTGACTACAAAAAATGGATAGCCATAATTAAGGAAAAAGCGTTTCGTGCTGGAATTCCACTACGCGCGGAACTGCTCAAGATAGTCTATAGCTCTGCTGAAGAGTTAGACAATGAAGCTGAGATGGAAAGCTTTGGATCCAACACATCCCGGCTTCACCCCGACATCTACATGAATGAGCTACTGGTCGGCATGAGGGCCATTCACCAAGTGCTACCCGCCATTATGAAAAAGCTAGAAATATACGATGAATTCCAGCTAAACGAGTCAGAACTTCACATATAACCTTCGTATCGGATGAGAAAAGCCTGCCTATTACGGACAGGCTTTTATAAAAAAGAGAGCGATAGCCCGGCGGTCTCAATGACCAAGCGCAACGCTATTGAATGGTGTTCGGATCGGCGACCGATTTCTTGAGTACCTCGGCGTAGACCTCCAACGGCG